>JANXOV010000178.1 GCA_025357635.1 Pseudomonadota bacterium
CGGGTCGCCGATCCGGGCCGGCGCGACCACGAGCGAAAAGCACATCCGGTTGAGCCGGCACTGCGTCATCGCAATTTCAAAGCCCCGCATCGCCAGCGCTACGCAGCGGGCAACCAGTCAGATGAGAGGTCGACCATGACGATACCGATGCGCGCTGCGTTTAAGGTTCGAGTTCATTGCCCGGTGTCGTCGTTGACGTTTGCGGCGTTGCTGCGGGGGGAGTTGGCGGCGATCGAGACGGATGCGGTTGCGGCCAAGGTGTTGGCGGTGATTCGTGGGCCCAATCCGTTGGGGGATTTCGACTTGTATCAGGGCGTGTTTGAAGTGTCGCTGGGGATGGAGGGTTTTACGGTCACTGATCGTGCCACGCCCACGGCCGGCGAGGCCGGAACGAACACGCTCTGCCCCACCCTCGTCATCACCAGCTACATCGACGCGGCGGCCGATCCAGGTGAACTGCGAACCGCGTTGAGCGCACTGCTGAATGCGCATCCCTGGGAAACTCCCGTCATAGAGTTTGACGATCGCCCAACGAATCTGCTGACGAGGCCGGCCCGCTGAAGGATTTCGGCTGCCGGGTAAGCCCCATCACACCCAGCATGATCAGCAGGATGGGTATGAAGGGAACCGATAGCTGCAGCCACGGCCACAGTCCTGTTCCTTCGAAGAATGCGAGGCCCTTGGCCGACCAATAACGGCCGAAGCTCAGCAGAATCAAGCCAAGCATCAGTGAGGCGGCGGCGATCAGCTTGCGTGCCATGGCAGTGCCCCGCCCCAGGTGTAGACTTGGTTTCATCGTGATGAAATCACTTTCCGACATGAAGGCAGGTTTGTCCAGCGACTGGGGAGTTTTCGGAACCATTTTCCTGGGTATCAGCGGCGGCATGGCGTTGGCCATCAGCCGGACCGACTTCGCGGTGTCGGCCGATGTCTCTCACCTGATCGCCGTTTCAGTGCAACTCTCCGTCCCCTGGCTCTATCTTGCGTTTGCGGCATCGTCCATCGCCTCGTTGTGGCGGGCGAACTGGAGCCGATGGCTGCTGCGCAAGCGGCGCGTGCTGGGGCTTTGCTATGCCGGCGGAATGGCCTGGCAGTTGCTGTTCATTGTGTGGGTGGTCGTCGGCCACTACGACTACTACATCAAAGAGCAGTACAGCATTTACTCGATTGCCGAGGAAATTCCCGGCTACGTCTTTTTGTTTGCAATGGTTTTCACATCCTTCCGCTTCGGCCGGCGCTTTCTCAGCGCACGCCAGTGGAAACTGCTCCACACCGTTGGAATCTATTTGCTGTGGGCAGAAACCTGGAGCACTTACTGGGATGAGCTGTATCAATACCACAGCAATCAACCGATCGACTATGTGTACTACTGGGCAGGGCTGCTCGTCTGGGGCCTGAGAATTGCAGCCTGGGGGAAAATGCGGATGCGGTCGGAGTTGCTGACAGTAGCGAGCCGTGCAAAACGGCCTCGCAGCTACTTCGCTCCTCGCGCCTTGTAGGTAAATTTCTGTCCCGAGACGGACGCTTCGTACATGAGACCTCCCTTGGCGATGGTAAACACCACCATCCCGTCTTTATAGGAACCGGCGGTCTTTGCATCTTTCTTGCCGCCGCTGGCCGAACCGGTGGCGCCCGTGGTGCCTGCACTGGCCGAGGCAGCGGCGGTGATTGCAATCGCGCTGGCATTTGCGCCGAATTCGAAATTTCCCCCGGTGAACCGGATCAAGGCATCCCTATCCTCGAAGAAGACGATCTGGCTGTAGGACTGGCCGCCTGCTTGAAAGCCCAGACTCAGTTGGGACATTTTGACATCGCCGATGAGTTTATTCTTCTCGTACACGCGTCCTTTTCCGAATGCGCCCCCGACGCCCAGGCCGCCCTTGCCGATGGTGGGAAACACGGCATAGCCGTAGGCTTTTTCTACGAAAGCAGCGCTGACGTCTGCGTTCTTGAACAATGCGAGGGTGTCGCTGTAACTGTCAGCATGCGCGACACCGGATAAAATCCCAAGGGTCGCCATGATCAGCCATGCACGCGTGTTCACGTTCATGTTTTTCTCCTGGAGGGTCGAGCGCCCTCGCATTTTAGTGCATATGCCCGGCGGTTACAGCATTGCAACGACGCCTGCTCAGCGCAAGCTACTCACTCCATCGGCACGAAAATCCACAGCAGGATATACACCAGCAGGCCGACGCCACCGCACAGAATGAGAATGCAAAACAGCAACCGGACGAGCCAGGAGTCGATGCCGGTGGTACGCGCGATGCCACCACAGACACCGGCAAGCCAGCTATCCGCACGGCTGCGGCGCATGGCATTGGCCGCCGCAATTGCCGGTGGTGGCGTGGGCAGCACCGGCTCGTTCAACACGCGCGCTTTGGCACGGGCGAACTCTTCATCCGTCAGACCTCCGCGCGCGTGCAAGTCTTGTAACTTCGCCAGTTCGTCACTCAGTGCCATGACCCTCTCCTTCGCAAAGTGAGATCAGCCGCCGTTCGCTGCCTTCGCCGCCTCAATTTTGTCTTGCGTCTTGGTGTCGAAGTCGCTGGCGTCATGCCGTTCATGCAGCTGCTTTGACTGATCGCCGTAATTGCGATTCACCTTGAGCCCGCGCTGAACAGCCGGACGCGCGGTGATCGCGTCGGACCATCGCTTTACATTGACGTACTCGTGAACCTGCAAGAATTCAGCCGCGCCGTAGATTCTGCCCTGCAACAGCGCGCCATACCAAGGCCAGGTGGCGATGTCGGCGATCGTATAGTCCGGGCCTGCCAGATACTGTGTCTCCGCCAGACGCCGATCCAGGACGTCGAGCTGCCGCTTCACCTCCATGGCGAAGCGGTCGATGGCATATTCGATCTTCCACGGCGCGTAGGCGTAGAAGTGCCCGAAACCACCGCCCAGGTACGGCGCGCTGCCCATCTGCCAGAACAGCCACGACAAGCATTCGGTGCGAGTGGCGATGTCGGTCGGGAGAAAGGCGCCGAATTTTTCGGCGAGGTACAGCAAGATCGAACCCGACTCGAACACGCGGATGGGTGTGGGGCCGCTGCGATCCGTGAGCGCCGGGATCTTGGAGTTGGGATTGACGGCGACGAAACCGCTGCCGAACTGATCGCCGTCCATGATGCTGATCATCCATGCGTCGTACTCGGCGCCGCTGAATTTGCGCGCCAGCAGCTCTTCCAACATGACGGTGACCTTGACGCCGTTGGGTGTTGCGAGCGAATACAGCTGCAAGGGATGACGGCCAACGGGAAGCACTTTGTCATGCGTCGGTCCCGCGACGGGTCGATTGATACCCGAAAAGCGGCCGGCGCCGTCCTTCTTCCAGGTCCAGACGGCGGGCGGTGTGTAGGTTTGCGGATCGTTCATGCTCTGCTATTGCCTCGATGGTGACTCAGCGTCATTTTACCTCGATAGGGCAACCAAGGAGCGGATGGGAATTGGCGTAAACTGGTGAAAGCCGCTCAACGCTTCGATCGAGGAAATCACGGTGAATCACTTCGTTCGCGGGTTTCTGTGCGCAATCCTGCTGAGTTTGTCCGTGCTTGCCGCATCGGACAGTCTGGCGGACAATTCGGCCGACCGCACCGGTGGCGCCCACCACTACGTCGAAGTGAACGGTGCAAAGCTCTACACCGAATCCTTCGGACGCGGTGCGCCCATCGTGTTCCTGCACGGCGGCATGATTTTCTTCGATAACAACTACGCCAAACAACGCGATTACTTCGCCGCCTATCGCAGAGTCATCGGCATCGACCAACGCGGGCACGGTCATAGCGCGGACGGCCCGTGGACGCTGTCGTACCAACAAATGGCGGACGACACGGCGGCCGTCATCGAGAAACTGGGCGTCGGTCCTGTGGATATCGTGGGACACAGCGATGGCGCCAATATCGGCTTGCTGATTGCGCGAGATCACCCGGCCCTGGTGCGTCGTCTGGTCGTCTCCGGCGCGAATCTTCGATCTGGATTGTCCGCCGAGGAAGTTCGGCAGCGCAGTCAATGGCCCGCGGCACAACTGGCGGCGAAACTTCAGACGATTTCAGACGGATTTCCGCCCTGGTTCCGCACAGACTACGCCAAGGTCAGTCCGGACGGCGCCGATCACTGGATGACGCTGTTGGCGAAGAGTTATCAGATGTGGATCCAGCCAGTGGTGATCGAGCCCGCCGATCTGAAGAAGATTTCGGCGCCGGTTCTCGTCATGGCAGGTGACACCGATTTCACCTCGCTCGAGGATACCGCCGAGATTTATCGCGGGCTGCGCAAAGGGCAATTGATCATCGTTCCGGGCACCGGGCATGGAATGTTTCTGAAGAGTCCTGATCTGGTCAATCTCGCCATTCGCGAGTTTCTCGACCCGAGTGAGAACGGCCCAACAGCGCGGTAGAAATTTCCGCGGGCTGCAGCGAAACAGACACCGATGACAGACGTTTCAGCGAGATGATACGTCCGAATGCGCGGCGGCGCCTAGTTTTCGCCCCAGGTAGCCTGCCGTCGCCTCATCCACCCGCAACCAGGTTGAATGCAGCAGAAAGCCGTGGATCTCGTTGGGGATCACCATCTCTTCGTAATCGATATTGCGCGCTTCGAGGCGGCGCGCAAGATCAATCGTCTGAGCGAACGGGACATTGCGATCGTCATCGCCGTGAATCAACAGCACCGGCGACTTCCAGCCATCGATGGCCGAATCGGGTGAGGAGGCCCAGGCAACGCTCATCGCGGCTTCCCGATCGCCCTTTTCGTAACGGCCGGCCGGCTTGCCCAGGAATGCATCCAACAGCGCGGACCAATCGTGTACGCCATGCAGATCCACGCCGGCTTTGAAGATGTCTGAATTGCGCGCCAGACCCATCGCCGTGAGATAGCCGCCGTAGGAGCCGCCCCATAAACCGATGCGGGACGGATCAACGCCCGGCAGAGATTGCAAATAGCGCGCGCCGGCGACCACGTCCTGATACTCGGATGCACCTGCCAAGCTTGCGTGTTCGGGCTGATGGAATGCGCGTCCATAGCCGATGCCCAATCGATAGTTCACCGACAGCACCACGAAACCATGCGCCGCGAGATATTGGTTCACGGCGTAAGCGTTGCTGTAGTAGTCCATGTAATGCCAGCCCAGCAGCATCTGCCGAGGGGGTCCGCCGTGCACGAAAATGACGGCCGGCTTGGCGCGAGCGGCCGTCGCTCCGGCACTTGCGAACAATTGCCCGTGAACACGCGTTCCATCCGCCGCGGTGAAGATCACAGGTTTCGGCGTGATGAGCTGCGCGCGCGGAAAATCGGCTGGCAGCGCGCCATCTGCCAATGTTGTTCGGTGGCTGCCGTCGAGGCGCACGGTGGCAATCGAAGGCGGCTGCTGTACACCGGCTGCTACGAATGCAGCCGTATCGACAGCTGCGCTGACGGGTGTCCATTCCAGGGAGTCGCCGGTCGTGAGCGCAATGGCGTCCGCGCGATCCACGTGCACGCGGAACACATGTCGACGATCGTCATCACCCGGCGTGGCGCCCGTATTCGCGTCATAGATGATGGAGCCACGATCACGACTCATCACCACGTGCTCGACCATAAATGCGCCCGGCGTCAGCAACAACGGCGCGCCACCCGTCGATGGCACCGAGTACAGATGCTGCCAGTCATCCAGATACGCCAGGAAGACCAGACGATCGCCGCCGCCGGCCCAATGCAGATTCGCCTCGCCTTCGACATCCGGATAGGATCCCGCCAGCGTGTTGGGGCTGCGCCAGACCAGTTGCGCGGAACCGTCGGCAGCCGATGCCGTCCAGATCGACCACGGATGCGGAATCTTCGTCAGAACCGGTTCGGGCGGACCGCCATCGCCTGGGAGTCTGACGAACGCGACGCGCTTTCCATCCGGCGACCAGCGCGCAGAGACGTCAATGCCAGTGGAGGGCGACAGATACAGCAGCGGCGCGGACTTTGCGGTGAAGATACCGATGAAGGCGTGATCGCCGCGGTGGGAGATGAACGCCAGCCGGCTGCCGTCCGGCGACCAACGCAGATCTTTGTTCTTGCCGCGATCGAAAAACAGCAGTTCCGGTTTACCGCCGTCAAAGGTTGCAGTCCACACATGGTCATTCTTGAGGTAGGCCAACTGGCCCTTGGAAGAAATCGCCGGTGCGTCGCCTTCATCAATCTTCACCGGCGCGCCGCCGCTCAACGCGACAGCCCAGATGGCTGCAACGGGCTGCAGCGACGAGGACGCGGGGTCCGGGGCCAGATTGCCTTCCGCAGGCCAATTCCCGTCGTGATCACCACCCAGAACGAACACCAGGCGCGTACCGTCAGGCGAAAAGGTCACCTGCGTGATCTCCTGGCCGTCGTCCTGCGTAAAATTTGTGACTTGTCGCGGCGCGAAATCCGGACCACGCGCCACCCAGACATTGCGCACTCCCTCGAAGGTGCGCACCCAGGCGATGACATCCGCATTGTCAGCAGCGACGAGTTGCGATTCGTAGGGGTAGTGGATGACCTGCGCCATCGTGAATCCCGGCTGCGTCGCCGCATGAGCCGCGAGCGGCGGCGGCAGGTTCATCATCAGTGCGCAGACCGCGATTCGTAGATTTTTCATAAGCAAGGATCCCTGGTGGCAAGCAGATCAAAAAAGAAACGGATTCAGCACGGCGCTTTCGCGCCGTCGTTGCGCCATAGCACTTGCTGTAGCGCCGTTGCCAAGCTTTTCACTGTGCGATCGATGTTCTGCAATTTGTCCAGACCGAACAAACCGATGCGGAAACTGCGAAAATCCGCCGGCTCGTCACATTGCAGCGGCACTCCCGCCGCCGTCTGCAGCCCCACCGCACGGAATTTCTTGCTGGATTGAATATCGGCATCGTCGGTGTAGCTCACGACCACACTGGGCGCCTGAAAGCCTTCCGCAGCGACGCTGGCGAAACCGTTCGCCACCATCAGCGCTCGCACCTGATTCCCGAGATCCTGTTGAGCGGTGCGCAGGCGTTCAAATCCGTACGCTTCCGTCTCGAGCATGGCTGCGCGTACGTTTGTCAGCGCATCGGTGGGCATCGTGGCATGGTAGGAGTGACCGCCGCCCTCATAGCTGTGCATGATCTGCAGCCATTTGCGCAGATCGCACGCAAAGCTGGTGCTGGTGGTCGAGTCGATCCTGGCTCGCGCCGCTTCACCCAACATCACGAGACCCGCGCAAGGCGAGGCGCTCCAACCTTTCTGCGGCGCGCTGATCAAGATATCGACACCGCTGACACGCATGTCCACCCACATCGATCCCGATGCAATGCAATCCAGAACGAACAGGCCGCCCACCGCATGCGCGGCATCGGCAACGGCACGCAGATAGGCATCGGGCAAAATCATGCCAGAGAAAGTTTCCACATGCGGCGCGAACACGAGATCGGGACGCTCAGATCGGATTGCTGCCAGCACCTGCTCCAGCGGCACCGGTGCAAACGGCGCCTTCGGCGCATCGGCGACGCGGCGCGCCTTCAGCACGGTGCAATGGGAGGGAATCCGGCCTGTCTCGAAAATCTGCGTCCAACGGCAACTGAACCAGCCGTTGCGGATCACCAGGCATTTTTTGTCAGTCGCGAACTGCCGTGCGACCGCCTCCATGCCGAAGGTGCCGCTGCCCGGCACCACGATGGCCGCATCGGCCGCGTACGCGCTCTTCAACAGTCGCGAAATGTCCTGCATGACGCTGCCAAAGGCCTGCGACATGTGATTCAGCGCGCGATCGGTGTAGACGACCGAGTATTCGAGCAGCCCGTTGGGATCGACCGACGGCAAAAGCCCTGGCATTACCATGTCCTCGCGAAAAGGAAACCTAGATTACACGCTGCCGGACCGTTCGCGAAAAATCACCGGCCCGCTCAATGGATACGCGCGCCTTGCCGCCGCAATTCCCGCACATCCTCGATCACAGTCCGCCGCTCTGATCTCCCGTCAGCGCAGCAGGCCCCGCGCGGACATGAACCGCGAGTACACGCTGAAGAAAACCAGCAGCCCCGCGATCACCGCGCTTGTGATCGACATCTGTTGACCCATGATGACGCCGCCGTTCGTAAGGACGTAGGTGTAAAGAAGGCTGATGAGGAACGCCGCCAGCGATATCACGAAGACTGGAAACGCCAGCTTCCGGCGCAGCAATAAGAGGATCGAAGCCAGCAACGCCCCAAAGACGCCGACGGCCCACACCGCCATCATCCAGCTGGGCATCCCTTGATAATGGGCGATCTGATCCGGCGTCATGCCCACGCTAGCTTGGTACTTTGCGCCTTGCGCCATGCTCATCAGGAAGTCGAACACTCCGACGGAGTTGAATAGAACCGCGAAAGCGCCGATCAGCCAAATGTGCCAGGGTGTTTTCACTTGTGATTCTGTCATCGTAGTCTCCCAAGATTGACCGTTCTTGCGGCACATTATCACAGGCTACAACCGTGACTCCTATTGACCACGGCGATCTACCCGGCGCAGAGTCGACGCGCGCGGACACTCAAGAGGAACACACCATGCCAGGCATCGAAACAAGCGAACTCGAATCCAAAGTCTCGCAATTTCTGACCTCCGTCAATTGGACGAAAGACATCACGACGAAAGAAGCGGCCCGTGATCTGGATGTGGTCCTGTCGACGATGATCAGTTATATCGTCGACAACTGCATGTCGGGCGGTGGCAAGGGTCCGGGCCCCATCCCGCACAGGCCTCCGCCACCGTGGCCGGTCCAAGGCGGCGCTGTTTCGCGGCGTGAGGACTACTTGGCCAACATGACCGGCCTGTTGCTCAACATCGCCAACGCACCCTGATTTCAGGGCATGGCCGCGACTGCGCGGCGCAAGGGAGAGTTGGCGGCGTCGACCTGCGCGATCAGGGCGCGAAAGTCAGCGCGTGGCCATAACAATTCGAATTGCGGCTCGTGCATCGCCCAGAAACTGCGGCGCCAGCCGAGCCTGGCTGCATGACGCAGGTCGTCGAGGGCACGCGGCCCATCGCCCTGAAGCGCCATCACGCCTGCGCGCAGTTCGTAAACTCCGTGGCGATCGGTGCCTTGCGCAATCAGCCGGTCTACAGCTTCGAGAATGTCGCTGAGTATTTTTTGCGCCTTGGCTTCATCGCCGTTTTTCTTCGCCACGGTTGCCACGATCAGTGCGCCGGAATCACCCCAACGCAGGTACCAAGGGTCGATGAGTGCACGCGGGTCATAGTCCTGCGCCGCTTCGGCGCGCCTGACGTCTTCGGCGGCGGCCGAAGGCCGCCCCAGCAAAAGTTCGAAATAAGCGGCGTCCAGCAGTGACTCAGCCCCCGCCGGCGCCGGCGCCACGGGTCGCGCGCGCAACTCGATCAAAAGGGCTGCCGCGCCGCCGGTCACGTATGCCGAACTTGCCCAGCGGGTATTGATGCTCGCCTTGGCGGAATCCGATTGGCGCAGACGTTCCGCGCGCTCCAAACCGCGTGCGGGCAAGCCCAGCGACAGATAGTAATCGGCCCGGCTGGTATAGAGGCTCGCGTCCTGCGGTTCGCGCCGGATCGCCTCGGCATTCCAGCGCAGGGCTTCATCAAGGCGGCCCTGGGCGGCAGCCAGCCAGCTGCTCGCAACATAGGGCCACTCCGCATCCGCCTTGATGTCGCGGGCGCGGGCGCAATCCTCGGCGGCCTCTGCGAATCTTGAAAGATCCTGCAAGGTCACGCAGCGCTGCGTGTAGGCAACGTAATCCAGCGGGTTCAGCAGCACGGCCCGGCTCCATTCAGCCAGTGCGTCGCGAGGCCGGCCGGCAGTCAGGTAGACGCGCCCCAGCTCTGCGAAGGCCTGCGAGTCATTCGGATTGGATTGGGTTGCGCGCCGCAGCGCCGCTTCGGCAGCCTGCATCTGCCCTTGTTCGGCCAGCAGCGCACCGCGCAGCGCATCGACATCAGCGAGCCCCGGCCGCAGCTTCTCCGCCGCCGTCAGCAAAGGCTCGATGCGCGCGCCGAGTTCGGCGACCGGCACGTTGCGCAAGGGCCGCTCGTTCAGATAGGCGCGGCCCAGCCCCACATACGCGGGAACGAAGCGCGGGTCGGCGGCCAGCGCCTGCTTGAACAACTCGGCGGCCTGCCGATTGTCCTCAGGGCTGCGCTCCTGCAGATGCTTGAGTCCGAGCACGTACCACTGATAAGCGGCAGGATTCGCCGTACCGCGGGCCGAGAATCGCTCTGAGGTGTTTTGCGTGAGCCGGATTTCCAGATTGTCCGCGACCGCCCGCGATATCTCTTCCTGCATGCTGATCGCATCCGCCATCGGGCGGTCATAATCGGTGGACCACAGGTGATAGCCGCTGCGCGCATCGATGAGCTGCACGGTGACACGCATGTGATCCGCCGTGCGCCGCATCGAGCCTTCGAGCACATGGGTGATGCCGAGTTGTGTGCCTATTTTGCGTACGTCGATGGACTGGCCCTTGAATGCGAACGCCGAGGTGCGCGCGACCACGCGCAAGTTCGGGACCTGCGCGAGCCAGTTGGAGAGCTCTTCGGTCAGGCCATCGCAGAACGATTGATCGGCTTTGCCGGACGACATGTCCACGAAGGGCAGCACCACGATGGACGGCGCGGCCGGCTCGCGAGTCCCGCGATACCACCAGAGGCCGCCTGCGAGTGTGAGCAGTGCCGCGCCGAGAGCCGCCCAGAGCCGCCATCGGCCCACTCCGAACCGCGCGGCCACCGCAATGACGGGCGGCGCCGCAACGCGCGTCTGCGCCGAGGGAGCCCCGCCGTCCGGCGACAACGGGCGCAATCCCGCCTCGGCCGGCTTCACCGGCGCAACCAGCCGATAGCCCTTGCGCGACACCGTGGCGATGTAATGCGGCTGCGTCTCGGTGTCGCCCAGGACCCGCCGCAATTGTGACACCGCCTGGTACACCGAGGCCGGGCCGACGACAACGCCCGCCCAGACTTCGTTCAGCAACAGCTCGGCGCTCAAGACCTCGCCGGGGGATTGCGCGATCCGCACCAGCAGTCGCATGGTGCGCGGCTCGAGCTTAGCCCGCTCATCACCGCGCGAAATGCTGTCGATCGCCGGCTCGACGAGCCAGTCGCCGACGAAAAACTGCTTGCCCAGCGGCGCCGCATCCATTGCCGGACCCTCCACGGCACCGAGTATATGCCGGCCTTTGGACGGTAAGGCATTGAATCCTCGGGGCTTGAGAAAAGCTTCAGGAATGCTTGCCAAAGCCTTCAGGACTTGGCGCCGCCCCGTGCCTTCAACTGTGCCCACGCCTCGCAGCCCTTGCGGCGGAGGCGTGAAGAACCAGACCAACCAATAGTTCACAGGAGAAGACCATGAACAGCATGATTCGCAATACGTTGACGGGCGCCATCGCGGCGGTTTGCCTAGGCACGGTTCTGCCGGCTTCGGCGGAAGAGCCGCCTCCCAGCATCACGGTGAATTTCGCCGACCTGAACATCAACAGTCCAGCGGGAGCCGAGGTACTGTACCGCCGCATCCAGAAGGCGGCTAAAAAGGTGTGTTCCTACGATGACGATGCGGCCCTGCCGGGCATTCTGCGCATCTGCTTCGAGAAGTCCGTCGCGAATGCGGTGTCGAAGGTGAAGTCCGCGCCGCTCCACGCCGTGCACTCACGCAAATCGGGAGCAGCCCTGCAGGGCTGAGGTGCGAACTCGCCGTTTCGAGCAACGCCATTACCGGCGGCCGGCGCTGTCATGATCAAGACGGACCCTTCAGGGGCTGACAGGGATGTCATCATGCAAGCGCCGGCCCTCGGTCGAGGGTCCTTCTCGGCTCACGCTGCTGCGGTGTTCCGCGCCCTGCTATCACTGGCGCTGGGAGGCGCGGAGCGCATTTAAATTGCAAAGGGACCCGTGGGCCACCTCATGGCATAGACTCATAGGATGCGTAAAATTGACAACGCACCCTTGCAACGCAAGTGCCGACATGACCGCCACCGGATCTCTGACACATTTTCCAGGGGAATTCGCAACATTGACCAAGGAATCCTCGACAGACTGGGAACTCGCGATCGACCTGCCCTTGGGGGTCGTGGCCAGCCAGCTGGCGAGAATCGAGGAACAACTGCGGCGCCTGAGCGCGGTGGCCGCGCTCCAAATTAAAGAGCGCGACAGCGAACGCCGCAATGGCGCAGTGTCAGTGAGGATCGACGACATCAACCAGGCGCTTGATTCCATCCGAACTCTCATGTCCGATATCGAGTCGAGTCTGGATACCACGCGCCGGTCATCCGACGCCGTTTTTTCTTACGCTGCGGGCCGCAAACCCTCTCCAGAACGGGACGATTGATTCGAGGTGAAGTCATCAGACCTTCAAGATTGACCGGGACTTCGCGCGGCGGCCCCGATTCATCGGGATCCAGCCGGTCCATCCGCCGTTTCTGTCTGACGATCCCGGCACTCTTGCAGGTATTGTCAGGCTGCGTGTCCGTGCCAACCGAGGCCGCGTATCGAAGCGATGCGACGGCGGCATCGTACTGGCAGCCGCACCAGTATTCGATTCAGCCGGCAGAGACGAGTTCGGTGCTGGAAAGACTGTATTTGGGGCGAATGCGAGCCACCTCCGTTTCTTGCGGGGCGGGTACATCTTCGCACCGACTCTCCTGCAGAGCTTCAGCATTGGCCGGGTTTGGACCGGCAGTCTTGCGGATTCCTATCGCAGAGCAAGTTACACCGCGCAATACCACATTTTTTAGTCTCAATTCAGGCGACACCGGTTACTTCGGCGCCGAACATCTCAATTGATCGCCCATCCAGCGGCAGATATCGGGCGTCACGCCCGATTCCTTGAAATACAGGGTCAATCCAGTTCGCTGCAACAGCGTTTGAAATGCCGGATCGTCGTAGCGGGAGCGAATTTGCGATTGTGGATCCCACAGATCGGTACTTTCAAAATTGAGCATGGCGCGGCGACGGCCGAGCTTGGTTTCGAGTTCATCCAATGCGCGCAACGCGCCGTCGAGATCGCCGAGCATCAGTCGCATGTTCAATTGCGCCCAACCGCGTTCGGGCCAACTCAATTTCGCAAGTTCCGGCTCGGCCTGCCGCCGCGCGGCATCGAGCTTTCTCGCATCGAGCAGCCCTTCATTCACTGCGCGATACACACTAAGGTCAGTGGCGCTGTCGGAAGCCGCCCAGAGCCGAGTGCTGGCGTCGAGGTCGCCGATTGCCAAAGCGAGCTTGGACAGGATTTGATTGTGATCACCGATGCCCAGCGATTGGGCCTGGCGGATCGACCGATCGGCCTGCGTCAGATCCCCCGCCAGAAAATAGGCTTCGGCTAGTGAACCATAGATCGGCGCCGACAGCGGGTCGAGCGCCACAGCGCGCTCTCCTGCCTCAATCGCGCGCTTCACTCGGCCCACGGTCAGCAGAAACACTTGCATCCAGTAGTGTGCCTCGACGAGATTCGGACTAAGTGCAAGGGCACGCTCGAGATTACGTTGCGCTAACAAGGGATCCGTGCCCATCGAACAGTAGCCCAGCACGGCATAGGCCAGCCCATTGTTCGGACGCAGGGCGATGGCGCGGCGCGCTTCGCTCTGCGCCCGGTCGAGCAAATCAACGCGATCCTGACCCTCATTGTAGGTCGGCAGGACGGCGAGCGCAGCGGCGAGTGATGCATGCGCCAAATCGAAATCTTGATCGGCGCGGATGGCGGCTTCGAAGTCACGAATGGCCTCCGACACGCTGGCGCTGTCGCGACGGCGTTGGAACGCATAGCGGCCGCGCAAATAGTACTGATAGACATCAGAGGCCGGTGCGCTCGCGTTTTCGCTGGTTCCGGCTGGCAGCAGTACCTGCAACTG
Organism: Pseudomonadota bacterium; assembly: GCA_025357635.1. Classification (GTDB taxonomy): domain Bacteria; phylum Pseudomonadota; class Gammaproteobacteria; order Steroidobacterales; family Steroidobacteraceae; genus TMP-86. The sequence goes on from JANXOV010000178.1 coordinate 13,812, forward strand.
TGCGGCGACTGCGCCGGCAATGTCAGTCTGCAGACTGAAGGCGGCGGAAAAGGGTCGCTCGAAGGTATGCGACCATGACGTAAGGCCGGTGCTGGAGTCCACGAGTTGCGCGCCGATGCGCAATCGATCGCCCACGCGACGCACGCTGCCCTCCAAGAGATGCCTAACGCCCAGGCGCACACCGATCGCGCGCAGATCCAGATGTCGATCCTTGAATCCAAACGACGAAGTTCGGCCGGTGACCCGAAGCCCAGGAATCGCGGCAAGTCGATCCAGCAATTCCTCCGCAATGCCGTCACCCAGATAGTCGTTCGCGGCATCGCCAGTGAGATTGACGAACGGCAACACCGCCAGTGTTCCATCGGCCGGCGCCGATGCAGTCGCCGAGTTCGCCGTCGCGAGGTTCATGGAGTCGGGGACCGTGCCGGCGCGCGAGGGTGCCGGCTGTTCGCGCATCGACGCTCGATGCGACTGCCATACGAAAAGAGCTGCAATGACAATCACGAGCGTCGCTGCGAGTAACCAACGTCGGTCGATCGAACTGGCATCACTCCCCGCCGGCTGCGATTCTGCGACCGGCGCGACTTCGGCAAATGCCGGTGGCGGCGAAGGTAGCAGGGACGCATCTACCTGCGGCTCGTGCGCAGGCGAAGCGCGTACCAGGAGCGTCAATCGGTAACCGATTCGAGGAACGGTCTCGATTGGATCGGGTGCACCGGAAAGGCGCAACACCCGGCGTAGTTCGCCGACGCACCGATTCAGCGCATCGTCCGACACGACGGCTCCGCGCCACACGCGAGCCAGCAATTCATCGCGGGTAACGACCTGTCCGGCACAGTCGCTGAGCTGAACCAGGACGGCCATGACTCGGGGCTGAAGCCGTTCCGTCCCCTGGGGTCCTTCGACCTGCAACCGACGCGGGCGCACCTTGAAGACCCCGAGTTCGAAGTCACTGCCTTTGGCGGATTCAGCCGCTTCCGTCGCGCCCAAAACCGTCCTCCAGCATCAAATTTTCCCCAAGCGACCGATGATCGGCAACTCATCGGCAATAAATCGGCAAGAGTGGCGTGCAGTTCGAGATGGCGACTGCCAACCTGAGCCAATCCCGAAGCGCCCCTACCTTATCACAATTGCACAGACACTCACTCAGCGCAGCAGATCGACTCGCTTCATCCCCGAACCTTGGCGCTGACGCTACGCCGTGATTGGTAACCCGAGAGCTCCATGCTTCCAACTTTTCAACCCCACCCAACACACGACCTTTGACACAGGAGATCATCATGACCACGTTCAAATCGACACTGACCCGCTCGCTGCAGGCATTGATTCTCGGCCTCACGTTGGGGGGTGCGGCGCATTCCGCGCCTCGCTACGAGTTGACCATCTTGTATCCCATAGAAGGACAGAAAATCTCGAACGCGCAGTTTGGCATCAATGCCCGCGGAATCAGTGTTGGCACCAGCGGCAAGCAATACGTGCGCCGCGCCACGATCTGGAACCGTCACGGAAAAGCCACTGCGCTAGCACAACCACGCAACGCCATCTTCAGCCGCGCGACCGGAATCAATCGTGAGGGGACCGCGGTCGGGGCGGTTGACACCACACAGAACCCCGATCTGACCGGCTTGCGCGCCACGCGCTGGCGCTCACCCGATCACTTTGAAATCCTCCTGCCGGAGAACGGCTACGACTCCGATGCGCTCAGCATCAATGACACCGGTTGGATCGCTGGCATCCGCTTCACGGGTTCGGTGTTCACGGCGTTCGTGCTCTCGCCGCGCGGAAGACTGATCATGCCGGATCCGATTGCTGCGGGCGATGATTTCGAATTGCTCGATCTCAATCGCGAACACGTGGCCGCAGGATTCGATTCGGGCGACACCGGCACGGTGGCTGTGCGCTGGTCGGAAATGAAAGGCCTGGAGATTCTCGGCCTGCTGCTGGGCGGCACGACGAGCGCGGCAGCCTCGATCAACGATCGAGGCACGGTGGCTGGCGTCGCCGACGATGCCGACGGCATCTATCGCGCCGTGCGCTGGGAAGCCGATGGCAACGTCACGCAGCTGGAGTCCTTGGAACACGCAGCCTATTCCGATTCACAGGCGGGGATCAACGATCGCCGCTACTGCGTCGGTCTCACGATCTACGAGGGGTCGGATCTGGCAGATCCTCGGGCGCAACGCGCGACATTGTGGGATCCGGAGGGCGAAGCCTTCGACCTGAACCGGTTGATCTCGCATGGAAGCGGCTTCACGCTGCTTACCGCCAACGGCATCAACCAAGCCGGGTTGATCTATGGCGACGGCGTCGACGTCCGGGGCCGTCGTTACGCGTACTTGTTGACGCCGCGGAGTGAATAGGCGTCGTAACTCAAAAAGTGTCGATTCTCGTCCGGCACGGTGACGGAGTCATCGTGCCGGTCTTTGGCATAGCCGGCAAGCGGGGAATGCGGGGACCTTTAGAAGGCCGCAATACGTGTTCCAATAGAGAATCGCAGCGGGTTGTCTATACTTGCCGCCATGAAAACTCACTATCGCGTTGCAATCATCGGCGGCGGCATCGTCGGCACCAGTGTTCTTTATCATCTGGCCCGCCGTGGCTGGACCGACATCGCGCTGTTTGAGCGCAGCGAACTCACCGCCGGCTCAACCTGGCACGCCGCGGCCGGGTTTCACGCATTGAACGAAGACCCGAACGTCGCCGCGCTGCAGTCCTACACGATCAAGCTGTACGCGCAGATCGAGGAAGAAAGCGGACAGAGCGTCGGCATGCACATGCCGGGCGGCTACAGCATTGCCACGACGCCCGCCCGCTGGGAATGGCTGCGGGCGGAGGCGGCAATCTATGAAACGCTTGGCATCGGTGCGCGGCTGGCCACGCCCGAGGAGATCGTCGCCCAGTGCCCCATCGTGGATCCCACCGGATTGCTCGGCGGATTGTTCGATCCGCACGAAGGCGCGGTAGACCCTCACGGCACGACCCACGCATTTGCCGGCGCAGCGAAAAAGCGCGGTGCCGAGTTGATCTTGCGCAATCGCGTGCTTGCGCTGACGCCGCTGCCGAACGGGCATTGGCGACTGGACACCGAACGCGGAGTGGTCATCGCCGAGCACGTGGTCAATGCGGCGGGACTGTGGGCGCGGCGCGTCGGCCGGATGGCGGGCATCGATCTGCCGCTGACGCCCATGCAACACCACTACTTGATCACCGAAGATGTGCCGGCGCTGGTGGCGCGCAAGACCGAGATGCCCTGCGTGACCGATCTGGAAGGGTTCACCTATCTGCAGCAGGAACGCAAAGGCGTTCTGCTGGGCGTTTACGAGCGCAATCCCAAACACTGGAACGTGGAAGGCGCTGACTGGGACTACGGCATGGAGCTGATCCCGGAGGAAATCGACCGGATCAGCGAGGAGCTTGCCATCGGCTTTGCGCGCTTCCCGCAGCTGCAGGAGGTGGGAATCCGCAAGTGGGTCAACGGCGCGTTCACGTTTACGCCGGACGGCAATCCCCTGGTGGGTCCCGTTGCCGGGCTGCGCAACTACTGGACGGCATGTGGCTGCATGTCGGGATTCTCGCAGGGCGGCGCCATCGGTCTGGTGCTCGCCAACTGGATGGTCGATGGCGATCCGGGAACTGACGTGTTCGGCATGGACGTCGCGCGCTACGGATCATTTGCCAGCAATGATCAGTATCTGCGCGACATGACGGCCCAGTTCTATGCGCGTCGTTTCGTGATGGCCTACCCGAACGAGGAATTGCCTGCCGGCCGGCCCCTCAAGATGACGCCGAGCTACGCGGCACAGAAAAGCGCCGGCGCGCATTTCGGTGTGGTCTGGGGCATGGAGACGCCGCAATTCTTCGCCCCCGGCCAGTCCGACTTCGTCGAGTTGCCTTCGCTGCGGCGCTCCAACGCCCACGCACTGGTTGCAGCCGAGGTCAAGGCAACCCGTACCGCGGCCGGCCTGCTGGACACCGCCGTGTACGGTCGATACGAAGTATCAGGGCCCGGCGCCGAGGCGTGGCTCGATCATCTGCTCGCCAACCACCTGCCGCCCGTGGGACGGCTGCGGCTTGCGCCCATGCTCGCCCCCGCCGGCACGCTCATGGGCGATCTGACCGTGACGCGACTGGCGTCGGACCGATTCTGGCTGGTCGGGTCTTACTATCTGCAAGAGTGGCATCTGCGTTGGTTTCGCGATCACCTGCCCGCCTCCGGCGTACATATCGACAACCTCTCCGAGACCTGGCTGGGCTTTTCCCTGTCGGGTCCGCACTCGCGCCAGATCCTTGCCAGCCTCACGCGCGCTGACCTCAGCAACACCGCCCTGCCGTTGTTCGGCTGCCGGTACATCGACATCGGACTTTCCAGGGCCGTGGTCGCGCGCTTGTCGCTCACCGGTGAATTGGGCTATGAAATCACGGTGCCTGCCGTGCAGCAGAAGGCGCTATGGGAGGCCTTGCTTGAACACGGCACACCGCTGGGCTTGAAGCCGATCGGCATGCGTGCGCAGGACAGTCTGCGGCTGGAAAAAGGCTACGGTGTGTGGTCGCTGGAATTCGCACAGTCGTATACGCCGGCGATGGCCGGTTTGGACCGGTTCGTCGCCTACGACAAAGGCGATTTCATCGGCCGCGATGCGGCGCTCAAGGCGCGCAACGCCGCGCCCGCACAGCAACTGGTTCTGCTCGCCGTGGATGCGCTCGATGCAGACGTCACCGGATTCGAGCCGGTCTGGGCCGGCACGCGCAAAGTCGGTTTCGTGACCTCCGGCGCCTACGGGCACCACGTGCAGCAAAGCCTTGCGCTGGCCTATGTCGATCGCGATGTGGTTGATGCCCCCGTCCCGCTGGAGGTGCCTGTGGTTGGCGACCGCCGGCCCGCCCGTCTGCTGGCCGAGCCGCCGTACGATCCGACCGGCAGCCGGCTGCGCAGCTGAGGGTGGGCACGATGGAAGTCGTGCGCTGGTCTAAAATGGCCCGGTAAACCGGCGCAGGCCGCATGTCAGACAACCTAAGGCGACTCAGCAATGAATAGAATTTCCGCAGGCCTCTTCTTCGTGACCGTCATCGCCATGGCGGGCCAGTTGGCGCATTCGGATCAGACTGCTTCGGCCGATGCCATTGCCGCCGTGGACAAATCGCCTTCGCAGGTGATCGGCGTGTATGTCTTCGGCAAGAAGGACCAATCGGCGGCGACGCAAAGCACGGATGAAAAGGCTTGCTTCAAAAGTGCGAAAACCGCCTCCGGCTACGACCAGGCCATGGCCGATGCGTCGGCTCCGGCGCAACCGCAGCAGAAAGCTTCCGGCGGCCGCGCACGCGGCGCGGTGGGCGGCGCACTCGTAGGCACCGCCATCGGCGCGGTAGCCGGCGATGCCGGCAAGGGCGCGGCAATCGGTGCCACAACAGGCGCGCTGAGTGGCGGCGCACAGCAGCGACAGACGAGACGCGCGCAGGCCGCGAAGCCGGCGAAAGAAGCAGAACAGAAAAAGGCGGCGGCGCTCGCGGAACTCAAGCGGGCTTTTGGTGCCTGCATGGAATCGAAGGACTACTCGGTCAGATAACCCGGACCGCGCCACCAGACATCACGCTGATCAGTGACGACTCGCGAGCACACTCAGCGCGGCGACGGTGTCGACCTTGGCGCCAATCGGGATCGCCGCAAGATCGACGAAGAAATCCGGCCGGCCCTTTGGCCGCGGCTTAACGAAATATTCTCGCGCGACGCTATCACGCAGCAAGCGACGGAGCAATCGCCGGGCCAGCGCTGCAACGCAATGCGAGCAGCGCCAAAGCCATGAATCGTATCGGAATTATCGTGCTTTTCCAACGACCCGCTGTGGAGTACTATGTGGGCAATCATCCACATAGTACTCCACATCCATGAAAACGATCCAGATGACGATTGACGAGCGGCTGTTGAAGCTCGTTGATCAACTCAGCCGGTCGCGAAAAACAACCCGGTCAGCCTTCATCCGCGTCGCATTGGAAGCGGAAATCAAGCGGCATCGTATGCAGGAAGATGAAGACCGACACGCGCAGGGCTATCTGAAGAACCCGGTGGTACCGGGAGAATTCGATATCTGGCAGGACGAACACGACTGGGGAGCGCAGTGAATCGCGGCGATGTTTGCTGGTATTCGTTCCAGTTGCCCGACAAACGCAGGCCGGTGCTGATCCTGACGCGCGGCTCCGCCATAGGCTTTCTCAATTCGGTCACCGTCGCGCCGATCACCTCGACGATCCGAGGCATTCCGACCGAAGTGATACTGACCGAAGAGGATGGCCTGCCCGCAACCTGCGCTGCGAATTTCGACAACATCCAGACGGTTCCAAAACGCAATATCGGCGAACGAATTGGACAGCTGACGCCTCGCAGAATGAAGCAGGCGGAGTCAGCGTTAGTTTTTGCGCTTGGCTTCGATACGCAGTGAGACGGGGAGCGGCAGCCGGCAAGCGGCAAGGATGATGGCCGTTCGCGCGCAGCGATTGGCTGCGGCGCAGGCCCTCAATCAGCCGCGTGATGATCGAAGAAATCCATGATCAGCGGCCATGACCATGTCAAGCCGTAGTCGTGTGCCATGTCCGCGCGGCAGTCGAGCACCCGCGGCCAGCCGCCATCGCCGGCGCAGTAGGTGCGGCATTGCGCCTGTGCACGACCGACGTCGAACGCAACCGGATCCCCTGCAATCGGGCAGCCATTCGCCCGCGCCCAAACCCGGGTCACGGCCGTGGCGCTGGCGTAGTGATAGCTGCCGCCGTCGGATGAGGTGGTGAATGACAAGTTCTCCCACGTCCCTGGTGGAACCGTGGTGTCACGCTTCCCGGTGATCAAGAGCACCGGCAGGTTGCCGCTCACGGCCGGTGGGTGAAGGTAGGCCCGGTGCGGCAAGCCGATGAGCGGCGCAAGCGCCCGGAAAACGCCGGCACTCGCAGGATTCTGCCCCAGCTCCCAGACGAACATCCCGCCGTTGGACCCGCCCATGGCAAAGACATTGTTCTTGTCGACACAGAGCGTCGCCTCGATCTGATGAACCAGCGCGACGGCAAACTCGACATCATTGTCCTGGCACTGAGTCCACGAACACGAGTTGGCGGCGACCCGCGCACAGGACGGGTAGGTGAAGTTCGGTGTTGTTTTGACCCGGCAGGTCAACGCCGTGTCGCGAGGCACGCGCGGGTTCACGGCGTCGCCGTCCAGTCCGGTCGCTGAGCCGCGAAAGGTCCACGAGTTGCGACGGTGGTCCGGCGCATCGCCGCCCAGCCCGCGCGGCGCCACCAGAATGTAGCCGCGTGCGTTGGCCTGTGCGATTACCGTCGAATCGTCAAGGAACTCGTTTTCACTGCCGCCCCAACCATGAAACAGCAGCATCAGGCGAGCCGGGTGATTGGCCTCGTACCCCGACGGCACGTGCACTCGGTAAGTGCGCGTCAGATCCCCGTGCTTCATCGTGTAGGTGCCGCCAATCAAGCCGGCTGCCCCGCATCCCGAACTGGGTGCGGCGACCGAGGCACTGAGCACCGCCAGGCTGGTCAGAGCGGCGCAGCACTGAGGTATGAGTGTTGCGTTCCAACGTTGCTGGCGGACACGAGTCACGGTTTGTCAGGCTTCCATCCGGTGGAGTGAGTCTGTGCCGCAAATGTATCACGAGCGGCTTTGGCCGCATCGGCGGCAGCTTTGGCCGCGTCCGCCTGCTGCCTGGCCAGAATGGCTGCCTCATTCGCCGCGCGGCGGCGCGCCGCGCCACTCGGATCGACGTTGTGGTTCGAATCGTATTGGTCGACCTTCAGAAACTCTTGGTTGGCTTGGTGCTCGGCAAGGTCAGCCGCCTTGGCCGCCTCTTCAGCGGCAACACCTAAGGGATCGGCGGCCTTTCGTTCAGCGGCAGCTCTCTGGTCCGCCGCGGTCCGGGCGGCCTCGGCCTGTGCGTCTGCTTCCGCTTTTGCAGCCTCGGCTTTAGCTTGTGCCGCAGTCACGTCCGCATCGGCCTGTTTCTCGGCTGCCCTGGCCGCATTCACGGCATCCTCCTGCGCCTTTGCGACCGCCGGGTCGTTTCCCCGATCGGTGGCCTGCTTGATTTCCGCGGACTCGAGCGCATTTTGGGCGTCCCGTCTGCGCTGTTGCGCGGCGGCCAGGTCGTCGGGAACGGGTTCATCCGACGTTTCTGGTGCAGAAGGGGGCGCATTTTTTGTCCCGGAGGGTGGAGACTTGCTGCTGCCATCAGCATTCGAATTGGAAGTGCCAGCCGAGGAACCAGACGAGGAGCCGGCAGAGGCTCCGGCCGTGTCGGGAAGATCCAAGCTCGGCGGCGGCGGGGCAAAGGCGCCTGCGCTGCCCGCCAACATTGAACCGCCGCCCGGCGTCAAACTATTGGCCGCGTCTTGGGCGTGCAGGCTGGCGAGAATGCTCGATCCGGGTGCAAGACCGCCCAGCATTCGCAGCAATGAAAACGCGCCTAGCGACACGGCTCCGACCCCACATGCGACCCGTAAACCAACGACGGCGGCTTCATCCCCAATCATCGCGCCACGAGCCTGAGACCAAGTCCGCAGTTCGGCAATCGTGCGCCACGAAATCCACGCCTGGGTGAGCACAGAGATGGGAAACAAGAATTTCCATACCACGGGTTGCGTCATCACGGCCTGCAGCGCGGCGGTTTGGGGCCATCCGCCGACGACGAACCACAAGACGGATGGTGCCATGATGACCAGCCAGATGATGACGGGAGGCCGTCGGAGTGCGCCGCGCAGCGCACTCAGCGACCAGCCAGGCGGCACCAGCGTCGGGGCATCCGCCTGCAACTGCGCAAGCTCCCGATCGACGCGATCGCGTTCATTCACAACCATCGCGTTCAATGGGCCTGCATGCACGCTCGTCGCGGCACGTTCGAAGCGAAAGGCACGGCGCATCCGCACGAAGCGGTCGACCGACACGAACGACCAGGGAAGCCGGCTGAAGGCGGCGCCAAGCACTCCCCACAAACGTGACGATGCAGATTGTTCGGCCTTGAGCAGCGGTTCAGCGGCATCCTGGGCGCCCTGCCGCTTCTGATCGAGCCACCACGCCGCTGCGAGAGCAGCAATCGGCATCAGCCAACGCAGGTGAGAGAACGTACGGATCGGCCAGGCCAACCATGCCAGCCATGACTCACCGAGGCTCGACATATTTCCACCGGCGTGATCCAGCGCGATGTACACGAACAACCCCAGCGCAATCAGGCGCGCCTTCGTGGTTCGCACCAGAACCGCCAATCCAAGCGCGAGTCCATCGACCGCCGACCAGATCAAATGCACATTCAGTCGGGTGGCGCCGCCCGAGGCGGCCACGCCGACGGGAAGCCACGAGGTCAGTATCTTGCCGATGCTCGGTACGAGCATGTACCCCTCGGAAAAAACCAACGCCCAACCGCCCGAGATGCCCTGCGCCCTGTCGGCTGACGCGCCGAAACGATACAGATCTTCGGCCAACCCAAAACCCGCTCCGGTTGCCGCCGCGATCAGCACAAAGTCGGTAAGCGACCATTGCCTCCTGAACGTCGGGACCATCACGAGGATGGTCAACGGCAGCAGCTTCATCAGCTCCTCGACGAACGGATCGATCGTATAAGAGCCAATCCGCACCAGCTGCGACGCCGACATGCCAATGAGCGATGCAAACAGCCCTGTCCAGGCAGACTGAAGAGCCACCGACAATGGAACGCACAAATACAGGCCAACCGCGACGGCTGCATATACCGTTCGAATTCGAACCGTACGCGCAAAACTGCCGAGGATGATCAACTGCAATACGCACCAGGCATTTGCAGCAACGATCGAGAGGACCATGGATTCCCCTAAGACGTGATACCTACTCGCGCGTTAACACCACGCGTCGATTGCGCGCCCGGCCTTCAGGCGTATCGTTTTTCTCCTGCGGCTGGGACGCGCCATAGCCGCCGGTACTGAGCCGGTCCGCGGCGATGCCGTAGCGTTGCACCAGCGCGCTTTTCACCGATGCGGCGCGCCGCTGCGACAGCTCCAGATTGGATTTGTCGCCGCCGATGTTGTCGGTGTGTCCATCGATGCGCAGCTTCCAATCCGGGTTCTTCTTCATCACCTGCGCAATCTCCTGCAGCACGCGCTCCGAAACGGGGCGGATGTCAGCGTGGGCGAAGGCGAAGTAAATGCCATATACCACTGCCTTGCGCTGCTTCGACAGCTGCTGCTCCATCGAATCCGCAGCGCCCGGCGGCACCGGAAACTCGATCTTCACCACGACAGCGGAGGAACCTTTCGAGCCGCGCGACCGCAGCACCATCGGGTTCGCGGCATCGTCAAGAAGGAATTGTTCGAATTCCCGAACGTAGTCGCCGTCAGTCACACGTGCCTTCACATGCAGGGTACGCAGCGCAATGCGACTCCCATTCACGAGCATGGTGAGTTCGACGGGGCCGGGTTCCACCCGGATCAGGTCCCCGCTAACGGTGTGCTTGACGAAGGTCATGCCAAATTGCGGCTCCACATCGAGGTACGTCACGTGCGTGTGTCCGGTAGCGCGCAGTTCATTGATCATGACCGATGTGACCAGGGGCGAGGTGCCTGGAAATTCCTGCGGATCGGAAGTGTGGAAATAGGTCCGCAGAAACCGCGAATTATGCAAATCCTGCAGACGCACCCGGCGACTGATGCTCAGATCCGTTATCTCTCCGTCATCGTTGGGAGCCGCGTCGGACGATCGCACCAGCGTGATGAAATCGCGCCCGATGTCCTGTAGCACTTCCAACGTCTCATAGTCACCGCGGGGTTCCGAGACAGTGCTGGTGGTGGTGAGGCCGACAACGAAGGGCACCTGATGTACTTCTGCGGCCGCAGCCGGCAAACCCATGAACACGGCGGCGATGACTGTGAAGCGATGAAGTCGCATGTCACATCCTCTTGTCGACCAGCGCATAGATGCCCCTGACCGCCGGCATCCGATCATCCACTCCCGACACCAGGATGGTCACCAGATCCTCACCGCGCTTGATCATGATGGCCGGACCCATGCTCACCGCAAGATCTCCCAGACCGGAGAGAGGGTCGGCAAGGCCCGGCTCCTGTGAATTGGCAAGGCCCGCGCCCATCATGCCGCCCTCCCCGGATCCCCACTCGATCTTCAAATCTGCGTTTCGAGCGCCGCCGCTAACGTCCCTGTAGTTGCAGGAGGTTTGCCCATTGGTGGGTCCGTCTTGCGCGGTGACCGCGCCGCCGAGCAGCGCCGTCATCTCCGCAGCCGTCACCATCTCGCAAGCAGTCAACTGCTTGGGCTCCGGCGCCGGCTGCGCCGCAGCCTTGGCGGATTCGGCGACTGCGTTGGTGGAAGGCGGTGAGCATCCCGCGAGGAAGAGGCACGAGGCGCTCAGCAGCAGCAGGTGGCTGGGGTGCAATGTAATCACGGCGATATCTCCTGGATTCCGATTATTTGCGACGCTTCAGCGTTTCTTTCATCAGATCGATGGCGGTCTTTTCGCTTGCATTGGGTCCAGCAACGATGATGCCCACAAAATCCCCGCCCTGAGGGGCTCCGGCACTCCATCCGCCCCTATCAGTTGCCACATAGGCGCCTTTTCCCAAATCCGGCAGTTCTCGAAAGCCCGGCGATCCGCTGGGGTTGTCCGCGTACTCCATCGGCACGGCCTGAATCAAGACTTTAGCATTGTCGTCGCTGTGAAAGTCAATCCATTGGCAGCCGGCGCCCATCGCTGCGTTCTGGCCTGCCGGGAGCTTCGTGCCGGCGTATGCCGATATCTCATCGACGCTGAACAGCTTGCACAGTGGATTGGTGGCAGCGCCACCCTTGGAATCTCCACTGAGGGTAGCCGCCAGTTGCGTGGCGTCCGCGGGTGCGCCGGGTTTGTTGCAGGCCGCCATCAGAACGAGTACGGCGCCTGCCGCGATGTGACGAATCATGGGGATCTCCAAGTGGATGGCGGATGTTGGTAAAAAAATACTCGCGCGATTCTTCTCGTCGGGCTTCAGGTCGGATTCGGTGGCCGGCAACCGCCCGTCATGGACTCGGTGTTGACAATGGTGAGCGGTTCACTGGGTTCCAGCCCGCCTTCGCCCCTTAGCTCATAGCGAACGTTGAAGGCGCGAAGAATGGAATTGATGGCGCTCGTAACGGCTTGAGGGATCATGTATCCGACGCCGCCGTTCATTTTCAAAACCACCGGTGCGCTATAGCAGGTCAACATGCCGATGTCGGAAGTCTTCGCCAGGCCCACCGCCGAGAAGAAGGTGAAATACGGCCCCGCCGCGAATCCGAACGCTCCTATGCCGACGATTATCTTCGTCGAATGACCAAGATTGATGCCGGTCACGCCCAGTGAAACACCCTGACCGGTTTGGGCGAAACTCGCCGCTTGTTTGAATCCCAGCGGGCCGCCCACGCCCCATGTCTTGTTGCGATATCCGACCTGGAAACCACCGTTGAATGTGTACTTGCCTTTCGCGGAAAGGGTGCTGTTTCGTACGCCCAGAAGAGTGGTGATCTGGAATCGCTGCCGTAACGTGACGGCGATCGGAACCCCGCCAAGACCACCAACGGGGATGCTGAAGTCCGTGTTAGGCGTGATTATTCCGTTGACATTGGCGCGAAGGCCGACATCGGTGCCGGCGTCGAAGTTCCAGGTCAATCCGGCCGCACCCAGAAGTTCGATGGTCGCTTCCTTGATGGCTCCGTCCTTGATGTCCAAATTGACCTTCAGAGTGGGTGCTGCAAGGTGTACCAGAACCTCCGCTTTGACCTTCAAGCCGCCCGCGTCGGTGGTCGCGCGCATACCCAGACCCGACTTGCTGGCGGTCGGTTCGACCTTGAAATTGACAAGGTTCGAAACGTCCCGCTCGGGAGCGGCATCCTTCGCACCGGCAGCAGGCGTTCCGGAGGTCGGGACAAACATCGCGTGCATGGCAGAGGCCGGGCGCGGAGCATTCTGAGCCAGTGTTTTGATTTGTCCCGGCATGTCCGGAGCCGAATAGGCGAGTGCTTCACCAAAGTCGATCGGCATGCTGTCAATCTGTATGTGGGCATTGCGCAAGAGTTCGTTGATCTCAACCGGCCCTAACACCAGCACCAAGGTGTCGCCCTCTTTGCGCATCCCCAGAACACGCCCAACGGCGCGATTGGTGAGAAACATGATCTTGCCGGGCTTGAGTTCATCGGCATGCGCAGCGCCCGCATCGATGCTCCACATGAAACTGTTGGCATGCTGCTCGCGTACGGATTCCGCGCCGCCGCCGACCACGATCACATCGGGCTGGTAGTCCACCGATGCGTCGGGAGTCGGCGCGATGCCGTATTTCTGCTCGGCCTCGCTCATCTCGCTTTTCTTGATCTGGCGCGGCGTCGTGATGTGCCGCGTTGGCGCCGATTGGTTGCCCGAGGCGCCTGGCAGCGAATGCTGCTTGCCGCAACCTGCCAGAAGTCCCAGTGCAAGTACCAACGAAATGCAATGGACCCTGGAATTGTCGAATAACTGTGGCATACGGCGGTTCCTGGGAAAGTTTCCGGTTAATTGTGGTCTTCGGCAGCTAAGGGAACGAAGTTACTACCATGATTTGGACAGGTCCTGCAAAAAAATCCCTGAGCAGCATTGTGAGCATCGAAGAACCGGCGCAACTGAGCCGCAGCTGGCGTTGCCGAGCAGTGTCCCATGTCTGATCCGGGGCTCGGGGCTGCACGCCCATCGCATTTGCCGCAATCATTCCAGATTTCAGCGGCGATTGTGGTTAGGGTGCCGAGAAGACTACTAGATTTGCGGACAGCAGGTTAGCATAGCGCAAAGGCCTCTCTGCAAAGGCAAGCCCCGAATTCGGCGCGTCGAATTACGACACCAGTAAGAATCTTTTGTTGGATATCCATTGGGGAGCGGTCTATGTGCATAGTGCGGAACATTGTGGTCTGTGCGCTTCTTGCCGGCGGTTCCTCACCGACCATCGGGGCCACAAACCCGGCGAGCGTCGCTACGTATCCAAAGATCCCGTTCGTCGCCGGGCTCAGCATCGTCAAGGCGGTGACCACGCCGGAGGGTGACTACGAAGCGCTTGGCGTCATCGAATCGATCGACGCCAGTGGCTATCGTGTCGTTGCATCCGCGGAACTGCCCGGGGAGAGCGGCAAGCCGGTGCGGCGCGTGATCACGCGCAAGGTTCTGGCAGCCGATCAGGTGAGTTCGCACAGGATGCGACCGTACTTCCAAACCGGTGATGCGCTGTCATTCCCAGGCACTGTGCCCGGGTTTTCCACTGCCGCAATCAACGACCTGCGCAGCGCCGGTAAGATTTCATACACCAAGGTCAGTGTCGCCACAAACGCGAACGGGGCCGTGGTTGAGCGCGAACATGCCTGCCAGCTCGCGCGTGTCGTGGATGCACTCCCGACCCGCGCGGTGTTGGTCAATGGCCGCGACACGCAACTGCCCGTCCTGCATGCGAAGGGCACCTGCGCCGGCGACAAGGGCCCCCAACTGGAGGAATTCTTCCTGGTCGATGACCCTGCGAACCCGATCACCCTTCAGTATGGTGCTGCTCGCAGCTCGGTGGCTCTGATTCGCATCGAGTATCCGGAGCCGAAGGGCTCAGGGATGAGCATCGAAAGCGCACTCGCGAAAAAAGAAGTGGCGAAGATCTACGGCATCTACTTTTCTTTCAGCAGCGCCGACATTCGCCCGGAATCCGAACGCGTGCTGAAAGAGATTGCCGGTGTGATGGAAACACACCCGGACTGGAAGCTGCGCGTCGACGGTCACACCGACGGCGTCGGCAACGATGTGGCGAATCTGGATCTGTCGAAGCGGCGCGCTTCAGCCGTCAGGGATGCCCTCATCAAACGACACGGCAGTGACGGCCGGCGATTGACTGTGGGCGGTTACGGCGAGTCCGTGCCGCAAGCGACCAACGAGACGCCCGAGGGTCGCGCACGCAATCGACGCGTCGAGCTGCGACGCGAATAGAATCGACTTCGAAGCGGCCAACGAACCATTAGCCCGTCTTGGCCAACTCTGTCACACTCAGACCGGGATCGATGCAGCAACCCCGGGGTACCCATGCGACTACATGTCATCACGCTTTCGCTCGTCTTTGCCGGCGCGATCATCCTAAACGGATGTTCCAAGCAGGTCGCGTCCCCTGAATCACCGACAAGCGCAGCTCCTACTGCCGCGTCGAGAGTGCGTGGCAAGGCCTGCGACATGGTAACGCCAGCCGAAATGTCGGTGATTCTTGGTGGAGCGATCAGCGCTGTCGCGAAGGAAGGTGGCCAGAGTTGGACCCAGTGCATCTATTCCCCGGTCACGGGGACGACGCCCCACGAAGTCGAACTGAAGGTGGAATGGGGTGCGGGCCCGTCGCTGGCTCCCGCCTCCAACGCCGCGAACTCCGCCGCACCGATCGGCGCGGTGGATCCGCTGCACGGCATCGGCGACCTGGCTGTCCAGGTGCCCGGGCTCGTACTGATCAAAGTCGGTGATGACCTGATGACAGTTCAGTTCGTCTACGGCGACACCGATCTTCCGGGCAAGGCGCGGCGCATATTCGATACGGCTAAAAGCAGGATGTAGTCAGGTAACATCCGCAGGATGAGCAAACCTATTTGCCGGCTCGCTTTTACTCGGGGGTGGCGCTTGCAAACCTTCATCGCGCAGCTGAGTTCGAGCGCTGTCTGTCTGATCCTGGCCACCGCACCCGCCGCAGCGGCAGATCTGGATTTTCCGGTCACGCCCGGCGTGAAGATCGTGCTTGCCGTCCACAATGCGGGATCACCCCCAGGCCAACAACCCGGCGTACACGTCGCGCAGGGCGACTACGAGGCCATTGTCACCCTGGGCTCGGTCGACAACCAAGCCATCGATCAAACCGCATTCATCGACGCTGCCGATGAATCCGGCACGCGACGCCAGGTCAGCATCCCGCGCCGAGTGCTGACCACTGACCTCGACCGCGCACGAATGCAGGTTCTCGGGTTTTTGAGTGCGGATGCACCGATCCTGCAGGGAACCACTGCGCTCGGCCCTTCTCTGCTGATCATGCGCGAGCTGCAGGAAAACGGCAGCTCGGCCTATTCTTTTCGCAATTTCTCCACTCGCGACGCCGCAAGCGGCAAATTGAAGCGCAGCGCTGGCAGCGTGAAATTTCCGGTGCTCATCAATGGGCGCCGGGTGGAGCTCGATGCCGTGGTCGCGTCCGGGCAGATGACTGCCGGGAACTCGACCCGACCCGTCGAACAATACATTTTCAATCATCCACGGCATCCGATTTCATTGCGTGTCGCCTACGGTTCGCGCGGCGGCAGCTTTCCCTTCAAGGCGGATTTCGCGCGCGATGTGGTGCGCATCGATTTTCCGGTAGACCAATCCGCTGCCATGGCCGACGCGCTGAATAAACAATGCCGGATCGAAGTGCCCGGCATCTATTTTGACTTTGACAAAGCCACCATCAAGCCGCAATCCAAACCTGCGCTTGAGCAGCTCGCTGTCGTGGTTCGAAAACTAGGTTCACGGCATGTCAGCATCGAAGGGCACACCGACAACATCGGCGGCGATCCTTACAACGACCCGTTGTCCGCGCGGCGGGCCGCTGCGGTTAAGTCGGCGCTGACCCGCGACTACGCACTTGAGGGCGCAAACATTTCCACGCAAGGTTTCGGCTCACACCGCCCGATCGAATCCAACGACACGCTGGCGGGGCGGGCGCGCAATCGCCGCGTCGAGCTTGTGCTGGACTGCGCCCGGAACACGAAGGCGCACTGAGGGGCACGATTGCGCCCAGGCGGCCAAAGGCTCTTGCTTTTCGCCATCGTCGGAGTAACTGCGACGCAATAGAAAGCTACGGCGAGTGGTCATCAGAAAGTCCTCCCTTCAAAGTCGGCGCGGCGACCTTGAATGCCGTTGTGGCCAGTACCACATAGTGATCATCCTGCATCAATCGCACCTCGTAGTCGCCCGGGGTCAGTTTTTCGCTTAAGCTGCTGCGCTCGATGAAGACCTCGCCTTCGTGCCGGGCGCCGGTGGTCACGAAGCCGAGATACCCATACACGTTCGGGTCATTGCGGCGGTAAACCCCGATCCAGTCGAAGCGGAAACCCGGCGCTGCCTGCCACCTGACACCGATCGGTTCGTCCGGCGCATAGGCAGCTTTGACAACCGAGATGGCCGGCGTGGCGTCACGCGCCAGCACGCTGAAGCGGGTTCGCGCCAGTTCCTGATTGCGAGTGTCCAGGAGGACCGCATCGTAGCGACCCGGCGCCAGCGCGCTGGTGGACAGTTTGATGCTCGGTCGCTCCCAAAACCCGACGCCCTGGATGCCGGTAATCCGGTCCCGAATCGGATCGCCGCCGCGCGGCACGACGAAGCCGCTCCAGTCCGCACGGCCCGGCATGCTGGCGCGCAGGATCATTGGCTGGTTCTGCACGACCGGCCGAGGCTCCACCGCAATCAGCGCCGGCGCCACCATCGGCACCACACGGAACGTGGAGAGCACTGCGCGATGATCCGATGGCCACGGCGTCAGCGCGATGCTGACCTCAGGGTTGCCGGCTTCGCCCACGATTTCGCTCTTCAATACCGTGGTGTTGGCAGTCCAGATGTAGTCGATCCGATCGAACGCCTCACCGTCGCGCACCATCGGGTGCGGGTAGCCAGGGGTGTAGGTAAGCCCTGGGTTGCGCACCGGATCCGGATGCGCGTGCCGGTAGCTGTCGGTCAATCCGGCATCCGCCAGAAGTTTGGTCACCGGCCACTCGACCGCCGTCACAACGGCCGGGCGCGCCCGAGCGGCCGCCGCAGTCCAGTCCAGATGCGAAGGCGAGTTGAAGTCGCCCGCCAGAAACAGCGGCACGCCTGCGTGCGCCAGCTTGCCAAAACCGGCGGCGAGCCGCTGCGCTTCAGGCACGCGCTTGTCGCTTTCCGTGGCGAGTGCCGCAACAACAGAACCCGTTTCGCGCAACACGTCTGGACCACTGGGATTGCTGGTCAGATGCGTGTTGCCCATCGCCACAACGCGGCCCGGGGCCACCATCACCCACGCGTGCAATGCGTCCGAGTCCAGGCCCGTGACCGAATAGGGCTGCACTCCCGGCTCTGTGATCTCGCCCCGGCCCGAGTCGAACAGTGGAAAGCGCGAGATGATGTGCCGGCGCACATCCGCGTAGGCGTAGCCGGTGCCGCTGGCGATTCGCAGCGTATTGCCGTCCGGTTCCTGCAAAGCGACGATGTCCGCATCGACGCTGCGGATGACCTTCATCACCTGTTCGATGCTCACCTGCTCGCCGCCGTACCAGATGTTGAAACTCAATACCTTGAGCTCGATCGCGTCACCGGCTGATGCGACGCCGCTGGCGAGCACAAGCGCAGCGGCGATCGCTCTGATGGTTGCCTTCATCGGTCTCCCCTGACAAGCGTGGTGCAGGAAGTATAGGCCTCCCAGACAATAGGCCCGCAGCGCCGCAACCGGTTTACACCCAGGCAAACACCGGCTGCTCCAGATGGTCCACGCGGGTGTCGCGGCCGTGAATGGCGATTTCCATGAATTGATACATCACCGCCGCCGTCGGCGCATGGATCAAGGTGCCCAACAGGGGGTAGCGGATCACCGGCCGCTCACTTTGCGGGATGGTGATGAATTCAGGCGATCCCGGCAGCGCAAGCTCCGCCAGCGGTACGCGGTATATTGCTGCCACCTCATCCGGGTTCGGCGTGAAGCGGGCGTCCGCCGGGGCCCACGCTACCAGCGGGGTGATCAGATAGCCGGAACGCGTCGTGTAGTCATCCAGAGCGCCAAGAATGACTTCTGGCGTCAGATCCAGGCCAACCTCCTCGCGCATTTCACGCAATGCCGCCGCCACTTCCGATTCGCCCGGGTCCAGCCTGCCTGCGGGCAGAGCATACTGACTGGCGTGATTTTTCATATGTTCGGGCCGCAGCGTCAGCACCAGCGCTGCCATGCCCTCGCCGTCATCGGTCAGCAGCACAGTCACCGCGGCGCGCTTGAGTGATTGCGCAGCGGCCCGGCGCCGCGTGCGCCGGGTCAGACGCTGCGCGATGCGCTCGCGCAAGGCCGCATCAAACGCAAGACGGGTGGGCGCGCCGGTCAATGTATTGTGTCTGGCATGAGATCCTCCGATCACGGCAAGGATAAAGGAGAATGGCATTGGCTGTGATTCGGAAAAGCTCATCCGCCGGGTCGCACACCGGAACGGTCAATACCAGACGGCGGCTGCTGCGTTCGCTGTCCCTCGTATTCGTCCTGAGCTGGATTGCCACGGCCTGGTGGAATGTCAGCAAGCCATTGCCGCCGGGGATGCACGTCGATGGCCAACTACAGCCCGTGCCGGCGCAGGACCTGCGCCTGCTCTTCGATGTCACGGCAGCCAATGCCAGGGGCGAGCAGATACGCTCGCAGCAGATTTTCGATGCGGTGCTGGCGCTGATTGCCGGCTCGCGCGACTTTCTGCTGTTGGATTATTTTCTTTTCAATGGGCAAGGCGGACCGGCGTCGGAACTGAACTATGCGAACGGCCTGCGGCCGCTGGCGCAGCAGCTGCGCCAGGCGCTGCTGGCGCGCCGCCGCGCGGCGCCGGATATGCCGATCCTGCTGATCGTGGATCCGATCAACGGCTACTACGAGCGCGCGCTGCCCCCGGAACTTGCCCAGCTGCGTGCCGCGGGCATCACGGTAATCGTCACCGATCTTGATCCGCTG
>JANXOV010000010.1 GCA_025357635.1 Pseudomonadota bacterium
TGGTCATCGTCGACAGCAGCCCGTCCATTTCGCGCTCTTGGTTGGTGGCGGCCCGCTCGAGCATTTTTTCCAGCTCGCCGCTGCTTTCGCCGCTCGAAATCAAGTGAATCATCATGGGCGGGAAGATTTTCTTCGCCGCCAGCGAGCGCCCGATCGGCGCGCCTTCGCGCACGCGCAGTGCGGCGTCGCTCACCGCCTGGCGCATCGGCAGATTGGTCACCACTTCGGCGGATATCCGCAGTGCTTCGAGCACCGGCACCGCACTGGCGGTGAGGATGCTCAAGGTTCGCGCAAAGCGCGCCGTGTTCAGTCCGCGGATGACTTTGCCCACCAGCGGTACCCGCAGCAGGAAAGAGTCGAACTTCATCTGCGCCGCAGGCGCCTTGAGCCAGCGCAGAAACAGCCACGTGGCCGCCCCCAGCACCGCCAGCCCGTAATACCAATAGTTGCGAACCGCGCCGCTCATGGCGATCAGAATGCGTGTCGCCAGCGGCAGCACTTGATTGCTGGATTCGAATACCGCGACCACCTGGGGGACGACATAGGCGAGCAGGAAGGACACGATGGCCAGCGACAACACCACCAGCACGATGGGGTACACGAGCGCGTTGGTCACCTGCTGTCGGATAACCTGGCGCGACTCGGTGTAGTCCGAGAGGCGCTCCAGGACATCGTCCAGCCGTCCGGACTGCTCACCGGCAGATACCGTTGCACGATAAATCTCCGGGAAAGCCTGTGGGAAATCGCGCAATCCTTCGGCCAGCGGATGGCCTTCGACCACCTTGCTGCGCACGCCCAGGATGATGCTTTGTATTCGCGGCTTTTCGGTCTGTTCGGCGACGGCTTGCAGCGTCTCCTCCAGCGGCAGGCCGGAGCGCAGCAACGTGGCCAGCTGCCGCGTCACCATCGCCAGATCCAGCGTGGAAACACCGCGCGCGAACAGGGACCGGGAGCGGCCCCGTTTGGCCTCTTTGGCAGCGGCCTCGTGCACATCGACGGGAAGCAGCTGGCGATCGCGCAGCAATTGGCGGACGTGCTTGGCGGTGTCGCCTTCGATCAGTCCCTTGCGTTCTTTGCCGCCGGCATCCAGTGCCGTGTATTCGAACGCTCCCATTAATCTTCGCGAGTCACGCGCAACAATTCTTCCAGGGTGGTTTCGCCCTCCAGAACCTTGGTGCGCCCGTCATCGCGGATGCTGGGGCTGGCGGTGCGCGCGTAGCGTTCCAGTTCCTGCTCCGCGGACCCGTCATGGATCATGGTGCGCATGTGATCGTCCACCGCGATCAGTTCGTAGATGCCCGAGCGGCCCCGATAGCCGCTGCCCGGCTCGGCACTGGGCCGGTACAGCGTCACCGGCGGCTCAGTGGGTCCCAGGTTCAGCAAGCGCCGCTCATACTCGCCGGCGATGAAGGCCTGCTTGGTATCGGGGTTCAGTACGCGCACCAGGCGCTGGGCAAGCACGCCGATCAGACTCGAGGACAACAGGAAGGGTTCGATACCCATGTCCCGCAGGCGCGTAACGGCGCCCACGGCGGTGTTCGTGTGCAACGTGGACAGCACCAGGTGTCCGGTCAAGCTCGCCTGTACGGCGATCTGAGCGGTTTCCAGGTCGCGGATTTCACCGACCATCACCACGTCGGGGTCCTGCCGCAGAATCGCGCGCAAGCCGCGGGCGAAGGTCATTTCGACCTTGGTGTTCACCTGAGTCTGGCCGATGCCGTCGATGTAGTACTCGATCGGATCCTCGACCGTCATGATGTTGCGCGTGTTGTCGTTGATGCGCTCCAGCGCCGCATACAAGGTGGTCGTCTTGCCCGAACCGGTGGGGCCGGTGACCAGGATGATGCCGTGCGGCTTGTGGATGATCTCATCCATGGTCTCGCGCGTGCGCGGGTCCATGCCTAAGGCTTCAAGTTCCAGCCGGCCAGCCTGTTTGTCCAGCAACCGCAGCACCACCCGCTCGCCATGCCCGGAAGGCAGAGTTGAGACGCGCACGTCGACGGCGCGGCCGGCGATGCGCAGGGAAATGCGCCCGTCCTGCGGCAGGCGCCGCTCGGCGATGTCGAGTTTGGACATGACCTTGATGCGTGAGACCACCAGCGGTGCGACCGCTCGCTTGGTCTGCAGCACTTCGCGCAGCACGCCATCGACCCGGAAACGGATCACCAGCCGGTTTTCGTAGGGTTCGATGTGGATGTCCGAGCCGTTCTCCTTCACTGCCTGTGTCAGCAGTGCGTTGATCAGCCGGATGATCGGGGCTTCGTCGTCGCTTTCGAGCAGATCGGAGGTTTCCGGAATCCCTTCGGCCAGATGCGCAAGGTCGGTGTTGTCATCCAACCCTTCCAGCATCTGCATGGCGACGCCGGAGCCGGCCTCGTAGGCAACGCGCAGAAGCCCGTCGAATTCGGCCACCGGCACGCGCGTGACTCTCAACGGCATGCCCACGAAGCGGCGCACTTCGGCCAGACTCTGGGCGCTCACGCCGATCCTGCAAACCACATCGGCAAGCCCATCCGCGGTGCCGCGCACCAGCACGCCGTGGCGCTTGGCGAACGGGAATGAGAGTTTGCGCTCGAGGGGTTCCTGCAGGGAGGCGTTCACGGTTGCTTGCTCGGCGTAAAGTCCTTGGGGGCCTCCGGTGGTGCAACCTGGGCTGCGGGTTGCGCCGTTGCGCCCGCAGCGGGAGTGGGCGCAGGCGGCGGCGGAAACAACGGCAGCGCCGGCTGCCGCTCACCGGGCAGCAGCGAGATGCCCGTACCTTGTTTGCCTTGCTGATCGCGCATGAAATTGTACTTGTCACCGGTGGCAATGGCGGTTTCCGAGTCGTCGCGCAGAATTTTCGGCCGGATGAACACCATCAGGTTCTTCTTCTGGCGTGAACCGCTGCGGGATTTGAACAAATTGCCCAGCACCGGGATCTTGCCCAGAAAGGGCACCCGCGATTCGCTCTGCTGTACGGTGTCGGAAATCAAGCCGCCCAGCACCACGATGCCGCCGTCCTCGATCAGCACCGTGGTCTTGATGGAGCGTTTGTTGGTGGAAATGTCGGCCGAATCGGTGAGTTTGGCGCCGGGCGAGGAATCTTCCTGTTCGATCTTCAACGTGACCGAGTCGCCGAGGTTGATCTTCGGCGTCACTTTCAAAATCGTTCCCAGTTCCTGACGCTGAATCGTCTGAAAGGGATTGACCGACCCACCGGAACTGGTGGTGCCGGTGTTCGCGTACGAACCCGTCACCAGGGGCACTTCCTGCGTGACCTTCACCTCGGCTTCCTGATTGTCCATGGTGACGATCGAGGGCGTGGAGATGATGTTGCTGGTGCCGTCGCTGCGCAGGGCCTGCAGGATGGCGGCGAAGTTGGTGCCGCTGTTCTTGTTGTAGCGGCCCACCGCCACCGATATACCCTGGCCGAGATTCTTGCCGCTGATC
>JANXOV010000021.1 GCA_025357635.1 Pseudomonadota bacterium
GTCGTGCTGGTGTCGTTCGTGTCGTGCTTGCTCAGTTTGCAGGCCGCGGCAAGCCGGTTGCTGTTCTCCTACGCGCGCGATGAGATGATCATTGGCAGCCGGATACTGAGCCGGATTTCGCCAGGCAGACACGTGCCTGCAGCGGCGCTGCTCGTCGCCGGCGCGATCCCCGTGATCATCGCTCTGTCGGCATTATGGCTACAGGATGCGGTTGCAACCATCATCAGCTTTGCTGCGATCGGCATTTACATCGGCTTTCAGATGATTGTATTTGCCGCGCTGATCGCCCGGCTGCGCGGCTGGCGTCCGTCGGGGGTATTCACGCTGGGCGTTTGGAGCTGGCCGGTCAATATTCTGGCATTGATGTACGGTGTCGGCGCCATCATCAACATGGCATGGCCGCGCAGCCCGAACGATCCCTGGTACGCGAATTACGCAATGATCGTCACCACCGCCGGCGTGCTGGCGCTCGGGTCGCTCTACATGATCGTGGCAAAACCGTACAATCACGGCGCTGCTCCCGCGGGTGATGCGCATCGCCTGGGGCGAGCCACGTGATTTTCTTGTTTCCTCCTCCTAATGCGGAAGGTTACCCATGAATAGAATGTACATGATCGCCGCGGGATTTAGCGCAACGTTGGCGGCCCTGCCGGCATCGGCGGGAGAGCACCTGCAAGTGGTCGAACGCGCACTCAGCGACACGACACTGGACCTGGGTGCAAAAGGCGATTCGCCCGGTGATCTATTAACGTTTGCCAACCCGATTTTTGATACTGCCAATAAAGCGCAGCTGGGTAGCAATCAGGGCTATTGCGTGCGCATCGTCGCGGGAAAAAGCTGGGAATGCTTTTGGACGCTGATCTTGAAGGGCGGGCAGATAACCGTCGAAGGTCCCTTCTTGGACGCCGGCGACTCGCTGATGGCGGTAACCGGCGGCACCGGTAAGTATGCCGGCGCCCAAGGCGCCATGAAGTTGCACGCCCGCGATGCGAAGGGTTCCAGCTACGACTTCACCTACGAGTTGCTCTAGGGCCTGTTAACACTATGTGATATTCTATGCTTCATGGAAATCACTCAAGAGCAGTTCAGTCGGATCGAAAAATTTTTGCCAGTTCAGCGCGGCAATGTCTCGCTCAGTAACCTGCAAGTGGTGAACGCGATTCTGTTTGTAGCAGAAAACGGCTGCAAATGGCGCAGCCTGCCCATGCGTTTTGGCAACTGGCACACGATCTATACGCGCATGAATCGCTGGGCGAAAGCGGGAGTTTTGGATCGACTGTTCGAGGAATTGCAGCATCAGCAGTTGGTACGCATCAGGATCGAAGCGGTGAGTCTGGACAGCACCATCGTCAAAGTGCATCCGGACGGGACCGGTGCTCTAAAAAAACGGCGCTCAAGCCATCGGCAAATCCAGAGCCGGATGGAGCACCAAAATTCATATGGTTGCCGCGAATGCTCGGTGCGCCGTCGCGTTCTGCCTGAGTCCGGGACAAGCGGGCGATGCGCCCGAGGGTCGAGAACTGCTGCGTGGCATGCGACCTTTGCCCGATGGATGCCGTCTAATCATGGATCGAGCGTATGAGGGCAACGAGACGCGGCAATTGGCGTTGGATTTAGGCTTTATTCCCGTTGTCCCGCCACTGTGCACTCGCGTCGAGCCTTGGCAATACGACAAGGCCATGTATAAACGTCGCAACGAGATCGAGCGGCTGTTTCGCAGGCTCAAAGGCTTCCGCCGGATCTTCAGTCGCTTCGATAAACTCGACGTGATGTTCATTGGCTTTCTTTGCTTCGCTCTCGTCATCGAGGGACTGCGTTAGTGTTAACAGGCCCTAGTCTGACTTTGCCGTATGGCACATGGACTTTCAGCCGCAATCTGCTGATGGTTGCGGCCTGTTTTTTTATCACCAGTTGCAGCAAGCCAAAACCCTCGGCCGCAGACGAATTGAACATCTATGGCTGGACGGATTATCACGATGCGGCACTGATCCGCGATTTCACGCGCAAGACCGGCATTCGGGTCCGCTACGACATGTTCGACTCCTCGGATGCCGCGGAAGCCAAATTGCTGGTCGGTGGCAGCGGCTACGACATCATGACCGTGTCCAATCCCTATCTGGGACGGCAGATCAAGATCGGGCTATACCAGGAACTCGACCGGTCCCTGCTGCCGGCGTGGGGAAATCTCGATCCGGAGATTCTCAAGCAGATCGCGATCTTCGATCCCGACAATCGGCATGCACTGCCCTACGTCTGGGGAATCACCGGCACGATTTACAACATCGAAGCCGTCGCTGCGCGCGTGCCCGACGCGCCGCTCGACAGTTTGGCGATGTTTTTCGACCCGAACGTCGTATCCAAATTCGCCGATTGCGGGGTTTCGATTTTCGATCTGCCGTTTTCGGTGTATCAAATGGCGCTGGCGTATCTGGGACGGGATCCGAATCAATTCACCGATGACAATCTGGATGCCGCCCAGAAACAACTCCTGCAGGTCCGCCGCTACATCCGAAAATTCGACACCGACAACTGGTCGCAAACCCTGCTGGACGGCGACGTGTGCGTCGCGATGGGCTGGCCCGGCACCTTGTCGAGGATCCTGGCCGAGACCCCCCCGGCGCAGATCAAAGGGCATTTCAATGCCGTCATACCCAAGGGGAGCGAGCTGTATTTCGATGATCTCGCCATCCTCGCCGATGCGCCCCACAAGGCGGCCGCTTACAAATATTTTCAATTCCTGTTGGATGCGCACAATGCGGCTGCGCATATCAATCGAATCCGCTATGCGGTAGGAAATAGGGCAGCGACGCCATTCGTCGCGCCCACGATCTTGAACAACCCGAGCTTTTACCCGCCTGCGCACATTCTGAAGAATGCCCACCAGCAAATGACGGTGCCGCCGGAGTTCCAGCGCAAGATGACCCGCTACTGGACCGAGTTGAAGGCGCAAAGGCCCTGACATGGCCAGCCGAGTCATCATCGACTGCGACCCCGGCATCGACGACGCACTGGCGCTGATGCTCGCCTGCGGCAGTCCGGAAATCGATTTGATGGCAGTCACGGCCGTGTGCGGAAATCGCTCGGTCGAAACCACGTCGTTCAATGCCGGCCGGATACTGAAGGCCGTGGGCCGCGCGGATTTGCCCGTGCTGGCTGGATGTGCCCTCCCGATCGCATCCAAAGTTCCGCGCTACAACCTTATCCACGGGGAAGATGGCTTGGGAGGTGTCGAACTGCCGACCGGCCGCGAGCCCGCCGAAGCGCACGCCGCTGATTATATTACGCGCGTTCTCATGGAGTCCGAGGCCGGCTCGGTTACCATCATCGCGATCGGACCGCTCACGAACCTGGCTTTCGCTGAAGTTAGGCATCCCGGTCTGCTCAAGCGCGCCGCATCGATCCTGGTGATGGGCGGGGCCGCATTTTGTCCCGGCAACGCCACGCCTAACGCGGAGTTCAATTTTCACGCCGATCCAACCGCGGCGCAGATCGTGTTGAGCGCCGGCACAAACCTGCACTTGTTCGGGCTCGACGTCACCTCGAAAGCGGTCATGTCCGATGCGTGGATAGAATCCTTCTCCGGAATGAACACGCGCTGCGCACGCGCGGCACACTCGATGTTGCGCGCTTACGTGGTGCAGGAACCGAAACTGCATGACGCTTGCCCGGTCGCGTACCTACTGAATCCGGAACTGTTCAAGAGTGAATCCTGCTTCGTCTCCGTCGACTGCGAGCCGGGCGCAACCGAAGGCCGCCTTCTCGCCGCCTCCATGTCGCGGGCAGATCCGCCGCAGACCTCAAACGCGCGGGTCTTTACCGACGTCAACCGCGAGCGTTTGCTGACGCTGGTGCAGGGTTGCTTCGCACGGCTGCCCTGAACCGCGCAAAGACCGCGGCAAGCGCGACGTTCATTTGTTCAATTGCTGATTTGTTCATTCATTCCTCGAACCCGCTGGTAGTTGCGGGAGAATTGACAAACCAGCGGACTGCAATCACGATCATTGAGCGCGTCTTTTCGTGAGAGAAGCACAACCTCACGCAGGTATCCTAGGACTTGGAACGGGTCGGCAGCCTCCATGATAAGCACCGAACTCTTGATTGACGGCCGCACGGGTACCAGGCACCGGCGCGCCCGACGCTATCCTCGACGCAGCCACTTATGCGGCGATGGAATCCCGCAATCCCGGCAAGCCCGGTTCCTACAACTTCATACTTGCTTTTCTGTGAATCTGAGTCAGTCGGCGGCACCGTAATGACTGCGTTTTTCCGGCGGTGGCAGTAGTGTCTCAAGAAGATGAGTTCGATCGCTCGAAAATGACGGTGTTCGCGGGGAATGCGAACCCGGCGCTCGCGCACGCGATTACCCGTCATCTGCGTGTGCCGCTCGGCCGGGCCCAGGTCAGCCGCTTCAGCGATGGTGAAATCAACGCAGAGTTGATGGAGAACATACGCGGGCGCGACGTGTTCATCGTGCAGCCAACGAGTTCGCCTGCGAACGACAATCTGATGGAATTACTCGTCCTGTCGGATGCCTGTCGACGCGCGTCCGCGGCGCGGGTGACTGCTGTCGTGCCCTATTTCGGTTACGCGCGCCAGGACCGGCGGCCGCGCGCGACGCGCGTTGCAATAACCGCGAAGCTGGTGGCCAACATGATTGTCGGCGCGGGCGTCGACCGGGTTCTGACGGTGGATTTGCATTCCGACCAGATCCAGGGATTTTTCGACATTCCCGTGGACAACGTCTATGCATCACCGGTTCTGCTCGGCGAAGCGTGGAAGCAGAAATATCCCAATATGATCGTCGTGTCCCCGGACGTCGGCGGTGTCGTGCGGGCACGGGCGCTCGCCAAGCGGCTGGATGACGCGGATCTGGCGATCATCGACAAGCGCCGTCCGCGCGCCAACGAATCAAAGGTCATGAACGTGATCGGCGACGTCGAAGGCAAGACCTGCGTCATGATTGACGACATGGTCGACACTGCGGGCACCTTGTGCATGGCGGCGCAGGCACTGAAGGAATACGGCGCCGTGAAGGTCGTCGCCTACATCACGCATCCGGTGCTGTCGGGCTCGGCGATCGAACGGATCGGTGAGTCGGTACTTGACGAGTTGATCGTGACGGACACGATACCGTTGACGCCGGCGGGCCGGGCCTGCGCCAAGGTCCGTCAGTTGAGCGTCGCGGGCTTGCTGGCTGAGACGATGCGCCGCATCAGCGACGAAGAGTCAGTCAGCTCCTTGTACATTGATTGACGTGCAGATCGATTGCAGGATGTAACCCACGTTTGCGCAGCGGGGTATTGACCATCTCCACCAGGCGTTGCGCCGCAAAGGATGCGCGGACCCGCTCATCCGGCACATCTCCGTACAAGGTCGTTCGCTGCGCGGGAATCCTGCCCGAGGCGCGAATCAGATCGGTCATTTCCTGCGGGCAGAACTCCTGCCCGTGGATGGCGCCCGCAGCGCGCGTGATGCTTTCGTTCATGAGTGTTCCGCCCAGGTCATTCGCCCCGGCCTGCAGGCAGGCTCGCACACCTTCCGGTCCCATTTTGACCCATGATGCTTGAATATTCGATATGTGGGGATTGAGCGCGATGCGGGCAACCGCGTGCATGAGCACAGCCTCCCTCCACGTCGGACCGCAGCGCGCCCGGCCCTTCTTATATATCGGGGCCTCATGCGCAACGAACGGCAGCGGCACAAATTCGGTAAAGCCGTGGAAACGCTTCTGGTGCTCACGCACGCGCACCAGGTGCCGCGCCCAATGAACCGGCCTTTCGACATGGCCGTACATGATCGTCGCCGTGCTCTTAAGTTCGAGCGAGTGTGCAGCTTCCATGACCTTGAACCAAGTGTCCGTGTCGATCTTGTCCGGGCAAATGATCGCCCGGATCTCGTCGTCAAGAATTTCGGCCGCGGTCCCAGGCAAGGATGCCAATCCGGCCGCTTTCAGGCGACCAAGATAGTCCGCGAGGGATAAGCCGAGCGTGGTTGCGCCCTGCCAGACTTCCAAAGGCGAGAATGCATGAACATGAATGGCGGCCGCCGCGGCTTTGGCCGTTTGAAGTATCGTGAGGTACGTGTCACCCGTGTAGTCGGGATGTATGCCGCCCTGCAAACAAACCTCGGTCCCGCCCCTCGACCATGCTTCGGCGACCCGGCGGCCGAACTCCTCCATGCTGAGGTCGTAGGCCTTACCCCTCAAATCCTCATGCGTCCTGCCTTTCGAGAACGCGCAGAACTGGCAGTGATAGGTGCACACGTTTGTGTAATTGATGTTGCGTGTAACGACATAGTGAACGACATCACCGTTGACCGCGCGGCGGATCGCGTCAGCTCGTGCACAGACTGCGTGAAAAGCCGTATCGCGCGCGCTAAACAACGTCGCAATCTCGTTTTCGTCAAGTTCTGCGCCGGCGGCCGAGCGCTGCAGGATGAGACGGATCGCCGGCGAGACCGAACCGGAGCTGCCGCTGCGGACCGCGGGAATCCGCAACCCCAGTCCCGGCGACCAATCCGACTCGCGGGCGAGACCCGATGCATCGCTCATTCGCAACACGGCAGGTTGTACTTCCGGCGCCAGCCAACGCAGCGGATCCGCTGCAAACTCAGGGTAAATCGTCAGGCGCGGCGCCAGCACCTTGCCGGCCGTCTCGGTGACCTGGGCGAGAGTTTCGATCTCTGGCCAAGGCGCTTCTGGATTGACGAAGTCAATCGTCACCGGCGATACACCGCCCCAATCGTTGATGCCTGCGCCAACCAAGGACAACGCGTGAGTAGGCGCAAGATTGGGCGGCGCCTGAATGCTGATCGCTCCGCCCAATATGATCCGCGCGGCTGCAACGGTCCAGATATGGTCGGACGCGGCGGCAGCCGGATGATGCTCCATTCGCGTATTCGTCTTGGGCTGAAAATTCTGGACGATTACTTCTTGGATATGACCGTACCGATTATGCAGTTCGCGGATTGCAAGCAATGCCTCAATACGCTCGCGCCGCGTTTCTCCAATGCCGATCAATATTCCGGTCGTAAAGGCAACGCGGGCTTCCCCTGCCGCTCGTATAGTCGCAAGCCGAGCATCAGGCGCTTTGTCGGGACTGCCGAAATGGGGTCCGCCACGTAACCCGAGCCGAACCGACGTGCTTTCAAGCATGAGCCCCATCGATGCAGCGACCGGACGCAGCGTTTCAACTTCCGCGCGATTCATGTTGCCGGGATTCAGATGCGGCAACAAACCGGTTTCCTTCAAGACAAACTCCGCGACATGACGCACATACGCAAGCGTCGAGTCGAAACCCAGTCCCGCCAGCGCATCGCGCGCCGCGCGCCAGCGCAGCTCCGGCCGGTCTCCCAGCGTGAACAGTGCCTCGCGGCATCCCGCCTTGACGCCTGCGCGTGCTACATTCAAGGCCTCATCGATGGACAAATAAGCTGGTCTTCCCGGTCGTGGCGTCTCTGCAAAAGTGCAATAGCGGCAAACATCGCGGCACAGGTGCGTCAGTGGAATGAACACCTTGGGGGAATAGGTCACGATGTCGGGATGGTACGCATCGCGGACGCTCGCGGCGATGGCGCACAGTCGTGTCAGATCGTCCGCATACTCCAGCACCAGCGCTTGCGCTGCCGATGGCACATCACCATTCGCCGCGGCGGACAAAATACGCTCAATGGCAACGTTCATCGGGCGGCTCGCGCCTCGTGGAGAACCGGTGTCCGGAATGCACCGGGATCGAAACGGGCATCCGCAAGCACAGCGTGAGTTCGGGTTTCCCGCGGAATAGCCAGCAGCCGCCTGACGTCTTCCGGATAATCGATATCCAGTGCGACGTTCGACAGATTCACGATGAAAGGCCTTATGCCGACCGCCTTCGCCGACTTAAGATGCGCTGCGAAACTGTCGTCGCCGAAACGAAACCCGACGCAACCGGGAGGACTGGACAGCGTTGCATTCGTGCCCCTGAAGTCCCGCGACGGCACAAGCGTAAATCCGCCGAGACTGTATTCATGCGCCGAAATGATGTCCTCGATGTCGCGGGTGGTGATGAGCGGAACATCCATCGGCAGTGTTAGAACGGCATCCGCCGCATGACGCTCGACCAGTTCCCGCGTGCCGAGCCTCACGGCTTCATTATAACCCGAGCGTGCACCGGTCTGGATCACCAAGCCGCCATGTTGGTGAGCCAGTTTCTGCGCCGACGGATCAACAGTGACAACGGCAAAACCCTTCAGTGACGTGCACGCCGCCAGCGTCGCAAACACGTCGGCGATCATCGCAGCAAACAGTGCCTCCCGCCATTGCGGGCAGAGAAAAGCGGAGAGGCGCTGCTTCGCCAGCGAGCTCTCCTTGATGGGAACCAGCGCCCAGGGCTTCAAACGGCCTCGCGCAGCGCGCATCAGGCCGCTTCGTATCCGACCATTCCCTTGGTTTCCAGGAATTCGTCGAGACCGAACTCGGCCCATTCACGGCCATTGCCCGACTGCTTGTAGCCGCCGAACGGCGCCCCGATGTCGAAGGCCGGGTTGTTCAGATAAACCGTGCCTGCACGCATGCGCCTCCCGACTTGACGCGCGCGTTCAATATTCGTCGAACTGACGTAGGCCGCGAGCCCGTACACTGTGTCATTCGCCATCCGGACCACATCGTCCTCGGTGTCATACGGCAGGATGCTGAGCACGGGACCGAAGATTTCCTCTCGCGCGATGCGCATGTCCGGCGTCACATCGGCGAAGATGGTGGGGCGCACGTAGTAGCCGCGATTGAGACCGGCTGGCCGGCCGGGCCCGCCCACGACAAGAGTGGCGCCTTCCTTGATTCCCGACTCGATCAGATCCTGAATCTTGACGAACTGCGCCTTGCTTGACACAGGCCCGAGCTTGGATTTCTCACTGCGCGGATCCCCTACGGTATAGGCGCCCGCCGCTTCGCGTGCGAGCTTCAGCACCTCAGCTTGGCGTGCGCGCGGCACGAACATCCTCGTCGGCGCGTTGCAGGTCTGGCCGCTGTTCATGAACACCGGATCGATGCCGCCTGGAACCGCCTTCGCAAAATCGGCGTCGTTCAACAAGATGTTCGCGGATTTTCCACCGAGTTCCTGGTGCACCCGTTTCACCGAATCCGCAGCGGCCTTGGCAACCAGGATGCCTGCGCGCGTCGAACCTGTAAACGAAATCATGTCAATGCCCGGGTGGGAGGCGAGCCGCGTGCCCACCTCGGCGCCCGTTCCCTGGACCATGTTGAACACGCCCTTTGGCACGCCCGCCGCGTGAATCACTTCGGCGAAGATCACTGCGCTAATCGGCGAGATCTCACTCGGCTTCAGCACCATCGTGCAGCCCGCAGCAATAGCGGGAGCGACTTTGCAGCCGATCTGGTTCAGCGGCCAGTTCCACGGCGTGATCATGCCGACAACTCCGATCGGTTCCTTCACGATCATCGTGCTGCCGCGCTTGCGCTTGAACTCATAGGTCTTTAGAACCGACAGTGTTTCCGTGATATGCGCCCGGCCGATCCAGGCCTGCGGGCCCTGGGCGAACGCCAGAGGTGCGCCCATTTCGCGTGAGATGGCCGTGGCAATGTCGTTGTAGCGCTTGTCATATTCAGCGCCGATTGCCTCCAGCAGTTCGATCCTTTCTTTCACGCTGGTGAGTGAGAACCGGTCGAAGGCAGCGCGCGCGGCTGCGACGGCTCGATCCACGTCGGCAACCGAGCCGGCGGCGATCTTGGTGAACGCTTCCTCGGTCGAAGGATCGACGACATCGAGGTAACTTGCCTGGGCCGGATTGGCCCAGGTGCCATCGATATAGAATTTCAGGTTGTTGTCGCTCATCGTGAGTTTCTTCCGTGTTGGGGTGGTGTAATTTCTAGAACGCAGTTCGCAGCCGCGGCGCCACATGTGTGGCGAACTGATTAAGAAAACGCTCCTGATCCGGTCCTGGCGCATGAAACACCAGATGTCGGAAGCCGAGTTCAACGTAAGGCCGGACGTGGGCCACGACATCGTCAGCGTTGTCCGTGACGATCCATCGCTTGGCCACGCGCTCGAGCGGCAACGCATCCGCCAGCCGCTCCATCTCGACCGGATCTTCGATACCCATCTTTTCTTCCGGCGAGAGCGCCAGCGCCGCCCAATGACGGGTTGCCTGCAACGCCGCCTGCCGATCGAGATCAAATGACAGCTTCACTTCGATCATCAGGTCGTAGCCCTCCAGTGTACGCCCGACCGCGGAACGGCCTTGCCTGACGTTCGGCATCAGCGTTTCGGAATACAGCGAGGGCGCCTTGCCGCTGGTGCAGATGAATCCGTCGCCAAGTTCGCCGGCTGCGAACGCAGCTTTCGGTCCCGCCGCACTCAAATAAATGGGCACCGGCTGCGCCGGCCGATCGTAAATAGTCGCCCGCTCGGTACGGTAATATTCACCCTTATGCGTGACGCGGTCCTCGGTCCAAAGCCGGCGCATGAGCTGCACCGACTCGCGCAGCCGTCCTTCGCGCTCTTTGAAGCCCGGCCACGCGATCCCGGTTGCGGGTACCTCGTTCAAGGATTCGCCAGTTCCAACCCCGAGTATGATGCGGCCTGGGTAAAGAACTCCCAGAGTGCCCACGGCTTGCGCCACGACGGAGGGGTGATATCGAAAAGTCGGTGTCACCACTGAGGTTCCCATCACTAGGTTTTTGGTGCGCTCGCCAAGCGCCGCAAGCCAGGCAAAAGAGAATGGCGCATGACCGTCCGTGTGCCGCCACGGTTGGAAGTGATCACTTACAAAGCAGCTGTCGAGTCCGTTTTGCTCGGCCGCGACCGCGAATTCGAGCAACTGCCGCGGTGCAAACTGCTCCGCGGACGCTTTATAGCCGAGTTTCAGCATGGTTCCTCGCAAGTGTGGGTCATCAACAATTTTGACAATGGCGCCGTGCTCAAGAGCCCTTCCGGTACGCGTCCTTGATTCGAATTCTTCCATCTGGGTCGAAGCTGATCACGTCAATCCCCTCCACCACCCGGGATTCTCCGCCAGGCATAGGCAGCGTCAGCGTCCAGTACGACAAACACTTGTCGTCGAAGAAGAAAAATTTCCCTGGGGGAGTCGGCGACCTGGTCGTTGCCGGGACATTCGTCGGTTGGCACATGCGGGCAAACCCCTGCCGGACTTCATCACGACCCGTAAAGGTCAATCCGCTGGATGTTCTGTACAGCGGCGCATCGCTCATGAGCTCCATCAGCTTCTCGAGATCGCACCGCACCCAGGCAGCCGAAAATTGTGCGGTCATCAACTGCATGAGCGATTTAGGCACGGTGACGGCCACGCCTCCGGCATCAGCGTTGCCTCGCACATCATTATCCACGTGAAAACTGCACTTTCATATTCATATTCCGGCGAGGCTTCGGCCGATCATGTACGCTTCCCAAATATCGTCGCCGTCGTAGGAAGCCGCGGACAGTTGCTTAACTGCAGAGGACCCATTGATCGCAACGGTGTTGGGCAACACCTTGAACAGCGGAACATCCGATGAGGAGTCGCCATAGGCGACGCAGTCCGACGCCGATACGCCATATTTCTGGATCAGGCGATGGACAATGTCCACCTTGGAATCTGGCGTCAATACGCACTCCGGGTCCGGAATCTCCCCGCCAAACACTTCTGCACCATGCGCCGTGGTCACACCCCACCGCAGCAATCTGTTCGCGAAGAACATCGGCGACATGGTAACGACGGCGCTGTACTCACCGCGCGCTGCTATGTCGCCGAAAACCTTGCGGATGTTTTTCTGCCAGGGCGATTTCGCGAAAATCTCGTCCACGTCCGCATCGCTGATCTTCCCCCACAGCGGCAGACACAGCTCAAAAAATTCCACATGCCCGACCTCGCCGCGGACCCATGCTTCCTCGATCTGGTTCACCTCGGCCAATTTGCCGACATGATCCGAGATGTGCAGACAGGCGGAGCCTTTCATCAAGGTTCCATCCATGTCGAATATGTGGAGCTTGCCCATCACGCGGTCCTGAGCGACGGTAGCCCGTCCGCCCAGGGACTGGCGGACGGCCGGCCTGTCACTGGAATCGACACAGAGCCGCGAATTTTCAGCTCCGTCGCGAAATTCGTGGTCGTGGGAGGATCGGAGAGACCGGATTTATTGAGCAGGAGTTGAGCGGCGCTCCGACCCATCTCATACCCCGGCTGCGCGACAGTTGTCAGCGCCGGGAAGACGTATTGTGAAGCGGTGATATCATCGAACCCAACGATGGAAATGTCGCGCGGAATTTCCAATCCCTTTTCCCGCAGGAGGCGGATGCCCCCCAACGCCATCAAATCGTTCGCGAAGATGATGGCCGTCAGATTGGCGTTTTGCGGATTACCTGTGATGGTTCTCGCCGCCTGAAAGCCCGACTCCTCCGTGTAATCACCCGACACGACCTGGAGTTCATCCGGATCGTGTCCGCCGCTGGCGAGAGCCTCGCGATAGCCCGCCAATCGCTGCTGGCTCGTCCACAGCCATGGCGGACCGGCGACAATCGCGATGTCGCGATGTCCGTTGCGGATCAATTCCTGGGCGACCTGGCGGGCACCGGTGCGGTTGGCGGCGCTGATGAACGGCGCCTCGAGTCCGGGGATGCATTCGTCGACAAAGACCACCGAGCCGGACTCGACGAGTTTTACAAGACCGACGGTTGGCTTGCCCGAGCCCGAGAGCAGGATCATTCCGTCCAGGCGGCGCGCCCGCAAAGTCTGCGCGTAATACTCTTCCCACTTGTTCTCCGCGCCCGTGGTGCCGACCACCATCAGCACGTCGTGTTCCTGCGCCACGGCCTGCACACCTTCAGCGACGGATGCGAAAAACGGATTGCGCAAATCGGGAACCACGAGTCCTATTGATGAGCTGCGCTGACGCTTCAGACTTCGGGCGGCCGTGTTGGGCTCGTAGCGCAGATCAGCGATCGATTGCTGAATGCGCCGGCGCGTCTCTTCGGTGACGTGGGACGCGCCGTTGATCACGGCGCTGACCGTTCCAACCGACGTCTGCGCCGCCTTCGCGACGTCCCGGATCGTCGGCCGATTTTTCTTGAATGGATCGTTCTTCAACGTGCACTGCTCGCGCCGGCGGCCCACCCCACCATCGACGTCCACAACGCAGCGTAGTGCGGCCACTTCATGAACTCCGGCGGCGCCCAGTGCGGCGCCACATCGGACATGAACGCCAGCGCCCGCCCTTTGCCCTCGGCCTTCACGACCAGCAGCGGATCACCATTGATCCGCGCAATGACCGTGCTGCCAGCCTTGGCCGAAGTCTTGTTGTAGCCAAGCATTCTGGGCCATTTGGCCGGAACTTCGCCGATTGCCGGGTGCCGGGTTTCCAGAACCTCTGGAGCGACGCCTTGCGGTATCTCGATCCGGTCATCATGGGAAAGCATCTGCACCGGTATCACCTCGGCGAGCGGACTCATGCCATAGCGAGCCCGGCCATCAATTCCGGTGAACGACATGTAGCCGCCGATTTTCACCAGACCGCCGCCGCTCCTCACGAAATCCACGATCAGCTGCAGACGATTGACGCTGATCTCGGAGCGCAAAAAGGTTTCGTTCGTCAAGAGGAAGGAATTCGATCCGATGTCGCTCAACGCAACCGCGTCATACTGCTGGAGTTGTTCCAGGGACCTCGGAAATTTTTCCGACACTTCATGCGCGCGAATGTAGGTAACATCAAATCCTTTTTCTGCCAGGCATCGCAGGAAAACCCCGGCGCCTTCCTCGTACTCGACCGAGACGAAGTGATCCATTCCCTTCATATGAATGGTGTGTTTGATCCATGACTCCCCGACGAACAGCAACTTTACGCCGGACTTTCCCTTCTCAATCATAGTGGACACCTTGCTTCGCAGTTTTGGCCGTCACAATACCGCTCTACCCATTGGCATTCGCGAACCCGTCAGGAAATTCGCCGGTCTTGGACGAACGCCGGCAGCACGCGGGACTCCGGAACCGTGGGCAGCGAGGTTTCCCGCATATCCCAGCCACCCCATTTTTGGGGCACCAGTTCCAGAATCAGACGTCCGGCCGCCTTGCCGAATTGGAAATAGCTCTC
Organism: Pseudomonadota bacterium; assembly: GCA_025357635.1. Classification (GTDB taxonomy): domain Bacteria; phylum Pseudomonadota; class Gammaproteobacteria; order Steroidobacterales; family Steroidobacteraceae; genus TMP-86. Next base: position 14,075 of record JANXOV010000021.1, read on the forward strand.
GGCATACGGATGCCCGTCATAGAAATACTTGTCAAACACGAGAGCCATGATTTCTTCGACCGCGGCGGCGCCTTCAAACGGCCGCAGCACCCCTTTCATGCTAATGCCGTGCACGGTTGCATACTCATCGCCACTGTCGATAACCGCGCTCATCTGCCCGCGGGCCGCAGCGTTTTGCGCATGCTTGCTGCCGGCATCGAGGGGGAGAAAAATACGTTGATCCTTGACGACGTACCAGATCGGCGATAGGTAGATCGAACCGTCATCATTGATGGTCGCCACGCGAACCGTCTTCTGGCGGGCGAGATAGGCCCAGCGCTTCGCACCCTTCATGCCATGAATGGGTGTTGTGCGATTGCTCGGTGCTTTGTTCGTTGTCATTTTGCTTCTCCATCCCGAAGCGCAGTCAGCGCATTGCTGTAGTCGGGTATTTCAGCCAGGCCGTACCGGGGCGACGGTCCACTCGTCCAGAAGAAGGCGGTTTCCACGCCGGTGGGTTCGAGTGTGTATTCGTAACCAGCCGGCAAATAGATATGTTCGCCTTGCGCAGCCTCGAGAACGATCTTCCGACCCTCGGCGTCCTTGACGATCAGCCTGATCTTTCCCTTCAGGCAATAATGGGTCTCATCAAAATCCTTCTGGTGCCACTGGTAGGGAACATGATCCACCGTCTGCCAGCAGATGCCTTGGCGGAAATGACGCGCGTCGTCGCGTTCCTGGGACAAGAAAATAGCCGTGCCGATTCCGGGTTGAAACGGAAGGCGCGGCAACGAGAGGATCTCGTTCATCGTGATGACGCGCGGATACCGCCTACCGCTGGTCTCGTATGGATCGATTTCAGACATGGCACAACCCCTTACTTATGACAATTTAATCGCTCGACACCTGGCTTCAACCGAAGATCGCCGGCATGCAAACAGAGACGGGACAAAGCAAACAATTCTCGCCACTGGACCTCTATCTAGGATGAAACGGTTCAAAAGTCAAATTGCATCTAAAAAATCACCACGGCGCGGACTTCTTAAGCCGATCTCGCCGCTCTATCGGTTCCGCGCCCAGCGCTCGTGCGCTTCACGGGTCTCCTGGTGCCGCGGCAGGCTGGACTGACTGCCCCGCCGCGTGCAGCAGATAGCAGCGGCCGTGCTAGCCCGCTGCATCGCACCGGCCAGCGCCGATCCTCGCGCAAGTTCCGCAGCGAGCACACCAATGAAGCAGTCGCCTGCGGCGGTTGTATCGACTGGCTTGATCGGCCGCGCCGCGACGCGCTGCATTCCCGCAGCGGCAGAGCAGCCTTCCGCACCCTCGCCACCCAGGGTGCGAACGATATCAACGCCCAGCGCGCGGTGCAGTTCGACTGCGCCCGGCCCGCAGTTAAGCCATTTGGCCAACGCGCCCGCTTCGTCCTCATTCACAATGATCATTGCGCAGGCGCGCAGCGCCTCGAACGGCAGGGGTATGGCGGGTGCGAGGTTTAAAATACAGTGAATCCCAGCGGCACGGCCGCGCGCAATCACAGCTTCGACCTCCGCAACCGGACTCTCCATCTGCAGCAGAATATGGCTGCTGCGCGTCAGCAAAGCAGTGTCCAGCTGGGACCTCGAGAGCGAGGCATTGGCGCCAAGCGCCACCACGATTTGATTGCGCCCCTGCGAATCCGTATTGATCCCGGCGCATCCGGTCGGACGCGCGACCGTTGCGACATGCGACAAGTCGACACCGCTGTCTTTCAAACCCGCCAGCGCGACCTCGGCGAGGGCATCGGTTCCAACCGCGCCCACCATGGCGACCGCTGCGCCGTCCCGAGCGGCTGCAACGGCTTGATTCGCGCCCTTACCGCCCGCTTCGATGCGAAATTTCCGCGCCAGCAGGGTTTGGCCCGGCGCAGGCAACTGATCCATCTCGAAGATCATGTCGGCATTGATCGAACCAAACACCGTGATCAGTCGATCTGCGGATGTCGTCATTATTTGTTCCCGTGTCTCGGCGAATCACGATTTGAACATTCTAGCGAAACGTTTCATTTTTCGCGCGATTTATGCAGACTAAGAAAATGAAAAATTCGAAAGTACGGAATGTTTACACTATAAACAGTTATTTTCGATCGTTTTTTTTAAGTTTTTTCAACCTGCTATTGATCACTTACTCCGCAGTCCGAATCTGTTTGACAATTGAACCGTTTCATATCTAAGATCAAACTGTTTCAATGTAAAAGGTGCGCTGGAAGCAATATAGGCTCCAAAGTAAGGGCTTGCGGACTGGGCGCCTTGATTTGGAAGAGTGCCATCGAAAGCTCACCAGCAATGGGCCGGCAATTCCTACGGCCGAAAGGCCGCGATTGCCGATTGTTTGACGTGTTCCCGTGCCGCTTATTTCCTGTCTCGGAGGTAAATGCAGATGACGATGACCTCGTGGTACCACAACGTGATTCTCAACACCGACAACTACAAGCACTGTCACTACGCGCTTTACCCCCCAGGAACGGAGTACGTCTCGAGCTACATCGAATCCCGCGGCGGCGCGTACCCGGTCACGCTATTCGTCGGGCTGCAGGCCTACATCCGCGAATACCTGATGCGCCCGATCACACTGGAGAACATCGATGAGGCGGAATCGCATTGCCGCGAAGTCGGCATGCCGTTCCGGCGCGAGAACTGGATGGGTATCCTCAACGACCACGATGGCTTTCTGCCGGTCGAAATCGAGGCGGCGCCGGAGGGCATCGTGCTGCCGACCCGCAACGTCCTGGTGCAGCTCATCAACACGGACCCAAAATATTATTGGGCCACGAGCTTCTTTGAAACCGCACTCTTAAGGTCGATCTGGTATCCGACGACCATCGGCACCATCAGCTGGATCGCCAAACAAGTCATCAAGCAGGCCTACGCACAGACATCCGACAACGACAACAACCAGGTCATCCGCCACATCCTCCACGACTACGGCGCGCGCGGCGTCAGTTCGCAGGAATCCGCCGCGTTGGGAGGAATGGCTCATCTGGTGAATTTCAACCAGAGCGACACGGTTCCCGGCGTTCTCGCGTCAAAGAAATACTACAACCACATCATGCCGGCTCGCTCCGGCCCGAATTCCGAGCACGCGTCATTCAACGCCTGGGGCCGGGAGAACGAAGCCAGCGCCATGCGCAACATGATCGAAAAATATCGCCACTATGGCGTCGTGATCCTGCTCACCGATTCGTACGACCACGAAAATGCCGTGAAAAACATCATCGGCAAAGAACTAAAGAGTCTGATCCAGGCAGGCCCCGGCCTGATCGGCGTCCGTCCGGACTCGGGCGATCCGGTTCAAGTGACGGCCGATACCACCGAATGGCTCATCGAGAGCTTCGGCTGCACGGTGAACAAAAAGGGCTACAAGGTGCTTCCCGATTACATCCGCGTCGTACAGGGCGATGGCATCACGCTGGACAGTCTGCGCGATATTTTCATTGAAATGGAGCGGCGTGGTCTCGCTGCCGACAACGCGGTTTTCGGCATGGGCGGCGGCCTCCTGCAGCACTGCAATCGAGACACGCTCAATTTCGGACAGAAGACGAGCGCAGCCAAGATCAACGGTCAATGGGTGGATGTGTTCAAGCAGCCGAGCGGCGCGTCCTTCAAGGCCTCCAAGCGCGGACGCTTGGCGCTGCAATTCAAGGACGGCGATTACCAGACCGTTCCTCGCGATTCGATTCCCGCCGAAGAGAACCTGCTCCAGCCGGTGTTCCGCAATGGAAAGCTGCTGAAGAAATGGGATTTCTCGGAACTCATTGAGCGAAGCGAGAGATCGGTGCCTGCGAGCTATTATCGGCCCTATACGGAACCGATGATCATCGCGGCGCAACGTTCGGCGTAGGGAGAAAGAGAACCGGTGCGTCCACTCTCTCCGATGCAGTAGGCGCGCCGGTGGTCACGGCCAAAGGAGAATTGTCCCTTGCGCATCCGATGAGCGAACTCATTCCCGGCGATCGTGATGGCAAGGTTCTCGAACGCGTTGAACCCCGCCATCGACGCACAGCGCGCGACGGCGCGGCACATGACCACAAGAGCGTCATCTTTCGCGGGGATGCGCGGTTTCGATAGATCGGATCACAGGCAATCGGCTTCGTCATCCAAGTCAATACCAGCTGCATTGTCATATCATAGACCACAGATGGCAGCGCCGAGTGATGCAACTTGCCACGTCGGAGTAATGTTGAATTGAGTTTAGCCCCCCTTACCTTGTTAGCGGTACCCGGGTTACCCGAGATTACACACCACGTGAATCTAACGTTATTGATCCTCACGGCGCTGGAAGAATCTGGCTGCGATCTGCGCGACACGGACGCACTGCTCATCGGCCAAAAAATCATCTCCAAGGCCGAAAACCGATTCGTCGATCTGGATTCGGTGCGGGTGTCGCCGCGCGCACGCGAACTGGCGGCGCGCTGCGGCAAGGATCCACGCTTGGTCGAGGTGATCCTCGGCGAATCCACGCAGGTGGTGCGCTGCGCGCCGCGGGTGCTGATCGTGCGCCATCGTCTCGGGCTGGTGGTGGCCAACGCTGCCGTGGATCAATCCAATGTACCCGGCTCCGCCTCGCGCGCTCTACTGTTGCCGCTTGACCCGGACGCCTCGGCCGCACGGCTACGGGAATCCATCCGCGCTGCGACCGGGCGCGCGCCCGCCATCGTCATCACCGACAGCTTTGGCCGGCCCTGGCGCCAGGGCGTCTGCGGCACCGCCATCGGCAGCGCCGGGCTGCTCACACTGTTGGACCTACGTGGCGCATCCGATCGCGAGGGCCGGCCGCTCCAGGTCACGCAGGTGGCCATTGCCGACGCGCTGGCAGCGACCGCCGCGCTGCTGATGGGCGAGGCTGCCGAAGGCACACCGCTGGTGCATGCGCGCGGACTGCCGCGCCATTTTCTGTCCGAGTCCGCCAACGCCGCGCTGCTGCAGCGCCCCGTGCGTGAAGACCTGTTTCAATAGGAGCGTGGCATGCGCGTGGTAGCGCTATGCGGGGGCGTGGGTGGCGCCAAGCTCGCCGATGGGCTGCAGCAGATCCTGGGAGCGGATCTCACGCTCATCATCAACACCGGCGATGATTTCGAGCATCGCGGCCTGCCCGTGTGGCCCGATGTCGACACCGTGCTGTACACGCTGGCGGGAATCGCCAACTCCACGCAGGGTTGGGGACGAGCGGCGGAGAGCTGGGAGGTGCAGCGCGAGTGGCAGCGGCTGGGAATTGACACTTGGTTTCAGCTCGGCGATAAGGACATTGCGTTGCATCTGCTGCGCCGGGAGTGGCAATCCCACGGCTGGTCAGCCGCACGTGTCTGCTCCGAACTGGCCGCGCTGTACGGCGTTAGCGCCCGCCTGCTGCCCATGAGCAATGCGCCGGCGCCGACCCGCATATTGACGTCCGCGGGCGAACTGCCCTTTCAGGAATATTTTGTCAAGCTACGCTGCGCGCCCGCGGTGAGCGGCTTCGCATACGGCGCGTCGGCTCAGCGCGGCGCCAGCTGTGAGGTGTTGGCGACGCTCGAGGAGGAGGGCCTGGACGGCGTCATCCTCTGTCCTTCCAATCCCTACTTGTCCATCGCGCCCATTCTGGCAGTGCCCGGCCTGCGCAAGCGGCTGGCTGAACTGAACGCGCCGGTGATCGGCGTATCGCCCATCATCGCCCGCGACGCATTGAAGGGCCCGACCGCGAAGATCATGCGCGAACTCGGCATCGACGTCTCACCGCTGACGGTGGCGCAGGAGTACCGCGATTTTCTCGATGCGTTGCTGATCGACACCGCCGATGTAGCCGACCTCCCCGCGACGGCGCATGGCAGCACTCTGGTGGGTGATGAGATCGTGATGCGCAACACGCATGACCGACGGCGGCTGGCGGCACGTTGTCTGAAGCTGCTCGCGGAACTGCGCACGCAGCCGCTTGTTTGACGCGTAGCCCTTCACTTCCTGCACGCATAATGCGATTGCCGACGTCGCGTTCGGCAGGTCCCAGCAATTCTGGCAGACTCTCTAGGCTGTCCGTGTGCCGCGGGCGATATCCACCCAGAACACATTGCTGCCGCCGGCTTCAATTTCAGGCACTGCGTGCGCCTTTCCTCGTTGAACAGTGGCAGCGAAATTACCGAATATTTTGGTGATTCTTGGCGCGTGCTGAAACTGTCCTTTCGGACACATAGGTTAGGCGGTCTCAATCTTTCTATTACACAGATCTTTTGCCGAACGGCGTGCATGACGCAGATGACCGCAGCCAAGCCTAATCTATCCGCTGCACAGTTGCCGCTGGAAGTGGCGTGTGAGCGGATAGATCCAGATGCTTTTGATCGGCTGAGCGTGGCGATGCAGGACATCGAGCTTGCCACGACCCTGGGTGTCACCGAGGTGCTGCCAGTTGGCGGCCTTGTAACAGGTGCCGGTAAAGCGTGGCTTCTCGACGAAGGTTTCAAGCAACACCGGCCGATAGGCGTAACGAGCGTGCCAGTCATCGGGCAGGCGGCGGTTGACCAGGGCGAGGATGCGCGAGGCCAAGTTCTTGCGACGGATCCACGGCAGGATGAGGAAGCGGGCATTGTTCACGACGAGGTGCAGGTTGCGTTGTCGCTGATCGGCCGTCCAGCCGATGAGCTGGTCTCTGGGTTTGACCTTCCAAGCGCTCGCGCCGAAGCCGAGCGCGGCGACGATGTGGCCGGCGGCGCGCACGAAGTAGCGCAGTTGCGCCCCGGGCATCAACTGGTGCCCGAGGTAATGATGACGTTGGATATACGCGTTCCACAGCATCGAGTCCGCTTTGCTGAGCACGGGATCGAGGTTGAGTGTGGCCAGGTCGATAATCGGGATGATGGCTGGCTCGAGAACCGCCACCTCGATGTGGGGATAGGATCGGTAGGTGACGGGTTTCGGATTTCTGGGCGCGGGCAGGCTGATGAGCCCGTCCGTCTGCATGCGCAGCAACGCGACACGACAACTCATGTCCTTCAGGCCGCCGTTGTCGCGGCGCCATCCGAGCCGTTCACAGAGTTCGCGCGACAAACGGGCGCGGTTCATCTGCGGGACTTGGAGCAAGTCACGGATCAGATCGATCTGGGCCTGAGTAAAGTCGCGTCCGCAGTAGCGCATCGCTTAACTCGAGTTGCCCCGAGCGAGGGAGAGTTTGTAGGCGCGCAGCGTCTGCACCGTCCCGTAAAGACTCGTCCAGCCGCGCCACAGTACGGTGACGCCGGGCTCGCCATCCCCCTTGCGGCCCAAGTGCCCACCGAGCTTGCCGAGCATCCGCACCACCTCCCGCAGCGTCGGGGCTGGGTCCGCGGGGGGCAATGCCTGGGTGACGCGAATGTGCAGCGCCTCGAGCTCCTCTTGGGAGAACACCTGCGTGGCCGGCAGATCGGGGTGTGCGCGGGCCAAATACGCGACATGCATCAGGCGCACGCCGATGATGCTGAAGAGAGTCAGGTAGCGCTTCAGGCGCTCGGCCTCCTCGAGCATGCACTCCTCGACCTTGCACCCCGATTTGAGCACCTTGTGCCAGATCTCGATGCCCCAGCGTTTGCCGTACCACTGGAGCTTCTCGGTGGCCGACTCGAAGTCCTTCACGGGCAGATTGGTCAACAGCACCCAGCTGATCGACTCGCTCCCCGCCGGTGCGGATTGCTCGGTCGCACCGATCAACGTCACGGTGACCGGTTCGCTCGAACCGGACGCCTGGGCGTGCGCGCCGCGGCGCGGTGGCGCTTGGATCGTGACCTCGGCAACACGCACCTCGATCGAGGCGCTGCGCGCCTTGCGGCTGCCGTTGCCGGGAACCTCCATCCTCAGACTGCCCAGGACCGGTGCATCGCTGAGCGCCTCGAGCATCCGAGTACATCCCGCGCTGTCCTCGGGCACGAGCTTGCGATCGGTGCGGGCACGGATCAGGTACTTGGCGCGCAACTCCTTCGCGTGCGTCAAGAACTCGAAGAAGTCCGACTCCCGATCCGCCACCGTGACCACCGGCACGCCGGTGGGGGCGCGCTGCACCGTCTCCTTGAGTGCAATGAGCCACTTGGAACTCTCCTTCTCCTCGATCGCCGTGACCTGCAAGCGCTCGATCTTCTCCTGATAGTCTTCCTCGGGGATTTCACCCCGCGCCCAAATACTCTGGCTCAGGATCCCCAGCGGCACCCCGGAGGTCGTGAAGGCGAGCGCGTTGTGCATGATCAGGCCGCGATCATGCGCGGCATTACTCTTGCCGATCGGACCCAGCCCGCGCGTCTTGAGGTGCTTGCCGTAGGAGAAAAACACGGTGTCCTGCATGACCAACGCCGTATCGCCACAGCCGGCCATGCGCTCCGCCGTCGCCTGCCAATGCGGCTTCAAGATCCGCGCCGGACTCGCTTTCGGATTGTTGAACAGCCGATACGCCGCCTGCGTGCTCGCCCAATTGCCGCACGCCTCGTTGATCGGCGAGGCGGGCGACTGGGCGAGTTGTTCGGCGGTTTTGCGCAAGCGAGCGTCCAGACGTTTGTCGCGCAGGTCAGCGCGGGCAAACTCCTGCCGCACCCACTCGACCGACTCTGTGCCGCCCTCCATAATAGCCTGCACGTCGGGATCCTCGCAGCCTTTGGCCTTTCGCACGTGCCCCGCCAGTCTTCGCCGCACATCGCGACGAGAGCAAGATTACGCAATGCGAACGTGTGTGTCCAGCACTTTTTCCGGATACGTCAACAAGTCAGCGAAAATCGCTCAAGATGTGTGTAATAGAAAGCTGCGGCTTATCTAAGCGCCATTCCTCCATAAATATATACTCAGCCCACGATGGCGGAACTAGTGGACTCGCTTGCACGCAGATAGAGCTCACCTCTCCCAGCGGGACGCGGTCGATTCTTTTCCACGCTGGCAACGGGTTCCTCAATGCTGCCGTGAATGGCGCGCTGTTGGAGTCAAACGCCTTCTACGGTGAGACGTTGAATGGGATTTGGACGGCGACGTTTTATGACTTTTGTACGTTCTCGGTTTATCCCACTTGGCTGTCATTGACGATACCTCAACAATTGACGATTCTTGGGCACTAAGGAGCCACTAAATGCGAATGGTTCTAGCGTTCTTGTATTTCGCGACTGCATCGACAGTGGCATCAGCACAGTTAGCCCCACCTACCCTCGGCGTACGCACGGTTGGTGACCACACCAATGTCTTCCAACAAACGCGCAGCCAAGTGGAGATCTTTCCGACCAAGCGAGCTGCATCGGTTACATCAGTCGCTGGTCGAGGTTATGCTAACGCTGTTCGTGAGTACGCGGCAGCCACGCCCTTTTCCCGTGCGTTGCGTGGCGTAGTTTTTAATTATGATTTACAACAATACGGATTCACAACCGGCGAGGTTGCTTTCATGCTTAAGCAGGACTCGCTTTTACCGGGGCTGCATTTGGACGCTTCACTCAGCCCAAAGAAAATTAGGGTCTTCAGGAAGTCGTGTGGGTAAAAGTTGATCATTTTTCGATCAAAGCTTGGGCAACATGCAGGTAAGGACCTTCAGTCTGAGATATTCCTCGTCACGCAGGCCGTAGGCTCGACGTTGGATGACACGGATTTTGTTGTTCAAGCCCTCGACGAAGCCGAGGGAGACTTTGTTCTGCGGTTTGCAGTAGGCGGCGATGCCCGCCCAGTGGCGCTCGATCATCATGGCGAACTTCTCATAGGGCTTCAATCGTTGCCATTTCAGTTGCGCGCGCCAGTTGTCGAAGAACTTCCTGGCCCACGCCTCGCTGTTGTAGTCCCACAGTTGGCCGAAGGATTCCTTGAGCAGGTAAGCGGTGTTGAGCCGCTTGTTCGCGGCGA
>JANXOV010000047.1 GCA_025357635.1 Pseudomonadota bacterium
CAGCGCCACCTGCACCGGCCATCCGTAGGTAATGATGGTGAGGTCCTTGCCCGGTCGTTTGATCTCGGCCTCTCCCAGCGGTATGCGGTAGTAGCCTTCTGGAACCGGACCGGGGGTGAAGTAGCAGCGCATCGCTTCAAAGAAGATGCAGGGATCCTCATCCTCAATACAGCTTAGCAACAGGCCTTTTGCATCATAGGGCGTGCTGGGATAGACAACCTTGAGACCCGGTGTGTGCACCAGCCACGATTCCAACGATTGCGAGTGCTGCGCACCAAAGCTGCCAACGAAACCCGCGGTCATCGTCCGAATAGTCAGGGGAACGGACGTACGGCCGCCAGACATATAACGCAATTTGGCGGCGTGATTCGCCACCTGGTCCATGCACACTTCTAGAAAGTCATTGATCATGATCTCGGCAACGGGGCGCATCCCGGCCAATGCCGCGCCGATGGCAGCGCCAACGATCGCAGTTTCGGCAATGGGGGTCGGTCGAACGCGATCGCGACCGTACTTGGTGGACAGCCCGTAAGTCGCTTTCACGATGCCGCCGGCAGGATCGGCAATGTCCTCTCCCATCAGAAACACGCGATCGTCCCGTCCTAACGCAACATCGAGCGCATCGGTGACGGCTGCGCCGAAGGTCAGCTTCCGTTTGCAATCAGCCGGCGCTGTCGACCCCACGGCTCGTCGTGCCGCTTGGCGGTCCACGTCGGGGATGAGTTGTGTAGAGACCAACACATCCGTGTAGAGCTCCTCAGCGCCGGGTGCAGGGGTGGAGCGCGCGAACTCAACGGCCTCATCCACAGCCTTCCGCGTTGCAGTCTCCAGCGAGACCAGTTGCGATTCGGTGCAGATTCGTTCATTCAACAGCCGGGCACGGAATTTGATCATCGGCGATGCGGCTTTCGCAGCGTCCAACGCCTCCTTGTCCATGTGTTTGTCATCGCTGCCGAACGCATGCCCTTGAAGCCGGTGGCACACGGCTTCGATCAGCACCGGGCCCTTGCCGGCACGCGCGCTCGCGATGGCCCTTCCAGCGGCCTCGTGCATGGCGATCGGGTCCGTTCCATCGACGCGTTCACCCACCATGGCGTAACCGGCCGCCTTCGACGCGAAGCTCTCCAGGGCCGTGTACTCGGACAACGAGGTGTACTCCGCATACTGATTGTTCTGGCAGACGAACACGACGGGAAGCTTCCAGATGGAAGCCAGCGTCAAAGCTTCATGAAACGCCCCGGTTGAGGTCGCACCATCGCCGAAACTCACGATCGTCACCCGATCCGAACCCCGGAGCTTTTCCGCCAACGCCAACCCATTGGCGATTGGCAAACCGGCCCCGACGATGCCAGTCGTTGCCATCAGGCCGGAATGTGGGTCCGACAAATGCATGGGACCGCCCTTGCCCTTTGAGGTGCCCGCGGCCTTGCCGAACATTTCGGCCATGATTTCCCTGAGCGGCGTGCCCTTGGCGACGATGTCATGGATGCACCGATAGGTGATGACTGCGTAGTCCTCGCGTCGCAGGTGCGGCGCGATACCCGCCGAGATCGCCTCCTGCCCGCCGGCCGGATAGTACTGAAACTGCAATTCACCGGCCGAAAGCGCCCGCTGAATCGCCTTGTCCGATTCGTGAATGCGCAACATAGTGGTGTAGATGCTCACCCACAGTTCACGGTCCAGCTGCACGGATGCTTTGTTGGAGGTCATGTTGATTCTCCGGATAAGAATGGCCAGATGAAGGTCAATGCTAGAACTTGCGCTTCGACCGAGTCAACGTCTAGTTCGTCACTATAGCTGACCGGTTCACATATATGAATGTTAATATCCAGGTAGAGAGGAGATCAGACAATGCGGGCAGTGGCAGATGAGTCCGAAATCAATGGCCCTTCATCGGTGGTGAAGTCGGCTGGCCGTGTATTTGAGGTACTGGAACTATTTCGGCGCACGCGGCGGCAGCTGTCAGCCGCGGAAATCGGGCAGGCGCTGCACTATCCAAAATCCAGCACGAACGCCTTGTTGAAAAGCCTGGTGACCCTTGGATATATCGTACTCAACGCCCGCACGTTGCGCTACTTTCCCTCGCTGAGCCTGACCCAGCTCGGGGATTGGATTCCTGCGATCGTGCTGGGATCCGGCGACGCCTTCGACACCTTGACCGAGGTTCATGCGGCTACACAGGAAACCGTGACGCTGTCGGTGCAAAATGATTTGTCTTGCCGCTTTTTACGCGTGATACCCGGATCCTTTCCCATCTCATTGCGATTGGTGGAAGGATATCTGGCGCCGCTATTCACCACCGCCGTCGGCCATGCCATCCTGTCACAGCTGGATGACGATGAAATTGAAAGCCTGGTGGATCGTGCCAACGCTCGGTCGAAGAGAAAGTCTGATCGTATCGAGCTGGCGAAGGTGCGGCTGGACGTAAGCGAAGTGCGCGAGCGGGGCTACGCCATTCTCTACGATGCGCTTCTGCCCGATACAGGAGCCTTGGCGGTGCCGTTCGAGTCGGAGGTCCCCGGTTTCGCGATGGCTATCGGTGTGGGCGGGTTGCGCGATCGGATCCGCCGCAACGAACTGTCGATCTATCGCGCCGTCCGCGCAAGTCTTGTACGCCATCACGGCCGCAAGACCCGCGCGCAAGGGCGCGGCAGAATACGCGCGATCAGTCCAGGTCAAACAGCATCTGACTGACGTAATGAGTGTCGAAGTAGGGGCGAATGGAAACGATCTGGCCGTCGCGCGAGGTAAATCTCACAACGTAGTGATTCAAATACGTCTGCCCTGTGCGAGTCTTGCCGGTGGCGGAATACTCGATCGCGGCCTCATCGGCCTCGCCGATGGCATCGCGCAACGTAACGCTGTAGCCGGATGTTTCGTCGAAACCCGATACCAGGGTCTTCATCAACCAATCGACCGCTTCGGGTACCGGTACCTCCTGTGGATCGTGCAGACTTCGTTGGAAGCGCCAACGAGCGTGCGGGGCACACAGCGCATAGGCCTGTTCGGGTTTTCCAGCCCAGAACGCCTGCAAAAACTCAAGGCCCAGCGACTTGGCATCCGATGCCATTTATCAACCTTGAGCCGCTTCCAGCAAGTGTACGGTGAAATGGCCCGCACCCAGTCGCAGTGGTATCGCCTGTCTTTGATAGCGATCGCAAAACCAGAAGTCCTCGGCCGCTTGTCGCTGCGGCCAGCGGGAGATCGCAAAGATCTGCTCGGTCCAGGCTCCGCTGAGCGCCGTCACTTGTTCGGGCAGTAGTGCAAACACTTCGTAGTAGCCGCCTCGCTCTTTATGCATGGGCAGTATCACGTCGCGATAGGCATTCAAGCGTTCCGGGTCCGAGACACTGCCTCGCACCACGAGAAACGTATTGCGCGGGTGGGCACGCGGTCTCGGCACACTCGCTATGGTGGGTATGTCCAGCATATCGGGCAGGCCATTTTCCGGCAGCCCCTCAACCGCCAGCACGAGCGGGATCGTTCCTGGCGGTAGTGCCGCCGTGAGATGCGGTAGCACCGCTTCCTTCGCCACTCGCAACAATTGGGCCGGGTCGGCAAATTTCACGATCAACATGCCCGCCGCGATTGTGCCGGGCTCGAGGCCGGTAACGCGCCCGGCAGCGGCATAGGCGAAGCACGAGCCGCCGCTTCGTTCAGTCAGCTGCGCAATCGCTTCGAGCAGATGCACCTGGTCGGCATGTTCGCCAACGACTTCGATGAATAGAAAATGCGGATTCGCCATACTTGCCCGCTATTGAACCTCGCGAACAAATTGCAGCAGCTCCTGGTTGAATTTCTGCGGCTCCTCCAGAAAGGGCATGTGGCCGCTGTTGTCGAACTCGACCAGCCTTGAGCGAGGTATCTGCGTCTGCATCCAGCGGCCCACCCCCGTGGGTAGAATCTTATTCTGCGCCCCGCCGTACATTAGCAAGGTGGGAACGGTGATGCCGGGCAACTGCGCGCGCACATCCTGCTTGACCATGTCGTCGCACAAAGTCGCAATGACGTCCGTTGGCGTCAGATAGGCTTCCGCC
>JANXOV010000094.1 GCA_025357635.1 Pseudomonadota bacterium
GGTGGGTGAGGGCGTTGATACGGAGGTGTTGGATCTGCGCTCGCTCATGCCGCTCGACCGTGGCGCCATTCTGGAGTCAGTCGGAAGAACCAAACGCGCGTTGGTACTGCATTCCGCCGTGGAGTTTGGAGGCTTCGGCGCCGAATTGGCCATGTTGATCCACCAGAACCTGCATCGTGACTTGAAGGCGCCCGTTGCCCGCGTCGGAGCGCGCTACACGCCGGTTCCGTTCAGCCAAACGCTTGAGAGCCTGCATTTTCCGACCGAAGAACGCCTGTTAGAGGCGGTTCGAGCGCTGTTGAAATAGGATTTCGCAATGCCGACGATTCTACGCATGCCAAAGGCAGCGGTTTCCATGCAGGAAGGGACGGTGACTTCGTGGCTGGCGGCCGACGGCCAATCGGTGACGGAAGGACAACCGATTTATACTCTCGAAATCGAGAAGAGCACGATGGACGTAGACAGTCCGGCGAATGGCATCCTTAAGCACCTGGTGAATGCGGGCACCACGCTGAAGGTGGGCGAAGTCATCGGAGAAATCGCTTAGTACAGTACCCCTGTCGAAATTGTCTGCTAGGTTGACGGCACGGTGAGCAGGCACAAGCGCATAGTAGAGTCGCCACTCTCGAGGCAATCGGACGTCGTATCCTCTTGCCCGCATCGCCCGCCGTGCCCCGGCTGTCCCCGATTCGGTGAAAGTGGCATTGCCCCTGCCGCGCGTGACACGCTCAATGAGTTGGCGCGTACGCACGGATTGCCCGAGGTGGAGGTGATTTCCGGGCAAACTGTAGGGTTTCGACTGCGCGCGCGGCTCGCAATCCGCGGCCGCCTTGGCTCGCCCAAGTTGGGCCTGTTTGAATCCGGCACGCACCGTGTGGTCCACATTCCTCACTGCAGTGTTCAGCATCCATTGATCAACCGCGTCGCCTCCATCGTGCGGCGCGCGCTGGTCGATGCCCGGGTGAGCAGCTATTCGGACAAGGCCCATCTGGGTCTCGCGCGCTACGTGCAAGTGGTGGTGGAGCGCAGCACGAACACCGCGCAGATCGTAATTGTCGGCAATAGCCCAACTGCGGAGCCGTTTGCAGCGTGTCTTGATTTGATCCGCGAGCGTCTTGGGTCGGAGCTGCACAGTTTGTGGTTCAACGCCAATTGCGGGCGCTCCAACTCCATCTTGGGTCCCGATTTCCAACACTGGTTCGGGCCCGGCAGCGTGGTCGAACGGTTTGGCGGGGCGGCGGTGCACTATCCGCCGGGCGCGTTCGGCCAGAACAATCTGGAGATTGCGCAGGGCATCATCGGCCACGTGCGCGCTCAGGTTCCCCAAGGAGCGCGAGTCGCAGAATTCTACGCAGGCGTCGGCGCCATCGGCTTGTCGGTATTGGCTCAGGTGAGCCAGATCCACATGAACGAAATCAGCCCGCAATCGCTTCACGGGCTGGCGCTTGGGATCGCTCAACTCGACCCGGCGGATCGAGCCAGGATTTCCGTCATCCCGGGACCGGCGGGCGCAGCATGCCTGGCCGCGGCCGGCATGCAGGTGGTGATCGCCGACCCGCCACGCAAGGGCCTTGACCCTGAGTTGATCGACTACCTGTGCCGGTGCCCGCCTGAACGGTTTATCTACGTAAGCTGCGGGCTCGAATCGTTCCTGAATGACGCCGCGCACCTGCTTTCGCGCGCCAAGTATCGTCTCGCGGCGCTCAGCGCATTCAATCTGCTGCCATATACCGACCACGTCGAAACCCTCGCTCGCTTTGAGCACGCCTGATTCTCGCGCATAGCGCCAGCGCCCGCCGAGGTTTCTCTTTTTCGGAAGAGACGACTAGACTTCAACGATTGAATTCAACGAGGTGTTTTGATGAGCCTTTATTTTCTACGCCGCCGCAACCGCCGCTCGCCCCGATGATCATCGAGCCGCGCGTTGATGCCTGCGGGAATGGCCGATGAAACGGCTGTCGCAGTTTTTCCGCAGTGACCTGCCCGAGCCACCGCCCTCTGTGCCAACGCTGGAACAGCGCGTGGCGAACCTGAATGAGGCGAGCGCAGAAACCTTGCTCAGTACGGCGCTCGCCGCGGGCGAGGAGCCCGTGCGTATCGCCGCCATCCACAAGCTCCCCGATGGCGACGCGCTGCGACGGATTGGCGGACTTTCCGGAGCTGCCGATGACGACTCAAACGCTTATCCCGCCGCACTAAAACGGGCCGCCCAGTCGCGTCTCGCCGAGCTCATCGACACCGGCAGTATCGACCATGCCGGCCTCGCGGAGCGGGTGCCCACCGGGCCTTCGCTGTACTGTGTGATTGCGCTGTGCAAAGACCCGAGCCGCCTGTCGCAGGCGCTCGCCGCCATCGATGATCCTGCGCAAGTTGCGCAGCTGGTGGCGCAGAGTCCCTCCAGTCGCGTACGGCAGCTGGCGGCAGAAATGATTGAAGATCCTGTGCAGATGAGAGAACTGCTCAAACGGGTTCGAACCAAGGACAAGACTGTCTACAAAATTCTCAAGCACAAATGCGATGCGTTGAATGCCGCGGAACGCAAGGCCGCCGAATGGGCGGATGAAGTTGCGGCGCTCTGTGCCTCGCTCGAGCGCCATGGCCAGCGCGGCTATGACGCGCTCTATGTATCCAACTTCGAGCACCTCCAAAGCCGCTGGCGTGCCATCGATCCGCGGCCCGATGCCGCCATCGAAGCCCGTAGTGCGCAGGCAATCGACCGGTGCAGGCAGGTCATCGCCGACCATCAGCGCCTAGCCGCGCAGCAACAGGCTCAGCTCATCGCTGAGCAAGCCGCACAGCGGGCCGCCGCCGTCGCACGCGAGCAAGAGCGGCAAGCCGCGGTCGAGGCGGCAGCGGCGATGGCCGAAGCCGATGCGCAGCGTCTTCAGGAAGAGACGGCTCTGCGCGACGCCGAAGCCAAGACAGCCAAGGAAAAGCAGGCGGCGGCTGAACAGGCGTTGCGCCAGGTAGGGGGCTTGATTCGCAAGGCCAACGCGGTATTGAGTGAAGGCAATACGCAAATGGCCGCGGGACTTCGCCGCGCGATCCAGGAGAAACTGCCTGCGGCGCCGCCGTTGCCGGTTCATCTCGTGCGCACCTTACAGCAGCTCGATGACAAATTGAACGAGCTCAAGCAGTGGAAGGACTACGCGGTGGCGCCCAAGCGTGCGGAGCTCATTCTGGAAATGGAGTCGCTCATCGGCTCCACCGAAGTTCCCAAGGTGCTTGCTGAGCGCATCAAAGCGCTGCAGCAGGATTGGAAGACCATCAGCAAAGGAATCGTGATCGATCCGCCGGAGGATTGGGAGCGGTTTCATCAAGCCTCGCAAGCGGCCTATGCGCCGTGCCGTGAGTACTTCGAGGCGCAGGCGAAGCTTCGGCAAAACAATCTGGACAACCGCAAGGCGCTGCTGGAGCGGATGGCCGCGTTTGAAGCGGCGCAAGATTGGGAAAAGCCGGACTGGGGTCTGCTGGTGCGGGTGTTGCGCGAAGCGCCGTTGGAATGGCGCCGGCATTTCCCGGTGGAACGAGATGCCGGCCGTGCCGTTCAAGCGGATTTTGATGCGGCGAGCGCACGGCTGCAGGCACGGCTGGATGAATGGTACGGGCGCAACGTGGCCGAGAAGCAGTCGTTGATCAAGCGCGCGCGCCACTTGCTCACGCTGCAAGACGGCCGCGAGGCGATCGACGCCGCCAAGCGGCTGCAGGCGCTGTGGAAAGACGCAGGATCGGCACCGCGCGATCAGGAGCAATCCTTGTGGAGCGAGTTCCGTGAAGTGTGCGACGCGGTGTTTCAGAAGCGTCAGCAGGCCCAAGTGGACTACACGGCAGGGCTCGAGGCGGCGAAGGCCAAAGCGGTGGTACTGTGCGAGGAAGTTGAGGCGATCGCCCAATTGCCTGCATCAGAGCTGGCCGCGGCAATGAAAAAAGTCCCTGAGTGGCAATCAGCCTTTGAATCACTCGGTGAATTGCCCAGGGCCGAGGCGCGCGGATTGCGAGATCGGTTCGATCGCGCGCTGGGCCTGTGCGAGGCTGAGCTGGCGCGGCAGCGCGAGCGCGATGTGGAACAGTCCTTCATGAACCTGTTTGAAGCGGGGCGGCACCTGCGGGCCTATGGATCAGCCGTGGCACAACACTCGGATGCCGCGGAGCGGGAAACGCTGAAGCAGACCGCGGAGGCCTTTATCGCGGGCGTTCGGCATTGGCCTAAGGGAGGGTTGCAGGCGGTAAAAGAGAGCTTCGTAAAAGCTGATTCCTGTTCAGCCGCTGCCGGCGATCAGGCCGAAAAGGCGCTGCGGTTGCTTTGCATTCGCGCCGAGATTCACGGCGAGATGTCGACGCCGGCGCAGGATGAAGCGCTGCGCCGCGAATATCAGGTGCAGCGCCTCATGCGCAGCATGGGGCAGGGCACGCATGCGCAGGAAGGGGATTGGGAGGTCATGGCGCTGGAGTGGATACGGACCGGCCCGGTACCGCCTGCGACCTATGAGGAATTGCTGCAGAGGTTCCTGCAGAGCCGGCCCAAAAGACTTCCGCACGCGCCTTCGCGAAAACGATGATTCAATCGGGCGCGCCGACATCAACGCTTCAAGGTTTGATGGTTGCGGCCCAGGCACGAAGCGGTGTGGGAAGCCGTTGATCGGCATCCGCTACCGCGGCACGCAGTGCGAGCAACTCCTCGGCTGCTGCGGTCAGCTGTCCCGCATCGTGCAACTGGCGAATGCGCAGCACCGACGCATCGACATCGAAGGGCGCCATGGAATCCGCTGCCGCGCCGCCCGTCGCCATTCGAGCGCGCGCTGCGCTTGGAGCCGGTGCGGCGGCCGGGAGCGCAGCGTTAGCACGCCGATCGGCGATCGAGGACTCGCGATGTTCGAGTTTCTTCTCCGCCGGTAACGGCTTTGGCGCTGCTTCCAATGAGGCGGCAGGCGGCGAGTCTTTGGACGCCGCCAGCGTCGGTTCGTCACGCACAGGCGCTTGCAACGCCGATGGGCCGGTCACCGACGGCGTGAGGATGATCTGCTGCTGCGGTCTGGTGAGAAAGATACCGAGCGTCACGACGCAGATGCTCGCGGCGGCGGCCAGCGGAATCCGCCAGCGGCGGGTGCTGCGCGCGGCAGTGCCCGGTATGCCCGCGTCATGCGGCGCGCTGCCAACAGCCCGATGCGCGGCGGCGAGAATGTTGGCATCGAGCGTCGCCGCCGGCAAGTCGACGGAGCACTCGCTCCAGGCCGCAGCGACCCGCGGGTCCTGTTCTGCTTTATCGGTTTCCATGGTCATCGCATATCCTCGCTTAGCGATGTCAGTTCGCCACGCAGCTTGCCAACCGCGTAGCGCAGCCTGCTTTTCACGGTTTCCAGACCCACGCCCGTCAGATCGGCAATCTGGGCAAGCGACAGCCCGCCTTCATGCTGCAAGAGAAAGGCGTCTCGCTGCGCGGCGGGCAGGGTGGCCAGTGCCGCCTGCAGGCGTTGGCGCAGTTGCAGCGTCGCCAGGCGTTCTGCCGGATCGTCACCGGGCACCTGCAAAGCTTCCGCGACACGCGCGCCTTCCTCGCTCTCATCGTCGATGGAGGTGAATCTTGCGTTGCCGTTGGCGCGCCAGTGATCGATCAGCCGGTTGCGCGCCAGCGTATACAGCCAGGTCGTAAATTTCGCAGTGGGTGCGTAGCGTTCGCGCGCGCGGATCGCATTCATCCAAACATCCTGGAACAGCTCATCGGCTGTGCCGGCATTGCCGCAATGGCGCAGCATGTAACGGTATACGCCACCCTTGTGCCGCGTGTAGAGGGTGTCGAACGCGGCGGCTCGCCCGGCAGCGTACGACAGCATCAGCGCTTCGTCGCTGTGTGCAGCAATCGGCGCGGCCAGGACTTCGGCAGGCGGTGACATGGCAAAGCCACTGTACAAGTGCGCGCCGGGGGATTCAATTCCCGGCGCCGTCGATCCGGGCCGGGCAATTGATGCCGCGCTGCTGTCCATGGTTACTCGGGATCGGGGACAAAGTGCGGAGCCGCCGGAAACGGGTCGGGGCTCGCGGCGCGCGCGTAGTAGGGCCGCGGCAGCACCTGCATCGCCGCCAGATTTTCACGGCGATCGTATTGAATCGCCACGGTCTCGACGGGCGAATCGGTCGAGCGCTCAAAGGTGACGGCCGTTGCAAAGGAGTCTTCGCTGCGCCCATGCCCCGTACCCAGTTTGCCGAGCATCTTGCGCTCGGTTTGATTGGAGTCCTTGACGGACGGAGCGGCTGCTTCTCGTCGCGATGCGGATCCAGCGGAATCGTATTCTTGGGCTGATTGCGGCTGTTCTTGAAACACCGCCACGCCGATCACACCGACGTTCTGCGGACGGCCCGTGCGGGCAGCGTATGAATTGCCCAAGTCAGTAAAGTAGAACGCTGCCGTACGCTCCATGTTCTTGCGCCAGCCGGCGATCTCGACCGATCCCCAGGGATCCAGCACGTAGCCGGACTGTGAAGGCGCGGCCGTATCCCCGGAGATGACATTCACGCCATCCACGCTCGTCACAATGAGAACGCGCCCGCCGGTGCAGTTGCGGATGCGCACGGCGTACTCATGGCCGGGTGTGCCGACGATGTAGTGCCGCCCGTTCTTGGCATACACCGGCAGCGCCAACCCTTCCGCGCGGTCATAGACATCCACCTGGACCAACCGGGTCTTTACATACGGCAATTCAATGGAATCAGCCCGGGCGCAGCCCACCGAAAGCCCCAGGATCATCAGTATCGCCGCGGCATTGCGCCAGATTGCATGAATTGTGTTCACATTATGTCCTCCACTCCCAGCCACGATGGCTGTTGCTGTCTGTAGCAACGGGAACTCGCACAGAATGGGGTCAGGCTGCGCGCTGCGGGTCAGGATGTTAGAGTTGGGCCGGCGGCGACAAGAAATTCAGGTGAGCAATGGCTACCGGTTGGGCAAAAGAAGGCGCAGTTCAAGAGCAGATCGATGCAACCGTGAAGGATGCGGTCAACCGCGCACGCAGTCAGCTGCCTCAGGGACCGGGGCTGAGCCATTGCGCCGAATGCGATGCGGAAATTCCGCAGGCACGCAGAGAGGCGGTGCCTAGCGTTCGATTGTGCATTTCCTGTCAGGATGCCAGCGATCGCGACGCGGCGCGTTTCAGCGGCTACAACCGGCGCGGCAGCAAAGACAGTCAGTTGCGGTGAGCGCGGCGCTTAGAGGTTGACGATACGCCGCGAGTCCACCGGCTTGGCGCGGCTGCCGATTTTGGACTGATGCTTCAGGAAGGACAGAACGCGGGTTTCAGTCTGGCGCGGCGCCGCCAGCTTCAGACCGCCACTGAATGTTTTTTGGATCACCCCGGACCGCCAGGCGTC
>JANXOV010000101.1 GCA_025357635.1 Pseudomonadota bacterium
CGGCATCGCCGGGCGTGCGCGGGCTTCGGGCCCGCGCACCGTTCAGCGGCCTTGATCGTTCGCTATGAAGGATTATAAATAGTGAATAATATCATATGTATACGATATATTATTAATGTAGAAAGTTCATATTTGATCGCACAGCTGCCACCCAATGGTGGACATTCGATACCCTCATTCGCGCGCGCAAGTGAAGCGACGCGCGAGTTCCCGGATGATTTCGCCATTGTCGCCGAGCGGGACCGCGCTCGCGCCCGTCCCGAGGGCTTGCAGTGCCTGCAACAGGTGCCTGCGCCAGCGCTCTTGCGTAGTGGGCGCGCACGCGGCAAACACCGCCCGTTCTGGGGGTAAACGACAGGAAATATGGTTCATGGCAGCACCTGTAGTGTTAAATGTGGCCGTATTCGAAAATGAAGCCGATGAAAGTCACGATGGACGTGGCGATCAGCATCGACGTCGCCGAAAAGATCACTCGATCGAAGCACATTGGAATCTCCTTGAATGCGAATCTTGATGCGCTCAGTGTCTGCGCGAGGCGTGTACGCGGCAAACGCAGTTTCTGACGCGTCACTTAGAAAAACTTAACACCATGAATCAAAGCAGCCTCCCTGCACGCCGGGTGTTGGGCTTCGCGCTGGGTCCGACCGACCTGCTGCGCGATGCCACTTATCGCCGCCTGTGGACCTCGATCCTCATCTCGTCGTTTGGCGGACAGGTGACCTTGCTGGCGCTGCCGTTGACAGCGGCGGTGCTGCTGCATGCCGGTCCGACGCAGATGGGCATTCTCACAGCGGCCGAAATCGTTCCCTTTGTGCTGTTTTCTCTGCCATCCGGCGTGTGGCTGGATCGTGTGCGCAAAATGCCCGTGTATGTGCTGGGTGAAATACTGATGGCGCTCACCGTACTGACGGTTCCCGTGGCATGGTGGTTTGGCTTGCTGACCATGCCCTGGCTGTACTTCGTCGGCTTCGTCATCGGCACAGTGAACACCACCGCCGGCAGCGCGGCGCAGATCGTGCTGACGCAGATCGTGCCGCGTGAGCGGTTGGTGGAAGCGCATGCAAAAAATGCGCTGGCCTCCTCGGCCGCTGAGGTGTCGGGACCCGGCGCCGCCGGCGCGCTGATCAAGATAACCGGAGCGCCGATTGCCCTGCTGGCCGATGCGGTTCTGCTATTGATCTCGGCGTCGATTCTGCGCGGTATCTGTGTGAAGGAGACGCCAAGTGCGGTGAATGCCGCCTTCTGGCCGGCGATGCGCGAGGGGATTGGCTTCGTCCGCACTCATCGGCTGCTGCTCACCATGGCCACGTGCGTAGGCATCTGGGAAGCGTGCATGCAGTCAGCCACGGTGGTGCAGATCTTGTTCGCGACGCGGCAGCTGGGTCTCACCGAGCGTGGTATCGGACTGAGTTACGTGGCGCTGGGCGCGGGCACGGTCGCGGCCAGCGCGCTGGGCCATCGGGTCGCGAAGCGGATCGGGCCCGGCCCTTGCATGGTGCTGGGCTTCGCCATTTGCGGATGCGCCTGGCTGTTGCTGGCGATTGCACCGCTGAATGCCTTCGGTGTTGCCGCTTACGCGATCATGTTGTTCGCGTACGGCGTGGGCGCCGTGTTCATCTTCATCAATTTCCTATCGCTGCGTCAGGCCGTCACGCCCGCGCCGATGCTGGGCCGCATGACCAGCACCATGCGCTGGTTGATCCTGCTGCCCGCCGGGCCGGGCGCATTGCTGGGCGGATGGTTGGGCGAACATTTTGGTTTGCGCGCGGCATTGATTTTCGCCGGCATCACCGCACTCGGATTGTCGATGTTCGCCTGGCGTCTGCCGGTGATCCGCAGCGTGAAGACGCTGCCAACGCTCACGGCCGAGGCGGTCACGCCGTATTGCGCGGAGCGGGAATCGGTCTGACCCGCTTCTCATTCTTGTTTGTAGACCTTGCCTTCCTTCATCACGAAACTCACGTGTTCCAGGGCGTGGATGTCGGCGATCGGATCACCGCTCACGGCGATGATATCAGCGGACTTGCCCGCCGCGATCGAGCCGAACAGTTCGGAATGGCCGATGAGATCGGCTGCATTGACCGTCGCGGATTGAATGGCCTGCATCGGCGTCATGCCGTACTTCACCATGAATGCGAACTGCCGCGCGTTGATGCCGTGCGGACAGACGCCAGCGTCTGTGCCGAAGGCCATTTTCAAGCCGGCGCGCACGGCCTTGGTGAAATTGCGCCGCTGCGCCTCCGCCAGATCACGATCGTGCGCCAGAAAGTCCGCGGGCGTATTCGGGGAGGACTGGATGCATTCTTCGTCGTAGATGTCCATGTCCAGATAGGTGCCGCGCTGTTTGGCGAGCGCAAGACCCTCGTCGTCGATGAGCGTGGCATGCTCGATGGAGGCTGCGCCGGCGCGAATCGCATTCTTGATGCCTTCCGCATCGTGCGCGTGTGCTTCGACCCGCAATCCGAAATGCGCCGCTTCATCGACCGCGGCGTTCAGCTCCTCAGGCGTGAATTCCAGCGACTTGGGATTGCTGCCGTGGGTCAGCACTGCGCCGGTCGACAGCACTTTGATGTGATCCGCGCCGCGATGCGCAAGTTCCCGGATCCGCTGCCGCACCTCCCAGGGGCTGTCGGCGACGCCATAGCGCATGTCCAGCGGCAGTTGGATGTCGGGCGAAAGCCCGGTCATTGCACCGGCGCCTTGGCTGATGGTGATGTAGGCGCCCGCGACATACATGCGTGGTCCGTCGATGATTCCACGGGCGATTGCATCGCGCATCGCAACGTCATTGAAGGCGCGATAGACACCGACATCGCGAACGGTGGTGAATCCGGCAAGCAGGGTTACGCGCGCATTGGGAATCGCGGCGTAGGCAGTTTCCACGGCGGATTTGCGCAACATGTTGAGCGGTTCGCCGTCGGCCAGATCCGCCAGGTGCGTATGGCAATCCACGAGCCCCGGCAGCACCGTCATCGTGGACAGGTCGATGATCCTGGCTTGCGCGGGGATCTCGAGCGCGCCGCCCACGGCGTCGATCTTGCCGCCACGGATCAGGATGATTTGGTTCGACAGCACGCGCCCGGCCTGCGCGTCGATGAATCTGCCGGCACGGATGGCCGTGACGCTGTCGGGAGACGCCGCGCCCGACGCCGGCGCAGCGCGGCAGGCAAAACCGAATAGGGGTAGGACAAAAAAGCATAGCCCGATCCAAGTCGCTTTCAAGTTCACGGCAGACCCTCGTTGATCCCAATGGGCGATCGCAGGATCATACTCCTCGCCGGGCGCGATGCGGCGTACGACCGCAGACGCACGACATTTGCTATTGTGCCTGTCTGGTTTCAACTCGAAGACAAGCGCCGGAGCAGCCGCCCACATGAACGAATCCGCCGACAACGTTGGCCGGCGCAGCCGCCGCCGTCCCGCATCCGCGGAGAACAAGCACGCGGTCTTCGATCGCACGCGCTCCTACCGGCATCTGCGCAACCCGTTCGAGCCGCTTCGAGTGTTCTCCGATGATCAGGTTGCCGCCATTCACGAAGCCGCGCTGCTCATGCTCGAAACACAGGGCATGAAAGTGCTCTCGAGTGACGGCCGCAACATTTTCGCCAAGGGCGGCGCGAGTGTGGATGAAGCCACGCAGATCGTTCGTCTGGACCGCGGCATGGTCGCCGCCGCGCTGGCCACCGCGCCGCACGAATTCACGCTTCACTCGGTCGACCCAGAGCGTCACATGCCGCTGGCGGACCGGCTCGTCGCATTCGCGCCCACCTCCGGACCGCCGAACATCATGGATACGGCTGGCGGTCGGCGTTCCGGAACCATCGAGGATTTTCGTAATTTGATGAAGCTGTGCCAGAGCTTCGAGGTCATTCACATATTGGGGGGCGCCACCGAACCGCAGGACGTGCCGGTCAACATCCGCCATCTGGAGATGACACGCTCGCAATTGCTGCTGACGGACAAGATTCCGTTCATTTTTTCGCGCAGCCATGGTCAGATTGCCGACAACTTTGAACTGATCCGGTTGGCGCACGGAATTTCGGCGGAAGAATTCCAGTCGCGCCCTTATACCTACACCATCATCAACACCAATTCACCCTTGATGCTCGACATTCCCATGGCCGATGGCATCATCGACTTCGCGAAGGCGGGGCAGGTGCTGATCATCACGCCATTCACGCTGGCAGGCGCCATGGCGCCGGTGACGGTGGCCGGGGCGTTGACCCTGGCGCATGCCGAGGCGCTCGCCGGTCTTACGCTGGCGCAGCTCGTCCGGCCCGGCACTCCCGTCGTGTATGGCAGCTTCACCTCCAATGTGGACATGAAGTCCGGATCGCCGGCGTTCGGTACACCGGAGTACGTCAAGGCGGCCTTCGGCGCGGGCCAGTTGGCGCGCTTTCTGGGTCTGCCATGGCGGTCCTCGAATGCGACCGCATCGAACATTCCCGATGCGCAGGCCGCCTATGAATCGCAGATGAGCCTGTGGGGTGCGCTGATGGGCGGCTGCAATTTTATTCTGCATGGGGCCGGTTGGCTCGAGAGTGGGCTGACGACCTCGTACGAAAAATTCATTCTGGACATCGAAGCGCTGCAGATGTTCGCCGAAGTTTTTCAGCCCGTAGGGGCCGCCCCGTCGGATCTGGCGCTCGAGGCAGTGGCGGAAGTCGGTGCTGGCGGACATTTCTTTGGCTGCGCACACACCATGGAGCGCTATCGCAGCGCCTTCTATGCGCCCCTGGTCTCGGACTGGCGCAACTACGGCACCTGGGCAAACGACGGCGCGAAGACTGCGACCGAGCGCGCCAGTGAGATCTGGCGCAGCACGCTGCAGCGCTACGTGGCGCCGGCGCGTGATCCTGCCATCGTCGAGGCGATGGATTCCTACGTGGCGCGCAGAATCGAAGCCGGTGGATCGCCGCCGGTGAGTTGACGTGTGCGGCTGGTGTCTGCGGTCACCAGCGTGCCCGAATCAACCGGGGCGGGGGACGGTTCATGGGGCGCCGGCCTTCTGTTTCGCGGCTCGCTTCTTTTCTTTTGGTTTGGGCAGGTGCCCGACCGAGCGCCTGTGAACGGTTCTGACGATCCGCACCCGGGACTCGGGCTGATTGTCGCTGCCGATCATGTATCGCTTCATGCGCTTGACGATGTCCGGCGCGATGGGCGTCGCGCGCCGGGTTTTCTCCACCATGAACACCAGCACCTGCTTGACCCGCATGGCCACCTTGCCCTGATGCGAGGCTTCGATGAGCAGTTCGCAGGAGGTGCGCCCGATCTTTTTCACCCACAGGTTGAAGGTCAACCGGTCGCCAAACCAGGCTGCGTTCAGAAAATCCACGGTGAAATGCACGGTCGGGGTGACGATGCCGCGGTGATACATCAAGCCCGGCGCACTCGCCTCCAGGCCATCCTCAAACCAGTCCTCTACCAATGAACTGATCATCTCGAAGTAGCGCGGATAGAAAACGATGGTCGCCGGATCGCAGTGACCGAAGCGGACGGGAATCTCTCGTTGAAATGCAGGCATGCTCTCACCCTGGTTTGCGGATCTCACTGCACGTCAGTATGCCTCCAATTCATGAATAAATGGGGAGCCCAATGCGGGCTCCCCGTAAGGATCAGTCGTTCAAACGGACCACCAGATGTCTCGCAGTGAAGGTGTTGGTGGCGCTGTCGTACCGGCCTTCGGCGACCAGGCGCAAAGCGGTGACCGAACCGTTGAGCTGGGTCGCCAGTGTCGCCTGGAAATCGGCGAAGCTGTTGAAGTTCTCAATGCGCTGGCTTTGTGAATGACCAATGGCGAACAGTGCCGTCGCGGCGGCATCCGGTACGATCGAGGGGTCTGTGGCCAAGGTCTTCAGATCGATTTCAGCGGGTTCCGCCTCGATCGTGTGGTGCTCGCCGATGCTGGCATTGGCGATGTCCAGATCCAGGTGCGTCGCGTCGAGGACTTTGAAGGGCAGGGTGGTGCCGGTCTTGCCCCAGTCGATTTCCAATTCTGCGGAGTCGTGGTCACCGCCATCCATCCCGCCGTGATCCTCGCTGCCGCTTGAATTGGCCAGAGTCACCGCGTTGAAGTCCGGCGGTGCCGCGCCAAAGGGCGCAACGAAGCCGATGCTCTGAGTGGCAGCGCCAACGCTGAAGGCATCCAGCGGCAGATTGCCGGTGGCGATCAAATACTTCGCCGGATCGCTGTTCTGCGCGGACGCGATGCCCGTGCCGGCGAAGTCGAACAGCGTAAGTGGCATTCGATCGATGGACGAAAGAGTCATGGTGATCTGTTGGGTGCCTACTTCGTTCAGCGTGCCTTTGAGGCGCGTGAACTCCAGCCGTACTCGTCCCGCCGTGGCATCCAGAGTCAGGTGGCCGTTGGCGTCGGTGGCGGCGGTACCGAAGGCATCCACACGCGAACCCACCGACAATTCGGCGATTGTATGTGCCGGAGCGCTCGCCGATTGACCATCTGTCGTCACCTTCGTGGCGTCGGCGATGATCACCGTTACATCGCGTGACTGGAAATGCTCATTGCCGTCTCGGTCTTCGAGTTCCGCCGCATGCAGCGTCAAGCTGTTGCCGCTTCGGGCGATGACGTTGCCGGACAGGTGATCCATGCCGCCGCCCTCGACGCTGCTGCCGGCACGAACACGAGCGGCCGTGAAGAGTTGATCCGTGCTCTGTAGCGAGCCATAGGCCACTGTGACCGTGTCCGCCGGCTGGGCGGCCAGTTCCGTCAGGCCCGCGGCGCCGGTCAAGGGCATGCCATTGATCTCGAACGCGGTGGTGTCGCTCGTGTGAACGATCAACGGACTGTTCTGATCATCGTCCTTTTCGTTGAAGGGTTTGACCTGAACCGTGTACGTGCTGGCAGACGTGTCGACACTGATGAGAGATCCGCGGATACGCAGCTCCTTGGTGTCGGTGGCGACTACGCTGGCCACCAGCACCGGACTCACGGTGACCGTCTTTGCCGTCAGATCGACCGTATTGGAAGCCAGCAGATTGAAGTCGAACGCGATTCGCGATGACTTGCCGCCCTTGATGGCCAGCGGATGCTGTTTGTCGAGCTGCACGTCCAGCTGCAGCCTGCCGATGGCCGCGCCGCTGCTGTCGAGCGGCGACACCGCAACCGGGTTGCCGGCTCCGTCGTCCACCATGATGCTGGCGTTGGTGTAGTCCACCGTGACCTGCGCGGACGCATAGTCACCCGATGGTATCTGCCGGGCAGACAGAATTTCACCAAGGTTGACCAGTTTCGCGAAATCCACCGTCGTGGTGGAGGGCAAGGTTTCGACCAGCGATCCGTCGCTTTTCTTGAGCTGCAATGAAACCAGATCGATTTTGTAGGTCAAGAAATCGCCCGCTGCGTCCGTCAGCGTGAGCACCGCGGTGCCGCAGGTTGCACTCGTGCATGACTGTGCGGAGGAACCGGTAGGATTGGGCGACATTGAAGAACTGCCGCCGCCGCAAGCACTGAGACCCGCGATCAGCAAAGCGCACAGCGGCGCAGCGCGAAGATGACGCGGCGAGTAGTGGATGTGATCGGCGGCGTGTTTATACAGACGCATTGTTGTTGCTCCATCGCTCATGACCAGTTGTCATGCACAGTCATGGTAGTGATCCGTCAACAATTTGCTCGGTGTCGGCGCGCGGCGACGCCGCAGGTTTTCTGCCGTGCCTGATCAGGTGAAAATGGTTGTGTGGCGCGCGTAGTTGTTTTGCGACAAAGCGCGCGCCCTTTACTGTCGTCAAACACGAACACGGCGGTGCTCCGATCGACGTTGTGAGAGCATGTTCAACGCAGAACGGAAACGGGTTTCGAACAGGTGCATGGATGGGTGTCGATCGCGTTGTGTTCCCTGGAATCGTGGCGTTCGCCTGCCTGGGTGTGATCGCCGGTTGTGGAGGTTCTGGGACGGGTGGCGCCGTTGTGGCGCCGCCGGGTGTCAACTCCGGTCTGACGCAACGACCGACCAATGCCACCTGCCGGGCGGGCGATGCGCCCGGTTCCCAGCAGTCCCTGGCAGTGCAGCGTGCGTTTGCTTCGCTGTCGTTCAGTTCGCCAGTTCTGCTCTTGCAGGCTCCGGGGAGCACGGCCCGCTGGTATGTGGTGGAGCAGGGCGGCACGATCCGCTCGTTCGCAAACGATTCCGCGGCCGCCACGACCGCACTGGTGCTGGACATTGCGGCGCAGGTGGCCAGTGGCGGGGAGACCGGTCTGCTCGGAATGGCGTTTCATCCAAACTTTCCCGCCGACCCGCGCGTGTTTCTGTCTTACACCAGTGGCACGAGCCCCTTGCAGTCGCGCATTTCGGAGTTCCGCTCCAGTGATGCGGGCATGACGCTGGACCCCGCCAGCGAGAGAATTCTGCTCACCATTGATCAGCCTGCAAGCAATCACAATGGCGGCAACCTGTCGTTTGGTCCGGACGGATTTCTTTACGCAGGCTTTGGTGACGGCGGCAGCGGCGGGGATCCCTGGGGCGCCATTGGCAACGGGCAGAACTTGCAGACGCTGCTGGGAAAAATGATCCGTATCGATGTCAACGGCGCCTCGGGAAGCACGGGATACCGTATTCCGGCGGACAACCCGTATGCCGCCAACGCAGTCTGCGCGGCCGGCAGCGGCGCGCAAAACTGCCCGGAAATCTACGCCTACGGCCTGCGCAATCCATGGCGTTGGAGTTTCGACAGGAGCAGCGGAGAATTATGGGTTGCGGACGTGGGGCAGGACTCCTGGGAGGAAGTGGACCGGGTCGTGCGCGGCGGCAATTACGGCTGGCGCTGCCGCGAGGGCGCACATGTCTATAACGCCGATTGCGGTCCCGCACAGAATCCGATCGATCCGATTGCGGAATACAGTCACAGTGAGGGCCAGTCGATCACCGGTGGTTACGTGTATCGCGGCACGGCCATTGCGAATCTGGTCGGCCGCTACGTGTTCGGTGATTTCGTTTCAGGGCGAATCTGGAGCATTGCGCGTGATACCGCCCCCACGCTCAGAGTGACCGGTGGGTTCGACAGTGGTCTGCAGATTGCCGCCTTCGCGCAGGACGCCGACGGCGAACTGCTGATCGTGAGCTATGCGGGTACCTTGCATCGGCTGGTGGCCGGTGTGGCGACCTCGTCGAGCGTTCCCGTCCAGTTGTCAGCCACGGGTTGTGTCGATCCGGCAAATCCGGCGCTGCCGTCTTCGGGCCTGGTTCCCTACAAACCCAATGCGCAGTTCTGGTCGGACAACGCGCAGAAGACGCGGTTCATCGGACTGCCGGATGGACAAAAGATCAGCATCGGCGCCGATCAGGACTGGGACTTTCCGGTGGGCAGCGTGCTGGTGAAGAATTTTTCACTGGGTTCACGTCTGGTGGAAACGCGGCTGTTCATGCATCACAACGACGGCAGCTGGGCCGGTTACACCTACGAGTGGAACGATCAGGCAACGGATGCGACGCGGGTGGTTGGCGGCAAGACCGTGACGGTTGCAGGCCAAACCTGGGTGTTTCCCAGCGAAGCGCAGTGTCTGAGCTGTCATACGCAGGCGGCCGGGTACGCGCTGGGTCTGGAGACCGGGCAGCTGAACGGCGACTTGCTGTACAGCGCCAGCAACCGGACTGCCAATCAGATCGTGACGTTGAATGCCATTGGCATGCTGACACCCGCAGTGACCGCGGACCCCGCCAGCTTGCCGGCCATGCCCGACCCGTATGGGACCGCCGGCACGCTGACCGAGCGCGCGCGGGCCTATCTGCACACCAACTGCTCGCAATGTCACCGGCCCAATGGTGGCACTCCCTCGACCATGGATTTTCGCTATGGCACGTCCCTGTCGGGCACCAACGCCTGCAATGCGCTGCCACAGGCCGGTGACCTGGGTGTGGCCAACGCACGGCTGATCGCGCCGGGTGACGCGGGCAGTTCGATCCTGGTGGCACGCGCCAACCGGCGTGACGCGCAGGCCATGCCGCCCGTCGCCAGTGCGCTCGTTGATGCAGCCGGCGTCGCCCTGCTCACCGATTGGATCAACGGGCTGAGCAGTTGCAACTAGCCGGCGCCATTAGGGGGATTTTGGCGCGTATTGAATGCCGAAAAAGTCACCCGGATTCCATGTCGGGCGCTGTGTTTCCTCAGCGATCAGATAGCCGCAAAGATAGACGAATCGCGCGAACGTCGCTGCGGACTCGAAATCCAGGCCTGGCTGACTCATGTCATCTCCCACTTCATGATAGCGGGTCTTCTCCCATTTTTCAGACAGCGCGTGCGGATCGATTGCAGGGTCCAGGGATTTGAATCCTGGGTTGGGCATGATGGAAGGCACGCCCTGCTGCACGAATGAGTACTGGTCGCTGCGCACGAAGATCACCTGCTCAGGCTCCGGATCCGGGCTGACCGCGAGTTGCAGGCGCGTGGCGGCCGCCTGAACCACCCGGCCCAGCGAGGAGTGATCCGCGCCGTAGACGACAACGTCACGCACTGGCCAGAGCATCTTGTCTTCATCGACATTGACGTTGGCCACGATCGAGCGCTTGTCAACGGTGGGGTTGTTGGCGAAATAATCTGACCCCAACAAGCCGTCTTCTTCCGCGGTCACCGCCAGGAACAGGATGGAGCGACGCGGCCTCGGGTTCATCTGGCTCAAGACGCGCGCCGTTTCGAGCATGATCGCGATTCCCGAAGCGTTGTCGAGCGCACCATTGTAAATGCCGTCGCCGGCGGCGGATTCGCTCACGCCCAGGTGATCCAGATGGGCTGAATAGACCACATGCTCATGGGCGAGCCCCGGATCGCTGCCTTCCAGGGTGGCGAGGATGTTCGGGCTGCGGACTTCGCGCGACTGCGTTACCGTTTCGATGGTTGCGATCAGCGGCAGGTCAAAGGCGGGCGGCCGGCCGGACTTGGCCGCCTCGAACACCTGCTCGGCGGAATAGGCGGCGCCATCGAACAGTCTGCGCGTGGCATCGACGTTCAACTGCGCGACACCCTTGATCTGCGGAAAGAAATTGTGGGCCGCGCCTTGCGGGTCCAGCCAGCGAAAATCCGGCGTGCGCAGATCGCGCACGCGCTTGGAGAAGGGATACAAGCCTTCCAGGACCGGATCGTCTACCACGATCATGCCCACGGCGCCGTGCGCGATCGCGTTCTTGATCTTCTGCAGCGATGATGTGTAGTGCGCCTTGAGCGCGGAGTCGAACTTCGGCGCGCCGAAAATCAGCGCGACGATCTTGCCCTTGGCATCGATATGCTCGTAGTCATCGTAGTGCTCGGAGGGCGCTGTGATGCCGTAACCTACGAACACGACGGGCGCCGTTACAGCCACAGACTGCCGGCCGAAGTCCCCGCGCAGCAAGAAGTCCTCGCGGTACTTCAACGCTATGGGGGACTTCGAACCCTTGTCGCCCGTCGCGGTCAGACTCAGGGTGGATTTTGATTCGTCGGCGTGCGCCGTGCGAAAGGGCACGTATTGAAGGAACGAGTGATCGTCCCCGGCCGGTTTCAGACCCATCGCAGCGAACTGCGCGGCGACGTATCGGGCGGCGACGTCGTATCCGCGTGTCGCAGTGCCACGGCCCGCGAGCAGGTCGTCCGCGAGGAAACCCATGTGCGCGCGGATCGCCTGCGGCCGGATCGCCGCCATTGCGGCGCTCACGGACGCTCGCGAGAGAATGGATCCCGCAGGCTTCTGGGTAGGTGGCTTTTCCGCGCCCCTCGATGCCGGGGTCAGCAGGAAAATCGATAGGCCCACACTGATCATCAACGTAAGCTTAGAATTCATCGTACCGAACTCCATGTCCAACACTGCGCATATATTACTCGTTTACCACTCCGATACGGGCGGCACCTTGCAGATGATCCGCGCCGCCGAGGCCGGTGCAGTGGAAGCCGGCGGCACCGTGGGGGTCCGGGTTGTCCATGCGGCCGCCGCCGAACCCGGGGACCTCCTGGCGGCCGCCGGATACGTGTTCGCGACGCCGGAGAATCTCGCCGCCATATCGGGTCTCATGAAGCATTTCTTCGATCGCACCTACTATGCGGTGCTGGACCGCATTGCCGCGCGCCCGTATGCCAGCCTCATCTGTGCGGGCAGCGATGGTTCCAATGCCGCGCGGCAGATTCAGCGCATCGCCACCGGGTGGCGCCTGAAACCGATCGCCGATCCGTTGATCGTCTGCACCCATGCGCAAACGCCGGAGGCCATTTTGCAGCCTAAGCGGATCGGTGAGGCGGATCTGATGCGCTGCCGGGAGTTGGGCGCGACGCTCGCCGGCGGCGTGGAACTCGGCATTTTTTAGATTCTCTGCCATTGTGTCATTGCTGATATTCTATGCGGCCAGACACCTCTGACGACTCGAACGACGTAGCTTAAGATGGGCCAGAAATATTCGGCATGGAGTTTGCTGCGCGAAGGATTCTCCGGTCACCGCCACTGGTCACCCGCCTGGCGTGATGCGGCGCCCAAGCCTTCCTACGACGTCATCATCATCGGTGGCGGCGGCCATGGTCTGGCCACCGCCTATTACCTGGCGAAGAACCACAAGATTACCAATGTCGCAGTGATCGAGCGCGGATGGATTGGCGGTGGCAACACTGGCCGCAACACCACGGTCGTCCGGTCCAACTACCTGTATCCCGAGAGCGCCCGCCTGTACGATTTTTCACTCAAGTTGTACGAGGGACTGTCGCAGGATTTGAACTTTAACATCATGCTCAGTCAACGCGGCGTCATCCGTCTGGCGCACAGCCGCCATGATCTGGACGGCGTGTCGCGCGCCGCCAATGCCATGCGCATGAACGGCATCGATGCCGACGTGCTTACGCGCGATCAAGTCGCCGCGATGGCGCCGGTCGCCGACTTTTCGCCAGACGCGCCTTACCCGATTCTGGGGGGATTGTTGCAGCGTCGCGCGGGTACGGCGCGGCATGATGCAGTGGCCTGGGGATACGCACGCGCGGCTTCAGCGCTTGGCGTGGATATCGTCCAGAACTGTGAAGTGCGTGGATTCGTGCAGGAGAACGGTGCGATCGTGGGGGTGGAGACTTCGCAGGGCCGCCTACGCGCCGACCGCGTCGGCATTGCCGCGGCCGGGCACAGTTCGGCCATTGCGAGCCTCGCCGGATTCAAATTGCCGGTCACGAGCTATGCGCTGCAGGCGATGGTGAGCGAACCCATCAAGCCGTTGCTCGATACCGTGCTGATCTCGCCGGGCACGGGAACCTACGTCAGCCAGTCCGACAAGGGCGAGATGGTGATCGGCGCGGGACTGGATCTATTTCCCTCGTATGCTCAGCGCGGCAGCTTTGCCGTGACGCAAACTGTACTCGGGGCGACGCTGGCCATCTTTCCGTGCCTGAGCCGCCTGCAGATGCTGCGGCAATGGGCCGGCATTGTCGATGTCGTTCACGATTCCAGTCCCATCATCGGCCCCACGCCGGTTCCCGGTCTGTACATCAACTGCGGTTGGGGCACGGGCGGATTCAAGGCCATCCCCGTGGGCGGTTGGACGCTGGCGCATGCACTAGCGACCGGCAAGAACCACGAACTGGCTGAGGCGTTTCAACTGGAGCGTTTCAACACCGGGCGCCTCATCGACGAAGCCGCGGCGTCGGGCATCGCCCACTGATTTTCAAGAGCGCTCCCTCATGATGCTGATTCAATGTCCCTGGTGTGGAAAGCGCGACGAGAACGAGTTCGTTTGCGGCGGTACCACCCACATCGCCCGTCCGCCCAGTGCAGTCACCGACGCCGTGTGGGGCGCGTATCTGTTTTTTCGTGAGAATCCCAAAGGCGTGCATCTGGAACGCTGGCGCCATACCTGGGGTTGTGGTCAGTGGTTCAATGCGGCACGCCACACGGTGACGCACGAGATTCTTGCCGTGTACCGAATGAGCGATCCGGTGCCGGATCTGAGCGCGGGCGGCGCGGCATCATGAGCGGATCACGTCTGTCCGCTCCGATGGGGCGCTATGTGGACCGCGCTCGCTGTCTTGAGTTTCAATTCAACGGCAGGCGCTACAGCGGCTTTGCGGGAGATACGCTGGCCTCGGCGCTGCTCGCCAACGGCGTGCAGTTGGTGGGGCGCAGTTTCAAACTGCACCGCCCGCGCGGCATTTTTTCCTGTGGCGTGGAAGAACCCACGGGCCTTGTGGACGTGGGCAGCGGCGCACGTCGCTTGCCCAACCTGCGCGCCACGCTGGTGCCCCTGCACGAGGGATTGAGCGCTGAAAGTGTCAACTGCTGGCCCAGCGTGGGTTTGGATCTCGGCGCCATCAACAATTTGTTTTCATCCGTGCTGCCGGCGGGCTTCTACTACAAGACCTTCAAATGGCCGGACTGGCATTTGTTCGAACCGACGATTCGGCGCATGGCCGGTCTTGGCCGCGCGTCTGGCTTGCCCGACCCGGATCGGTACGAGGAAATTTCGGCGAGTGCGGATGTGCTTGTCGTGGGTGGCGGTGTCGCTGGCTTGAGCGCCGCGCTGGCCGCGGCGGAGGCGGGCGCGAACACGCTGCTCATCGCCGCCGGTGCGAATCTGGGCGGGGCTGCCGGCTGGCGGGAGGATGCGCAGCTCACTGCATTGACGGCGCGCGTCAGGCAGGCAGGCGTTCGAGTGCTCCACGACACACTGGCGTTCGGCGTCTACGATCACAATCT
The DNA here is from genome assembly GCA_025357635.1 of Pseudomonadota bacterium. Taxonomy (GTDB): domain Bacteria; phylum Pseudomonadota; class Gammaproteobacteria; order Steroidobacterales; family Steroidobacteraceae; genus TMP-86. The sequence goes on from JANXOV010000101.1 coordinate 14,642, forward strand.
GCTCTGTGCGGCGGAGCGGCTGCCCGGCCACCTGAACCCGATGCAGAGCCACGCGCTGCGCGAGCGCCTGTGGAAAATCCGCGCGCGAAGCATTGTTTCGGCCTGCGGTGCCTTTGAAAGGCCGATGGTGTTTCCGGACAATGACCGACCCGGTGTGATGCTGGCCGGCGCCGTCGACAAATACGCGCACGCCTTTGGCGTAGCCTGCGGCCAACGCGCCGTCATAACCGCCAATAGTGACAGCGCTTATCGCGTGGCGGGGTCGTTGCAAGCGGCGGGCATCGAGATTGCGGCCATCGTCGATATCCGCTCACCGCAGCAAATCAACGCGCAGACGCAGGGCTTTCGCAGCTTGAGCACGGCACGGCTCACGGCCGTGGAGGGCGGACGTTCAGTGCAAGGCTGCCGGATTTCGTTGGCGACGAAAGATTTTGAGCGTCTGGACTGTGACTTGATCTTAAATGCAGGTGGATTCGCGCCTGCCGTGCATCTGCATTCGCAAGCCGGCGGCAAGCTGCGCTGGCTGGACGAGGGCGCCATGTTCGTGCCGGACGGTGCTGCGCCCGGCTTGGTCAGCGTTGGCGCATGTGCCGGCGTGTTCCTTCGCAGCGAGGCGATGGCTCACGCCGCCGATGTGGGCGCGGCGCTGGCCCGCGGCGCGGCGCCGCCCGTGGCGCCCGTCGGCGGCGCCGGCCGCAGTCTTGCGGCAACCCATCTGGCCGGTTCCAAGACCAAACAATTCATCGATCTGCAGAACGATGTCGCCTTGAGCGACGTGGCACTCGCGGCACGCGAAAATTACGCTTCCGTTGAACACTTGAAGCGCTACACAACCACCGGCATGGGCACTGACCAGGGCAAGACCAGCAACGTCAATGCGCTGGTGCTCATGGGTGAATACACGGGCCGCGCGCCGGACCGCGTGGGCACCACCAAGTTCCGGCCGCCGTTTGCACCGGTGAGTTTCGGTCTGCTGGTGGGCCGCCGGACGGGCGCACTGTATCGCCCGATGAAGCGATTGCCGGCCTACGATTGGCATGTCGCGCGGGGCGCGTTGTTCGAAGACTTCGGCAACTGGCGCCGGCCCGCGGCCTATCCGCTCGGCGGGGAGTCGCTCGAAGCGGCCGCGCAACGCGAGGCGCGCGGTACACGCGCATCCGTCGGGATTTTCGACGGTTCGCCGTTGGGCAAGCTGGAAGTGTTTGGACCTGATGCAGCGCAGTTCCTGGATCTCATGTACCTGGGCACTGTGTCGACGCTGGCCATCGGCCAGGCGCGCTACGGATTGCTGTTGAACGAAAATGGCGTCCTGGTCGACGACGGCATCGTGGCGCGGTTGGGTGAGCATCGCTTCTGGGTCAACACGACCAGTTCAGGCGTGGAGCGCACGACCGCGGCGTTCGAAGAATGGCTGCAGTGCGAGTACACGCAACTGAAGGTGCTGGTGACGCCGGTCAGCTCGCGCTGGGGCAATGTGTCGGTGGCCGGCCCGCGCGCCTGGGAATGGCTGTCGACGGTTGGCTTCGATGCCGCGCTGTCGCCCGCCGTCATGAAGCACATGACCTTGCGCGATACCCAGCTCGACGGCCTGCCGCTGCGCGTATTGCGCGCCAGTTTCAGCGGTGAGCTGGGATATGAGATCAATCTGCCCGTGGAGGAAACCACGGGCCTGCTCGAGCGGCTGTGGGCGCGGGCTGCTCAGTTCGATGCCGTTCCGTACGGCATCGAAGCGCTGGAAATCATGCGCGTGGAAAAGGGATTCATTCACATCGGCTCCGACACTGACGGCACCACGCTGCCCGGCGATGTCGGCTTCGGGCGGGCGGTGGAGCGCAAGCGCATCGAGTTTGTCGGCCGGCGCTCATTGCTGCGGGCCACGGCGCTCGATCCTGACCGGTTCACGCTGGTCGGGCTGGTGCCGGTCGATCGGCGCACGCCGCTGCCCACGGGTGCGCAGATCGCCGCCCAACCGCCGCCCACGATCACCCAGGGGCATGTCACCTCCGGCTACCACAGCCCTGCGCTGGGACACCCCATTGCGCTGGCCATGCTGGCGCGCGGTGCGCAGCGCCTGGGCGAGCGCGTGCGGGTGCATCATCTGGGAACGACCATCGAGGCGGAGGTGGTGAAGACTGCGTTCTTCGATCCTGCGGGAGATCGTCTGCATGGCTGAGCCGAACGATCCGTATGCGCCGGTACACGCCACGGACTTGAGCGTGACATTGGATCGTGCGGTGCGCGTGGCGGCATTGCGCTATTTCGATGCGCGGGGAACCTTTGCTCAGGCGTGCAAGAGCGCATTGGGCATCGCGTTACCTGAGGCGTTGTGCGCGGTGCGCGTACCGAACACCGGAACCGGCGCAGAACTCATTCTCGCGTGGCGTCATCCGACGCAAACACTGGTGCTGAGCAACGATGTCGCCGCATTGGCTGCCCTGCAGACCCGGTTGAGCGGCGTCGAGGAAGGCTGCTGCGTGGATCAAAGCGGCGGGCTCTGGGTGCTGCGAGTGCGGGGCGGGCGAACGCGCGATCTGCTGCTGCGCATTGGCAACGAGGCCTCGGTGCCGCAACCGGGGCAGGCGAGTGTCAGCCGCATTGCCGAATTGCCGGTATTGGCCTTGAGCGTGCAGCCCGGGGAGACGCTGCTGCTGGTGGACCGCGTCTACGCCGAGCATTTGTTCAACTGGGTTCGCGCCACCGTTGCGGACTTCACGTAAGAGCCGGCATCACCCGTCCGGGTCCAGCCCGACATCCGCCGCCAGCGCGCGCCGTCGATCCTCCTTCAAATCCATCGATCGGCAGGCGAGCAGGTAAACCAGGGCAGACACCGGCAATCCCACCAGCATGGCCACATCGGCGCCACCCAATGCGCGCGCAACGGGGCCGCGATAGATCTGGGTACTGAAGAAGGGAATCATGGCGGCGAACCCGACCGCATAGGCGCTCAGCCCGCGCCAATTCCACATGCCGTACATGCCGTGAGGATTAAAAATTTCACGCACCGAGTAATGTCCGCGCCGCACCCAGTAAAAGTCCACCAGGTTCACCGCGGTCCAGGGCGTGAACAGATACAAGAGCACAGCCAGCCACACTTCGAAGGCCTTGAAGAAATTCTCCGAGGCGAGCAGTGAAATACCGGTGGAGATCACCGCCAGCAGCAACAGGCTGGCCAGCCGCTTGCCTACCGTGAGCCGCACCTCGCCGAAGGAATTGACGACGCCGAGCAGGGTCAGCGATGCGCCATAATAGTTGAGGGAGGAAATGGTGATCAGGCCGAGCATGGAAGCAAACACGAGCGGTGCGCCCAGGCCTGCAATGGCGCCGTCCGCCGCCGACTGCATGGCGGCTGCCACGTTCATCGCCGGATTCAGCGCGGCCGCCACCGTCCCCACCAGCATCATCCACGTGCCGCCGATGAAAGCGCCGAAGTAAGTCCACCAGAAAGTGGCGCGTACCGACACATCGCGCGGCAGGTAGCGCGAGTAATCGGAGACGTAGATGGACCAGCTGACCTGATACGAAGCCGCGGCGAACAGCCCCGCCATGAAGGGTACGCCGCGAAAGCCATTCCAGTCGAAGGCGTTGGCGGGCCAGGTCGGGTGAAAGCCGATGGCCGCCGTGAACAAGAACAGCATGCCGATCATGATGAAGGCGATCCAGCGCTGCGCCACGTGTATCAGGTCATAGCCCAGCACGGCGAGGCTGACGGCGATCACGTTGAACACCATGATGGAAAGGTAGGAGTTCGCCGGCACTGCGCGTATCAGCTGGTGAACGGCCTGCGCCGCCAGGACCTGATTGAAGGCGTTGTAGCCGACATAGGCAGCCAGCGCCACCAGCCACACCAGCAGTGCGCCCCGGTAGCCGAATTGCGGGCGCGATTGGATCATCTGCGGCAGGCCCAATTGCGGACCCTGCGCAGAGTGAAAGGCCATGAAGAAGGTGCCCAGCGCGCTGCCGAGCGTCACGGCGATGGCCGACCAGACCAGATTGCCGCCGAGCATGATGCCGACCACGCCCGCCGCCAGCGTGACCAGATGCGCATCGCCCGAGAACCACACCGGCCACAGATGCCAGACCTTGCCGTGGCGTTCGGCGAGCGGCACGTAGTCGATCGAGCGCTTCTCGATCAGCCGCTTGCGCCGAGCGGGATTGTCAGCGGCGCTCATCGAGGAACTCGTTGATCGTGGCGGCGATGGCGGCGGGCTCTTCCCAGAAGGGGTTATGTCCCAAGCCGTCGAATATCTTCACCTGCGCCGCAGGCAGCGCCTCGCGCAGCGATTGGCGCGCATCCTCCAGCATGATGGGATCCTCACTGCCCCAGATCAGCAGCGCCGGCGCCTTGAGTTTCGGCAGCGACAGCTGCAGATCGCCAAGGGGCAGTCCTTGATCGGCAACCGCCAGCCACACGCGCAGCGGTATCGCCGCCGAGTCCTTGCGCTGCCGCCGGATGAATTCTTCATTCACCGGTTTGGGCGAGGCCCACCAGGCGATCATGAAGGGCGAGTCGGGGTCTATCGGGTCTTTCAGCTTGCGGATCTCGGACACGAAGTCGAAGGCGGGCGGCTTCGGCGCGACGCCCTTTCGCGGCCCGCCGGTGGAGGCAATCAGCACCACGCGGTCGACGCGCTCCGGCCAATTCTCGGCCAAGGTCTGTGTGATGATGCTGCCCAACGAGTGACCGATGATATGAGCACGTTGGATTTTAAGTGCGTCGAGCAGCAGCTTGATGTCGTAGGCAAAATCCAGCCGTGTGTAACAGCACTCCGGCTTGCCCGACTGACCGTGACCGCGGATGTCGACGAGAATCAAACGATCGCGCTTGGACAGAAAGGGCAGCAGCGGCACCCAATCGCGCGCATTGTCAGTGTAACCGTGGATCAGCACCACCGGCGTGCCGTGCGGGTCACCCGTGTCGATGTAGGCGAGCGACTGCCCGTTGGGCAACCGCAGAGATTTTTTCATCGCGTCGAACTGATCCAGATCGATCAACAGCGGCGGAGCCGCCGGTGGTGCGGCCGCCGGCGCTGCGGCCGCGCTCATCAGACAAAGCAAACCCAGTGCTGCAAACCGAACGCTCATGCCGTGATCCTTAATTGTTCTGTGCCGGAGTTTCACGTATCGGCCGCTCGGTGTCGATGCCCAGCCAGGTCAGTGCACTGACGAGGGCGAGTACGGCGCCGATCCAAAATGCCGCATTCCAGGCGCCCTGTCCGGACAGGTAAGCGACGATGGGGATGCCGATGATGCCGCCCAGGTTGCCGCCGGTGTTCATGACGCCACCCACGGTCATGGTGTCGCCGCGACCCACGGTCATCGCACTCGCCCAGTAGGATCCTTCCGTCAATTCCACCAGTCCGTAACTCAGCGCAAGCGCAAATACGGCCAGATACGCGTTGTCCGCACCGACGCCCACCAGCAGCATGATGCCTGCTGCCGGCATCGCGCACAAAGGAATAAGCCGGTAGCCCCAGCGCGCGCCATAGCGCTGGCAAAAGCGGCCGGCGAGCAGCCCGCCAAGTCCGGCACCCAATGCCGCTGCCAGCGGCGGCACGCTGGCCAGCCAGCCGCTCTCCAGGACGGAAAACTTGCGCACTTGCACCAGGTACAAGAACACCCAGTTGGCGAGCAGGTAGAAGGCGTAGTTCATGCACAGGTAGGAAAAAGCGAGCAGCATCACGTTGCGGTTGGTGAACAGGTCCTTGAGCCGATTCGGTGTCACCACCGAGGCTCGAAGTTCATCGCTGCGGTCGCCGATCTCGGCCAGTTCCGCGGCGGATACGGCGCGGTGCTCGCGCGGGGAATTGCGTCCATACCAGGCCCACAATCCGATGACGCCCAGCGCCGGCAAGGTGGTGTAGAACACGGCGCGTTGCCAGCCCATCGACTGCATCATGGAGGCAATAAGCGGCGCCGTCATGGCCGCCCCGAGCTGCAAGCCCATCGACTGCAGACCCTGCACCAACGCCCAGTGCCGGACAGGGAACCAACTTTCGAAGACGCCGGCCGAGACAGGGAAAATGGCGCCTTGCGCAATCCCCAGCAGCAGTTGCGCACTGAGCAGCGCCACGAACAAGCCCTGTCCGCCGAAGAAATACGGCGCCATCGAGGTGGTCATCATGGCCGCAAAGGCCAGCAGACCGATGATGACGAAAGTCCGGCGTGCGCCCAGGCGCTGACCGAACATGCCGCCCGGAATTTGAAACAGCGCGTAGCCCAGAACGAAGGCCTGCTGCAACCAGCCGATCTGTAGCTGCGTCAAATGCAGCTCCGGCATGATGCGCTCGGCGGCGATGGTGATGCTCTTTTGCTGAAAGTAGGCCAGCAGGCCGAATGCGAACAGGAAACCGAAAATCCGCCAGCGGATCCGGATGAACGCGGGCAGGGCGCCGGCTGGCATCGGGATCATGCGCTGACGAGCGGACCCAATGCGTGTTTCAACGGCTCGAGCCAGGGCTCGAAGTTGCGCCACTGGTCCAGACCTTCCTTGAAGATCGGCCGGCGGACTTGCTCGGAACTGGCGGTGCGAACACTGCGCTCGGTTTTGTGGTACTCCAGACACGCAGGCTCGAATTCCAAACCGCAAAACTGCAACAGGCGGCGCACGTTGCCTTCCAGATCCTCCACCACGTCCTCGTGCTGGATGCGCAGAATCTTCCCCGGCAGAACCTTTTCCCAATGCGACATCAATTCGACGTAGCTGCGGTAGTAGCGTGCGATGTCCTCGATGCGGTAGGTGAACTCCTGCCCCGTGGCGAACAGTTGCTTGAAGTTGCTGAAGCAGCAGGCCATGGGCTCGCGGCGCGCGTCGATGAACTTGGCGTTCGGCAGCATCAGGTGAATCAATCCAAGATTGCGGAAATTGTTCGGCATCTTGTCGATGAAAAATGCCTTGCCCGTGCGGTAGATCTGCGTATCGCGGATGTACTTTTCGCCGAGCTGGGTGAAACGCTCATCCTTCATCTGTGCCAGTACGCGCGGGTAGCGCTGCCGATCCGGATTCTCGACCGTCGATTCGCGACCCTGCAGTTCCTGCACGATGCGTGGAATGTCCGCCAGCTCCATCGTGCCTTCCACCTGGGAATGCGATGCCAGGATCTGCTCCAGGAGCGTGGATCCAGAGCGCGGCAGACCAATGATAAAAATTGGGTCCGGGGCGGGGAAGCCTGCGCCGCGGTGCTGCGCCATGAATTGCGCCGTGCAGACCTCCGCCTGCAGCCGTGCATTGCTTTCGATGGATTCGGGCCGATAGCGGCTTTCGGATTTCTTCAATGCGTTACCGCGGTCGTAGTACACGAAGGATTCCGCGAATTCGTTGCGGTCCTCCAGCGCTTTGCCCAGCGCAAAGCACAAGTGGTAGCGGTCCGCCAGTTCGGTCGCTGGCGTTGCCTCCTCCTGGCGCATCCGGGCGACTTCCTCATCCGTGAATCGGTAGGTCTTGAGGTTGGCCAGACTCCAATAGGCGTCGCCAAAATTGGGCCGCGCCGCTGCGGCGCGTCGATACGACTCGATCGCCTCCGGCGTACGGCCCAGCGTCTTGAACGTATGGGCGATCGACAAATGCAGATCCGGAGCGCGCGGCGCTCCCTGCAGCAGATCCTGATACAGCGTCAACGCCTTCTCATGATCACCCATGCCGACGACGGCGGTGGCATACGTGGTGCGGTAGGCTCTATTGGCAGAGTCCGTCCTGATCAGCGTGTCGAGTTCCTCGAGCGCCTCACGATGGCGGTGCCGGCGCAGCAATGTGCGGGCATAGTCATAGCGGGCGGCGTGATAGTCGGGCGCCATCTTGAGCACCGCGGCGAGCAGTATTTCCGCATCGTCGAGTACGTCGTGTTCCATGCCGATCCGCGCCAGCAGCCGCATGGCTTCTACGTGATCGCCATGCTGAATCAGGAAGCTGCGGATCAACTGTTCGGCCGGCGCCAGTTCATCGTCGGCGAACAGCCCCGTGGCGGTAACCACTTCGGGCGGCAGATTCGCCAGCGCGGCCACATGACCCGCCGCCATATCCGAGTCCTGCTGCCGTCCGGTCATGCGGAACAGCACCTGAAGCTTGCTCCAGCTGGCTGGCAACGCGGGATTGATGTTGACGGCTTTGAGGTAGGCCTGGATGGCGCTCGGCGCGTCCTTGCGCGCCAGCTGGCAATGGCCGCGCTCCTGATACAGGCGGCTGTAGCCTGGGTGCCTGCTTTCGAGCATGTCCAACGTGCCCAACGCATCCTCGATTCTGCCCAGATAGCGTTGGTTCACCGCGATCATGTACAGCACGTCTCGATTTTCAGGAACGCTCTCGGCCAGAAGTTGAGTGGCTATGAGCGCTTCGCCGAATTTGCTCTGCGACATCAAGCCGCGGATGCGGCCGATCTCCGCTTCTATGGGCACGGGTGGCGTTGGTGTCTGCATCAGTGGAACTCGGACCCGAGGGCTTCCTTCAGCGGCCCGAGCCAGGGCTCGAAATTCCGCCACTGATCCAACCCTTCCTTGAAGATGGGCTGGCGCACCTGTTCGGAGCTTGCGGTGCGGATGCTGCGTTCCGTCATATGGAATTCCACACAGCTGTGTTCGAAGTCCAGTCCGCAGAAGTCAAGGATCCTGCGCACGCTCGCTTCGAGGTCATCGACCACCTCCTCATGCTGCACGCGCAGCACCTTGCCTGGCAGCACACTGTCCCAGTGGTGCATCAGCTCCACATAGCTGCGGTAGTAACGCGCGATTTCCTCGAGGCTATAGGTGAACTCCTGTCCCGAGGCAAACAGTTGCTTGAAATTGCTGAAGCAGCAGGCCATCGGCTCGCGCCTTGCGTCGATGATTTTCGCATTGGGCAGGATGAGGTGGATCAATCCGATATGCCGAAAATTGTTCGGCATCTTGTCGATGAAAAAGGGCCGTCCGCTCCGATAGGCCCTTGTGTCCTTGATGTACTGCTCGCCGAAGCGGCGAAGTTGCTCGTTCGTCAGGTCCGCAAGGGTCGACGGATAGCGAGAAACCACACCGTGCATCTCACGACCCGCCAGCTCCAGGACGATGCGCTGGATGTCCGCCAGTTCGGCCGTACCCTCGACCTTGGAGTGCGAGGCGAGAATCTGCTCGAGCAAGGTAGACCCTGCGCGGGGCAGGCCGACGATGAAGATGGGGTCAGGGTCCGGACAGCCGCCGGCCTGAAGCCGAGCGAACAGTTCCGGCGTGCAGACGCGCTGTTGTTCCCGTGCGTTTGACTCGATGCTGTCCAGGCGGAACCCGCTCTCCGACTTCTTAAGCGAGTTGCCACGGGCGTAGTACTGAAATGATTCGTCGTACTGGGCCATGTCCTCGAGGCTCTTGCCGAGCGCGAAACACAGGTGATAACGGTCCGCAAGCTGTGTTGTTTCAGCCGCTTCCAGCGTACGCATGGCGTCAATGTGAGACTGCTCGAACCGGTAGGTCTTGAGGTTGGCCAGGCTCCAGTATGCGTCGCCGAAGTCGGGGCGTAGGGCCGCGGCGGCCCTGTAAGCCTCGATGGCTTCGCGCTGGCGGCCGAGCGTTTTGAGCGAGTGGGCGATTGAAATCTGCAGCAGCGCCTCATCGCGCAAAGGCCGGGGGCCGGGTTCTTGCGCCTGATGATCGGAGGTTGGAGGTGACAACTCCGACAGGATCTGCCGATAGATCGCCAGGGCCTGCTCATGATCCCCGAGGCCGACGAGGATGCTCGCCTGAGACATCCGGTAAGTACGGTTGGCGGGCTCGATCGGCAGCAGCTTCTCAATTTGCTCGCGCGCCCGGGCGTGCTTGTGCCGCCGCAGCAGCGCCTGCACATAGTCGAACCGCGCCGCGTGGTAGTCGGGAGCCAGGCGCAGCACGGCCTCGAGGAGCTGTTCGCCATCGTCGAGCACGTCGAGTTCCAGGCCGATGCGCGCGAGCAGCCGCATCGCCTCGACGTCGTCGCCGTGCTTGAGCAGGTACTGCCGGGCAATGATCTCGGCTGGAATCAGGTCTCCATCGCAGAACAGACCGGTGGCGACCACGATCTGCGGGGCAAGCCTGGCAAGCGTGGCGACGTGCGCCGCCGCCATTTTTTCGTTCTCCGTCTGCCCGGTCATCCGGTGCAGTATCTCCAGCTTGGCCCAGCTTGCCGGAAGCGCCGCATTGAGATTGACGGCGCGGATAAATGCGTCGATTGCACGGCCCGCATCACGCAGCAGGACGTAACAATGGCCGCGCTCCTGATACAGACGGCTGAATCCCGGATGGAAGGCCTCGAGGCGATCGAGCGTTTCGAGCGCTTCGGGGACTCGCTGCAGATACCTCTGGCAGGCAGCTGCCATGTAAAGCGCGTCCCGGTTGTGCGGATACTGCGCGACGATGCGGTTCGCCGCCTCGAGCGCAGCGCCGAACTGGCCCTGCTCCATCTGGCCACGAATTCTGCCGATCTCAAGTTCAACCGCTGACGGCTCGGGGCGGAGGGTAGATTCCATGGTCGAGTCCGAGTCCAAAAAAAGGCGGGCATCGCTGCCCGCCTTGGAGTCTACATGAGCCGACCGCCGCTGCACGGCGGCCGACTGACGCTGCTCGATCAGAACTTCATCCCAACCTTCAGACCAATGACGCGCGGACGCAGCGGTGTCTCCGCCTTGATGAACTGCGACGTGGACGTGAACACGGAGGCGTTCTCGTCCAACAGGTTCTGGCCAAACACTTGAACGTTCCAGTTGTCCTTGGATACGCCGAACGACATATCCCAGGTGGTGTACGCCGGCATCTCGTAACGCCATGTCGTAGAGGTCACAGCCCTGTTTTGGTTCTGCGGCAGGTCGCCATCGATACTGGGGTCGGTATTGGAGTTGTTGAACGAGTGCCCTGTATGGGCCATTCCCAACTGCACGAACGCACCGTAATCGTTCATATTCCAGTCGTAGCGCGCCCGAAGGTTGTACTGCAGCGGCGGCGAGTAGGCCGTCGGTACTCCGGCGGCGCCGAAGGTGTTGACGACCTGCACGAGGTTGCCGCCCGCATCGAGCGCCTGAGTGATCTGGTTGCCGAAGTTCTTGCTGGCCGGGTTGTTGCTGACCAGGAACGGCGAGTTCACCTGCTTGCTCTCGTTCCACGAGCCCGACCCGATCACCGTCAGGCCCTCGGTTACACGTGCGCTCAGCTGCAGTTCCAGGCCGCGAACGCGGTAGTCCGCGCCGTTGACGCCGAACGTCGTGTTGCCCAGCAGCTGCGGGTTGAACAGTCCCTGCTGCACGCCTTTCCACTCTTCCTCGTACACCGAGCCGTTCAACTGGAGGCGACGATTCCAGAACTCGGACTTGAAGCCGATTTCCTTGTTCGTCAGCGTGTCAGGCGACACGGTGAGCGGCTTCAGGTATTGCGCGATCGGCTTGCCGTTGGCATCCAGATCGGTCGGGTCCTTCAGGAGCTTGCCAGTGGAACGGTTGAAGCCGCCCGGGCGATAGCCCTGCGACCAGGTCCCGTACACCAAGGTGTCCTCCGTGACGTGCCAGCTCAAGCTGATACGGCTCTTATAGCCGCTGTAATTGGAATTGCGGTCCGGATCCGAAGGCTGCCAACCCACCGCGCCGGCGCTGCAAGCGCCCGATGGCGCAGTTGCAGCGTAGTTGAAGCAGCCGAAGCTGCTGACCACCGTGCCGCCGAACTTCATTTTGTAGTCGTAATGGCGGGTGCCGGCCGTCAGGGTCAATACCTTCGGGATAATGTCGAGGTCGACGGAGGCGAAGAACGCCGTCTGCGTATACGAACGGAACGTATCTTCGAAGAAGGCCACATTGTCATTGCGAGGATTCGGGTTCGCCACTGGCGATCCCGGTGCCGGCTCCACGTTGCGGAAGCACAGCGGATCACCGCCGGTGACGCAAGTCGGTATCGACTTGTACGACCAGGCGGTGTCGTCCGTAATCTTGAAGTCTTCCCAGAACGCACCGACGATGCCGCGAATGCGCTTGTCATCCGGCGAGCTCAGGCGAAGCTCGTGGCTCTGGTGCGTATTGCTCTCGATTTCGCGCCAGGTTGAACTCGGAGAGAAGCACTTTGGCGTGCCGGCGAATTTGCCATAGCACTGGTAGTAGTCGGCGTACACGCCACGCGCATAGTTCGTGTAGTCGTTGACCTGGTCGATCTTGCGCGACAGGTAGCCACCCGAGTACACCGCGTGCACCGGCCCGATCTGGCCGGTGATCGTCAGCGCGGTGTTGGTGAACTTGTCCTTGTTGTAGGCGTCGTTGAACACCGTCGTCTCGAGCTTGTTCAGGGGCACGAGTTCGGAGCTCAGGGGCAGCTGGTAGAACACGCCGTCCGCGCGCATGTTCTGGTAGCTCTGCGTCAACAGTGCGCTCCAGTCGTCGTTGACCTGCCACAGGAGCGATGCGCGCATGCCCTTGTAGCTGACGGGGTTGATGTCATTCTGCGCAATGCTGTTGTTGTTGATGACCGGACTGCCAGGCGGCGGTGCATTCTTGCCGGTGGCGGGGTCGATGTAACCGGCGTAGTAGATGCCGTAATCCGTCGCACGGCGCGTGAACGTGCTCGGCACGTTGTTGATGTAGCCGCCTCGATCATCGTTGTAAATGACCGCGCGAAGCGCCAGCTTGTCGTTGATGAGCGGCAGGTTGATGGTCGCATTGATGCTCGAGTTCGGTTCACCGTGCGCGGTGACGCCGTAACCGGCTTCCGCATTGCCCTCGAACTTGTTGAGCTTGGGCTTGTTCGTGATGTAGCGCAGCACACCGGCCTGCGCGCCGCCGCCGAACAGCGTGCCTTGCGGGCCTTCGAGAACTTCGATGCGCTCCATGTCGACCGCAATGATGTCAAGGTTGCGGCTGGGGATCTGGCCTGACTGTTCGTCGAGGTAGACGGCAACGTTGGGGAAGCCGCCGATGGTGCCCGAGGACTGTGTGCCGAAGGAACCCAGCGCAAGGCCGCGCATGAAGATGTTGCCCTGGCCGGGACCATTCGTCGCGAGTGACACGTTGGGCAGGTACTTGACCAAGTCGTTGAACGATGACACGCCGAGCTGTCCGAGCGTTGCGCCCGAAAATGCCTGGATCGTGATCGGCACGTCCTGTATGTTTTCAGAGCGGCGCTGTGCGGTAACCGTGATTTCCTGCAGGCCTTGAACCTCAGAGGTGTCCGCCGCCGTTTGCGCGTGGACGACACCCATCGCGGTGCCGCTCAGAATGGCGGCAATCGCATAGGATAGTTTTGGATTTGAATTCATGCTTCATCCCTTCCCGTAAAAGATCATTTTGAAAAGCCAGGTGAAAGTTTCTACTCGTAAAGTTGCTGCGCCCCTACAACAGCTTCCACCTCCTGAGCAGAATATACACCGGAATATTGCAATAAGACTGCACATTCATTGAATGAGACCCTTTGTTGCGTGGGCGCGTCATAGGCGCGCCGGGAAACCGGGGGCGCGCAGCGGCGTGCCGACGGCGTCTTCCAGCAGCTTGACGATCATCGAGGACCAGGCCTCCCCGCCATACCTGGCGCGGCCTTCGATGAAGGTCTGTTCCATGAGGCCCGCCAGCCGCAGCGGCACGCCGAAGCGGCGGCCGAATTCCATCGCAAACCCCGCATCTTTGCAGGCCAGGTCCATGGTGAACTGGATGTCATAGCTGCCGTTGAGAATCACCTGGCTTTCGGTTTCGTGCACGAAACTGTTGCCGGAGCTGGCGGCGATGGCATCGAATGCGGCACGCAGATCCACCCCGGCCTTGGCGCACAACATCAGCGCCTCGCCGGCGGCGATCAGGTGAATGAACGCCAGCATATTGGTGACCACCTTGGTGACTGCCGTTTGTTCGATGCCACCCAGATGAATGATCCGCCCGCCCATGGCCTGCAGGGCGGGCTTGTGGGTTTCGAAGGCCGCCAGCGGTCCGCCCACCAGGACGGTGATGTCGCCGGCCTCGGCACGGTGCACGCCGCCGGTGACGGGGCAGGCCAGGGTGGTTACCGAGCGGGCTTTGGCCTGCGTCTCAAGCGCCTGGATTTCTTTGAAATCGTTGGTGCTCATCTCGATCCAGGTGCTGCCTGGCCACAGGGCAGGCAGCGCCTGGGCCATCACCGCACGCGATGCGGCGGGTGAGGGCAGGCAGGTGATCAGTCCGTCGCAGCCCTGAGCGACCTGGGCAACAGAGGCGCCCCAATGCGCGCCATGCGCTTCGAGCGAGGCAGCTGCTGCCCGGTCAAGATCATGGACCATGACATCGAACCCGTGCCGCACCAGGTTCGCTGCCAGGTGACGGCCCAGATTGCCCAATCCAATGAAGCCGTATTTCATGCGTTCCCTCAGCCCAGATTCCGGTCGATCATTTCCAAATGCAGTTTGTCATCGCCCACGTACGGGTGCGCCAGCGCGACGGATTCGTTCAGTTCGACACCCAGTCCCGGGGCGCTGGGCGGGATCACGAATCCGTCTTCCCAGCGGATCGGCGACTTGAGAATGTCGGCATGGAAACCGCCCCATTGCTGGATGCCTTCCAGGATCAGGAAGTTCGGTGAACAGGCGGCGATTTGAATATTGGCGGCGCCGACGATGGGGCCGCAATACAGGTGCGGGGCGATCTGCGCGTAATGCACCTCGGCCAGCGCGGCCACTTTCTTGGCTTCGAGCAATCCGCCGACGCGTCCCAGGTTCAGCTGCAGAATATGCGCAGCCCCTGCCGCGAGCACCCGCGCAAACTCGTACTTGGTAGTGAGCCGTTCGCCGGTGGCAATGGGAATGCTGGTCTGACGCGCCACGATGGCCATCTGCTCAGGCATTTCCGGCGGTACGGGTTCTTCGAACCAGAGCGGATCGTAAGGCTCCAGGCATCTGGCCAGGCGGATGGCACCGGAGGTGGTGAATTGTCCATGCGTGCCGATCAGCAGGTCTGCGCGCGTGCCCACCGCTTCGCGGATCAGGCGCACGAATCGCGTCGTGCGTTCCAACTGCTCCTGGGTCGGCTGGCGCGGGTCATAGGCTGAAAAGCCTCCGGTGGGATCGAACTTCAGTCCCGTGAAGCCTTGCTTTACATAGTCGGCGGCACGGCTTGCGGAGCGCTCGGGATCCAGATAGAAGTCATCGCCTTCGCCAGGGCCCGGATACAGGTACGTGTAGGTGCGCAGCCGCTCGTTCACCTTGCCGCCCATCAGGTTGTAGACGGGCTGCCCGACGGCCTTGCCGAGAATGTCCCAGCAGGCCATTTCCAGGCCACTGAGCACGCCCATGAGCGAGATGTCGGGCCGCAGCGTGAAGCCCGATCCGTAGGTCTCGCGCCACATGGCTTCGATCTGAAACGGATCGCGCCCGGCAAAGCGGCGCGCGAACGTGTCTTCGATCATCTTTGCGATCACGGTCGGCCCGAAGGTGGCGGCATACACCTCGCCCACGCCCTCGATGCCGCAGGCGGTCTTGATTTTCAGGAAGACGAAATAGCGTCCCCCGAATCCCGGTGGCGGGTTGCCGACGACAAACACTCTGACGCTGTCGAGTTTCATTCGCGATCCTTGTGAGTTGAACGGGACAGGATCAGATCCGCCGCCTTCTGCGCCACCATGAGGGTTGGCGCATTGGTGTTGCCGGACGTGATGGCGGGAAACACGGATGCGTCCACGACACGCAAGCCTTGCAGCCCGTGCACCCGCAATTCGGGATCCACCACCGACTGCGCCGCAACGCTGCCCATGCGGCAGGTGCCGACCGGGTGGTACACGGTCGCCGAGCGCGCGCGAAAATCGGCAATCAACTGCTCGGCGTTCATACCCTGCAGTTTCACGCCGATGGTGTTCTGGATGAATGCGCTCATCGCGCTGGTCTTTTCCATGGCTTGCAACAGACGCCCGCCGGTCACGACATCCTGCAGGTCCTTGTCGGTGGACAGGTAACGCGGGGCGATGGCCGGCGCCTGCCGGAAATCCGCGCTCGCGATGTCGATGCGCCCACGACTGGTGGGCCGCGTCGGTTGAAAAGACAGCATGAAGGCGGAGAAGGAGTCGGGATTTATTTTCTTGCGCGTGGCATCGCCGGCCGCGTAGGTTACGGGGTTGTAGTAGAGCTGGAAATCGGCGCGTGGACTCTCAGGTTCGCCGCGCACGAAACCGCCGCAATGATTCACGCTCAAGGACAGCAAGCCGCGCCGCGTGAGCACGTACTGGATGCCGGCCCGGAGCTTGCCCCAGTTGGAATGCAGCGCATCGTTCAACGTCGGCGCCGTGGCGCGGTACGAATAGGTGACGGCCAGATGATCCTGCAGGTGGCCGCCGACCGCGGGATTGTCGAGCAACACCGGGATGCCGTGCTGGGCCAGTGTCTGCGCCGGTCCCACGCCGGACAGCTGCAGCAACTGCGGCGAATTAACCGCGCCCGCGCTCAGGATGACTTCTCCCGCCGCGGCGGCAAAATGCGTCTGGCCATCGCGTGTGTACTCCACGCCGACGGCGCGGCGTCCCTCGAAGCGGATCCGGCTGACCCAGCAGTCGGTGTCCAATTTCACATTGGGCCGGTTCAGCGCCGGGCGTAGAAACGCATCCGCCGCCGACCAGCGTCGTCCCTTGTGCGTGGTGATGCGGTAAAAGCCCACCCCTTCAGGCTGCGGGCCGTTGAAATCTGCGGTGGCGGGCAAACCCATTTCTGCCGCCGCTTGCAGGAAATAAAAGCAGGTGGGATGCAGCTGCGGTTCGACGTCAGTGACATACAACGGGCCATCGCCGCGGGTGTTGCCGCGCGCATCGACGAAGCACTCGGAGCGCTCGAAATAGGGTCGTACGTCGTCCCAACCCCAGCCCGGGTTGCCCAACTCGCGCCAATCATCGAAATCACTGGGCAAGCCGCGGCAGTAGACCAGGGCATTGATGGAACTGGAGCCGCCGACCACCCGGCCGCGTGGCCAGTACATGGTGCGCGAATCGGTGCCAGGATCCGCCTGGGTCTGATACTTCCAGTTGACGCTTGCGTCGGTGAACGTGCGTCCGTAGCCGACCGGTGTCCTGATCCAGAAGCGATTGTCGGAGCCGCCGGCTTCCAACACCAAGACACGGTCGCGGCCGCTGCGCGACAGGCGATCCGCCAGTACACAACCTGCCGAGCCTGCACCGATGATGATGTGGTCGAAGCTGCTCACTTGTTCTGATCGTCCCCCTGATACCGGAGCTTAGACCTTCGTCCCGTCCGCGCTATGCCATTTCCAGATTCGCCCATGCCATTTTTTGAAAGTGCCTGGCAGACTTCGCTTAATGCGCCTGAAACATGTATGTTCAGAATTTGAAAGACTGCGTAGCGGCCCAGTGATTTGTTAAACCGGGGGAACGATCCAATGAAAGCAACTATCGCCGAACGGCGAGCCGCTCCTTCGGGCCGTTTTTCAGGCTCCCTATGACGGCGCCGTCGGTACAGCCGCCGGCCCGGCCAATCCTCGCCGCTGATGCGGTTGCAGCGCCCGCTGCGGGTGCGCTGCCCTCGATGGCCCAGCGCTGGTATGTGCTGATCATGATGGTGCTGGTGTACACCATGAGCATCGCGGATCGCTATTCGATTTCCACGGTGCAAGAATCGATTCGCCTGGAGCTGCATTTGACCGATGCAGGCATCGGCTGGCTGGCGGGCGTCACCCTGGCCTTCTTTTACGTGGTAATGGGGTTCCCCATTTCCATGCTGATCGACCGGAAGAACCGCCGCAACATCATCGCGATTTCACTGGCGTTGTGGTCGGTCATGACCGCGTTCACCGGGATGGCGGGCAGTTACTGGCAGCTGTTTCTGGCGCGCATCGGCGTGGGCGTGGGCGAGGCGGGTGGCACGCCAGGCGCGAATTCGCTGCTGTCGGATTATTTCCCGGTCGAGCGCCGCCCCATGGCGCTGACCATTTTTGGCCTGGGGGCGCCCATCGGGGCCTGGCTTGCTGCCTCGGTGGCCGGCGCGATTGCGGACCACTATGGCTGGCGCATGGTGTTTCTGGCCCTGGGGGTTCCCGGCGCCATTCTGGCGCTGGTGATCTGGTTGACGGTGCGAGAGCCGCGACGCGGCCAATTCGACGCGGCGGAAACGGTGGGCACGGCCACCTTTTTCGAAAGCATGAAGTTTCTGTGGCTGCAACGTTCCTGCGTGCACCTCATGCTCGGAAGCGCGGTAACGGCGCTGTGGGGCTGGGGATTGATGTGGTGGACTCCGACCTATCTGCAGCGAGCCTTCGGACTTACCGCGGGTCAGGCGGGTGAGATCATCGGCCCGATCAATCTATGGGCCGGCATGGGCGCCACGGTGGCGACGGGGTGGCTGCTGTCGAGCCGGTACATGATGAATCCGCGGCGCATCGTCATATTAATGGGCACGATCATCGGCCTGGTCACGGTTCCCTCGATCGTCATTTTCTGGACGCATTCGCTCAGCCTGGCCACGTCCATGTTTTGGATTTTCATTCCGGCGATCTATTTCTACATCGGTCCCTGCTTCGGCATCATCAACAACCTGGCTCAGCCTAGAATGCGCGCCGTGTTCTGCGCCACGACGCTGTTCGTCGCCAATGTCGGCAATCTGATTCTCGCACCGGGAATCGTCGGCCTGCTCAGCGATTGGTTCGCGCCGGGCCACCTGGCCAACGCCGACTCGCTGCGCTCAGCCTTGCTGGTGTTGGCGCCGACGGGCTTCTGGGCGGCCTTTCACTATTTCTGGTGTGCCCGCAACATCACGACCGACCAGGAACGGGCCACGGGCGTGAAGGTCGCGGAGTAGGAGGCAGATTGTCGAAGACCAGCATCGATCGTCGCTGGCTGCCGTTGAATGCGCTGCGCGCATTCGAAGGCGTCGCCAGGCACAACAGCTTCACCGCTGCCGCCAATGCCTTGCTGATTTCGCAAAGCGCGCTGTCGCGGCATGTCATCGCGCTGGAAAAACTGATCGGTGCGCAGTTGTTCGACCGCAAGCCGCATTCGCTGGTGCTGACCAAGGTGGGGCAGCACTTGCTGCAGGCCGTCGGCAAATCCTTCGACCGGCTCGAATTCGCGTTGGACGACATTCGCAACGAAGCCTCGGTCATGCAGCGCACCCTGCGGGTGCAGATGCCGCCCAGTTTCGCCGTGCATCTGGCGGTTCCCATCCTGCGGGATTTTCGTCGCGTCTGTGCGGAGGTTGAAATCGATCTGGTGAATTCCTACGGGGTCGGTCCGCCGCCGAGCGAAGTGGACGTTGCCGTCGTTTACTCCAAGCCCGTGGTGACCGATCTGGTGGCCGATCTGCTCTGGCCGATACGCATGAGTGTCCTGTGCCACCCCGCCGTCGCCGAGCGCCACGCGGGCAAGAGCCTCGCGGAATTCATCGAAGCCAATGAGTTGGTGCATGTTCGCTTCGTGGACCTGCCGAAACATCATATGTGGTCGCAGCTGGCGCGCCAGTCGGGCATGGCGGCCATGAAGGTGGAGCGAGGGCTGGTATTCGATACCGCTGTGCTGGCGGTGCAATATGCGCTCAGCGGCGATGGCATCGTTTTGTTGGATACCACGTTGTTCAACGAGGAAATCCGCACGGGGCAACTGGTGAAGCCCTTCGATGTCACCCTTGATGATGGCTACGGCTATTATCTGATGACGCATCCCGAAAGTCTCAGCGACACCGCCATCGCGTTGTTCCGCTCCTGGTTGATTGAGCGCTTTGGTCCGCAAGCGGCCGGCACGGTCGCCAGTGTGCGTCTTGCCGTGTCGAATGAATAATTCTTACCGTTAGGAGTTTCAAGCAGATGAAGAGCCACGCAAAAGTGGTGGTCGTCGGCGGCGGCGTGGTCGGTGCAAGCGTGCTGTATCACCTGACCAAGGCCGGCTGGAAGGATGTATTGCTGATCGAACGCGCCGAATTGACTTCCGGGTCCACCTGGCATGCGGCCGGCGGCATGCACACGCTGAACGGCGATCCGAACGTGGCTCGCCTGCAGCAATACACCATCAATCTGTACAAGGAACTGGAAGCAATTTCCGGCCAGTCCTGCGGCTTGCACATCACCGGCGGCATCATGCTGGCCGGAACCCCGGAACGCATGGACTGGCTGAAGATGGCCAGGGCGCGCGGCCGCTATCTGGGCATGGAGCTTGAGATGGTCAGCGTCGATGAAGCGGAGAAACTGTTTCCGCTCATGGACAAGAGGCAATTCCTCGGCGGTCTGTATGACCCGGTCGAGGGTCATGTGGATCCGTACGGTGTCACGCATGCCTACGCCAAGTCGGCACAGATCGGCGGCGCTGAGATCGTGCGCCAGACGCGCGTCGTGGATTTGAAGCAACGTGCCGATGGCACCTGGGATGTGATCACCGAGCGGGGCAATGTGCATGCCGAACACGTGGTCAACGCCGGCGGTCTATGGGCTCGTGAAGTGGGCCGCATGGTGGGCCTGGAACTGCCCATCCTCGCCATGGAGCATCAGTATCTGATCACCGGCGATATGCCTGAGCTTGTGGGCAAGCCGGAGATCATGACGGTGCTGGATTTCGAGGGCGAGATCTACACGCGGCAGGAACGCGGCGGCATGTTGCTTGGCACGTATGAGCGCGCCTGCGTGCCCTGGTCGCCGCGCGAAACCCCGTGGGACTTCGGTCAGGACTTGCTGCCGAACGATCTGGAACGCATCGCACCCAGTCTGGAAATCGGCTTCCGCCATTTTCCTGCCATGGAAAAGGCCGGCATCAAGAAAATCGTCAACGGCCCGTTCACCTTTGCGCCCGACGGCAACCCCTTGGTCGGACCCATCAAGGGGCTGAAGAACTTCTGGGTGGCTTGCGGCGTGATGGCAGGATTCAGCCAGGGCGGCGGTGTGGGCTTGTCGCTGGCGAACTGGATGGTGGAGGGTGACCCTGGCGCCGACATCTGGGGCATGGACGTGGCGCGCTATGGTGACTGGACCACACTGGCGTACACCAACGCCAAAGTGCGGGAGAACTATTCACGCCGCTTCAGCATCCGTTTTCCGAACGAGGAACTCCCCGCCGCGCGGCCGCTGCGCACCACGCCGATTTATGAAAAGCTGCAGGCCGGGCACGCCGTGTTTGGCGACTACTGCGGCCTTGAGCATCCGCTGTGGTTCGCCCCATCGGCCGCCGAGGCCCACGATGTCATCAGCTTCCGCCGCTCCAACTCGCATGCGCATGTCGGCGCTGAGTGCCAGGCGGTGCAGAAGTCAGTGGGCCTGCTGGAAATTTCCAACTACGGCAAGTTCGAAATCACCGGCGCCGGCACTGCCCAGTGGCTGTCGCGCATTATGGCGAACCGGGTGCCCGCTGTCGGCCGCATCGCGTTGACGCCGATGCTCAACGAGCGCGGCAAGCTGATCGGCGACTTCACGATGTGCCGTGTCGCCGAGGACTGGGTGTTCCTGATCGGCACCTATGCCGCCGAGGCCTACTACCTGCGCTGGTTTGAGCGCCATGCGCCGCCGTCCGGCGTCAGCGTGCGGCCCTGCGCGATGCAGTACGTGGGGCTGTCGGTGGCGGGGCCGAATTCGCGCGCGCTGCTGCAGAGTCTGGTGCGCGATGACCTGTCCACCGCCGCTTTCCCGTTTATGTCGTTCCGGCAGATGGAAGTGGGCATGGTGCCGGCCTTCGTCGGCCGCGTGTCATTCACCGGCGATCTGGGCTATGAGTTGTGGATCAGCACGGATTACCAGCGCGCGCTGTACGACACCTTGGTAAAGGCCGGCGCGCAGTTTGGGCTGCGTGCCTTCGGTGGCCGCGCGCTGAACTCGATGCGCATCGAGAAAAGCTTCGGCTCCTGGGCACGCGAGTTCCGTCCCATCTACGGCCCGCTCGAGGCAGGATTGGATCGGTTCGTGGATTTCAAGAAGAGCGAATTTGTCGGTCGTGACGCAGCGCTGGAAGAGAAGGCCAACGGCGGCAAACTGCGGCTGGTGAGCTTCGTGGTGGATGCGGCGGATGCCGATGCGATCGGCGATGAACCGATCTGGCATGACGGAAAGGTGGTGGGCTGGGTGACCTCCGGGGCCTATGGTCACCGCGTGCAAAAATCGGTTGCGCTGGGTTACATTCCGAAGGAACTGGCGACGGCGGATTCGGGTTTTGAAATCGAACTCATCGGTGAGCGACGCAAAGCGACCCGCCAGGCGGCGGCGCCGTTCGACGGCAGCGGCGCGAAAATGCGCGCCTAACGCGTCGAGGCTTGTTGCACGCGCTC
>JANXOV010000106.1 GCA_025357635.1 Pseudomonadota bacterium
TTCACGCCGCGCTACAACCCTTGGCATCAACGTCTCTGCCTGGTGCCCGACGGCGATCTGTTCGAGGCGATCAAGTCCGATCGCGTCACTGTCGTCACGGACCAGATCCGGACATTCACCGAAACCGGCATTGACCTTCAGTCAGGCGAAACACTCGCAGCCGATCTCATCGTGACCGCCACCGGCCTGAACCTGCAGGTCCTGGGCGGTTTGCAATTAAGTGTCGATGGCAATCCGGTGGACCTGTCGAAAACCATGAGTTACAAGGGCGTAATGTTCAGCGGCGTGCCCAATCTGGCCGCATCGTTTGGCTACACCAATGCGTCGTGGACCCTTAAATGCGACCTGATCTGCCGATACGTCTGCCGTTTGCTGAACTACATGGACAAACACGGCATCAATGCGTGCATTGCGCTCAATACCGATGCCCGCATCACCACAGAACCCTGGGTTGATTTTTCATCCGGCTACTTTGCACGTTCCTTGCACCTGCTGCCGAAACAAGGTTCCCGAGCGCCGTGGAAGCTGAACCAGAACTACATCAAAGACCTGCTGATACTGCGTTTTGGCGCCGTGGACGACGGGGTGCTGGCATTTGCATGAACGAAGCGCCGGCTGTTTACAGCAGCTTGATCGCAGGCTGCAGCGCGATGAACCAGGCGGCGAGCACCACGGTGAGCGCAGCTCCCGCAGCCGCCCATTGAACCCGCGCGTCGCGGCCGCGCGGCATCCCGGCGCGGGCATAGATCCAGCCAAGCGCGACGCCGGACAAAAATCCCAGCAGATGTCCCAGCACATCGACGTGTTCGGCGCCCACTCCTAACAGGGTCAGAAGGCAAGCGCCGGCGATCAGCGGCGCCCACCGGTACATCCAGCGTTCGCGCAGCGTCAGTTGGCGCCGCCAGCCGAAACCCGACAACAGTCCGAGCGCGGCAAACACGGCGGTCGATGCGCCCACGGCTCGATGATCCAGCGGCGCGATGAGCATCTCAAGGCAGTTACCCAACACACCCGCGGCGAGAATGCTCGCCCACGCAACGCCGGGCCCGAACATCGAACTGACGACCGCTCCCACACCGACGCCGAACAGCAGATTGCTGAGCAGATGCAATTGATCCAGGTGCAGCGTCAGCGCCGTCACCGCCCGCCACCAGTCGTGGCTGCCGTGCATGCCGTGCTCCAATGCCCCCACGGCAAACCAATCGACACCGAACAGGGAGATCCCTGCGCAATAAGCGATCAGCAGCAAGACCACCGTATAGCCGATGGAACCGGCAGCGGCGCCGGCAAATGGCACCAGAGCGGGGGGGCGCTCGCGGCGGATCGTGCGCTCTTGTGCATAGCGCGCCAGTTCCTCGCCCGCAGTGATTGCGATTTCCGGCGGCACGGATAGCGCCCACGCGGCATCGTACTCGAGCAGCTCATAGGGGATCGCTTTGGCTTCGAGCACCAGGCCAAATTCCAGGCAGGCAGTCCGCGAACCGCGGAACACGATTGCGTAGCCCTGGGGATGATCCGTTGTTAACATCTTGCGTTCATCAATCGTACGCCATCGCCCCCAGTGAACGATTGATTGGGCCGGTGGGGGCAAATTCAATGCGATTGTTGCCGGAGTGCGCGATGCCTATGCTTTCGAAAGCCTGCCTTTTCCTGCTGGTGCTCGCCGTTCCCGGATTCGCGCGCGCGGATCACGAGCTGCAGAGTTTTCTCGAACGCACACTGGCTGCGGCACGCGCCAAGGACCACCTTCCGGCCGTTGCCGCGATGATCCAGATTCAAGGCAAGGTTGCAGCCGCATCGGTTCTTGGCGTGCGCGCACTGGGCCACCTGGAACCGGCAACGTTGAACGATCGCTGGCACATCGGCTCCGACACCAAAGCCTTCACCTCGACCATGATTGCGCGTCTGGTCGAGCAGCATGCCCTGAGATTTGAGGACACGCTGGCCGCCTTGTTTCCCGCCTTTGCGAAAGACATCGATCCGGCGTATCGGAACATCACCCTCACGCAATTGCTTAGCCATACCGCCGGGCTGCCGCCGCTGACTGACGATAAGGATTTGCCGGCGCTATTGGCGGTTATCAAGACGGCCGATGGACTGAAGGCGCAGCGTGCGGCAATCGCGCGCAAGTATCTGACCATGCCGCCCGCATCCAAAGCCGGCGAGTTTGAATACTCGAACCTGGGCTTCATCATTGCAGGGGCGATTGCCGAATTGCGCACCGGCAAGGCGTGGGAAGATCTCATCCGCGAACAGGTGTTCGTGCCGCTCGGGATCAAGAATGCGGGGTTTGGTGAACCGGCCACGCCGGGCAAACTGGATCAGCCGCTTGGCCATGTGGACAAGGCGGGCAAGTTGACCCCCGTGGATCCGACGAATTCCGACAATCCGCCGGCAATCGGCCCGGCCGGCATGATCAACATATCGCTCAACGACTGGATGCTGTTTGCGCAAGATCAACTGGACGGCATTCATGGTCACGGGCGCCTGCTTCGGGCGGACACCTGCCGCAAGCTGCACACGCCGGTCTCGGGCAACTACGCCCTGGGCTGGGGCGTCAAGATGCAGCCCGACGGCTCCCCCTTGATCCTGACGCATAGCGGCAGCAACGGATTCTGGGTCGCCGACGTGCGCATCATGCCCAAACACGACATCATCGTTCTGCTCGTCATGAACTCGGGCGATGATGCCGCAAACGAGGCGATTCAAGATGTTGGGACGCCGCTCAAAGATCGGTTGAAACCACTGGATTGACGGCCGCCCGCCAGACGCTGGCGAGCCACGGTTGCTGCTCGCGCGGCAATCCTGCAGGCCGGTAGTAGTGCTCCAACTCCGCAAATCCCGCTTGCGTAAGATGGCGCCGCCAGCCCTCGAGATCGTGGTACACCCCATACCGCTCGCCGTTCCAGCCCTCCTGATTCTCGCCGCGGGGATTGGAGCTGAACAGCACGCCACCAGGTTTCAACGCCGCATGCAGACTTCGTAACGCCCTCTGCAGCGCCAGTGTGGGAATGTGAAACAACGACGCATTCGCAAACACGCCGTCAAACCGTCCTGTTGGCAAGTCCAGATCCACGAAATTCTGCAGCCATACCTCACAGCCGGTCTCGGCGCGCGCCATCGCAACGAAGCTCGCTGCCCCGTCCAGACCGATGGGGACATGCCCCAACGCCGCAAGCGTCTTGAGGTCGCGCCCCGGACCGCAGCCCAGATCCAGAATCGTGAATGGCGGATCGCCTTGGATGTGCCGCAACAGGGCGGCAATGTTCTGACTGACATCGTGATCTTGCGTGCCGTCGCGAAACTGCGCGGCCCGGCGCTCGTAGTGCTCGAGGGTGCCGGAGGCAATCTGGCGCAGGTCGCATTGACGCATTGGAACGGAGCCGGCTAACGCAGGACTAACGAGACGCGCCCGCCGGCTCCGGGGTGTCGATGCACACGTGCGTATTGTGCGCAAATTCTGCGCGTTTGAAAAGCAAACAATGGTGAGGCGCTCTTCAGCGGAAGATCTCTGTGAAGAAATTCTGCATCGATGCCCAGGAACGGGCATCCGCAGTGGCGTCGTAGCGCGCGAACTCGGGACGGCCCAACTTTTCCGCGGCGGGATTGGTGAAGCTGTGAACCACGCCGCCGTACAGATGCATCTGCCAGTCGACGCCGCCGGCGCGCATTTCCTGCTCGAACGCCGCGCGTTGCTCCGGCGGGATGCCCGGATCGTCGGCGCCGATGCACACCAGAACCCTGGCCTTGATGTTCCTGGCATCCTGCGGTCTTGCCGTGCCAAGTCCACTGTGAAAGCCAGCGGCACCGGCGAGGGTGGCGCCGCTGCGTGCCAGTTCGAGCGCCATCGTGCCGCCGAAGCAGTAGCCGATGGCCGCGATCTTCGACGCGTCGACGTCGGCGCGCGCGGTCAAGGCGTCGAATCCGCCGCGGGCGCGCGCCCGCGTGTGCACAGGATCGGCCATCATTGGCCCGAGAATGGCCATCACGGCCTCCAAGCCGTTCACCATGGACCCATTGCCATGCAGATCACACGCAAGCGCCACATAGCCAAGGCCGGCAAGCCGTTCGGCCCGTGACTTGGCGTGCTCGCCAAGCCCAAAGGCTTCTGGAAACACCAAGACGCCGGGCCGCGGCCCGGTTTGGCGTTCGTCGAAATACAAATGGCTGACCATCGACAAGCCATCGGCCATGTATTTCACGATTTCTGTGTGCATTGATGGTTCCTTCGCGGCCATCGAGTACGATTCTGCAAGCTATCTTACCGATGAGTGGGATGATTCGCGATATATTGAATCCCTTCCTCCGTACTCAGCTGTGGAGAGCTTCATGAAGTCTTCGTCAATCGCATCGGGCCGCCTGTTTGCCTTTTTCGGCTCTGCAGCGCTGCTGTTCAGCCTGCATTGCAAAGCGGGCGAGGCGCCGGATCTGACCGGTGGGGAACTGTACTCAGAGTTCTGTGCGAGTTGTCATGGCTTTAAAGGCCACGGCGATGGACCCGTTGCATCGAGCCTGCGGAACAAGGTGCCGGACCTGACCTTGCTCACACGACGGCGCGGCGGAGTTTTTCCCGCCGAAGAGATTCACCAGATCATTGATGGACGCAAGACCCGGCTTGCTCACGGCAGCTCGGCGATGCCGGTGTGGGGATTGGAGTTTTATGGCTTCGAAGGAGAAGATGCCGCACGTCGTCGTCGCGTCGCTGAATTGATCGATCACATTGTAGAGTTTCTACGATCGGTTCAACAATCGGATAAGTAGAATCGATACTTCCGGCGCACCGACGAGTGATCTCGTTGGTCACAATTTCGTCACGATTCGCAACGCGTTGATCAGTCAATTGGAATACGGTTTGCGGCGCGGGTTACGCACAGAGTTATCCACCGCCCCTGGGGATAACGTGTAGGAACAACTCATTGTGGATCATGGACCCTGGGTTGACGAGAGGCCGCCGGCTTGCGTAACTTGGGTCGCTTAAGCCGTGGATTCAACAGGAGTGGCGCGTGACTACCTATTTTGAATTGAAGGCGGCCGCCCGCAGCCAGTACGTGTGGAATCTCAAAGCGGGCAATCACGAAGTCATTTTGACAAGTGAGGTATTCAAGGACAAGGACGTGGCGTTGAATTGCATCGCCGCGGTCAAGAAAAACGCATCTGAAGAAAAGCGCTTCTTACGCAGAGTCGCCAAGGACGGGCAATTTTTCTTCGAGCTGATCAACGAATTGGGAAAGACGCTCGGCCGCAGCGAGCGGTACAAAGCAGAAGCCGGGCGCGACAAGGACATCAGTTAAGGGATGGTTGCGCCTGGCTGTGCGCGTACCGGCCTCATGCTGAACGAACCCACCCTCGAGAGGCATTGCCCCGATCGACCCGTTGGCCAGGATATGCCGCCGGACATCCAGCCGCCCGCCAACACCCGTGTACAGGCGGTGCCCGCGCTTTAAGCGGCAACTCGAACCTGTACTGCTCCGGCGCCGTGCACTCACTACCCGATGTTATCGAGTCCGGCGGCACTGCTACTGGCGACGGGAACGCTCGGCCTGCAATGGCCGGACTACCGTCGCTTGGCGCGATTACATTGCGGGGCGCGAGCTCGGAATCGTGCCCTAACCAGTCAGATTGCGGGTGATCGAGTGGTAGCGTCCGCAGCGCGCGATTAGGCCCAAAGGCTCGGCAGAGGAACAGCGCGCATGTTCTCAGCAAACGCAATCGTTTGCTCACCGTCGTAAAGCACTATGCCTTGGACGAATGTCTTGCCCGCCGAAGCGGCCAGCCGATTGAGGCCACGGAAGTCACGGCCCGTCACGGAGGCATTCGCTTTCACTTCGATGCCGACAATGCGGCCGTCTTCGTGTTCAAGAACGAAATCCACTTCCAGTTGATCGCGATCACGATAGTGGTAAATCGCGACACGCTCGCGGGCCAGTAGCACATATTTGAGCAGTTCTGAAAATGCAAATCCTTCCAGGACCGGCCCTAACAGCGTTGGGTTTTGCGCCAAGCGACGAACTGAGTAGCTGCGCAATGCCGTTAGTAGTCCGCTGTCGATGAAATGCAGCTTCGGGGTTTTGACTATTCTCGACAGCTCGTTGCGATGCCAAGGCTGCAATCGTTTCAACAGGTACAGCTGCTCGAGGATTTGCAGGTAGTGGTCGACGGTTTTGTGGTCGAGAGCTGTTTCGCGGCCGATTTCAGTAAGATTTACGAGTTGCCCCGCGTACTGAGCAGCGATTGTCACCAGGCGCGGCAGGCGCGAGCTGCCGTGCAGGTTGGCTATTTCAGGCAAGTCGCGCCCCAACACAGAGTCGAGGTAGGCGCGATGCCAGTCTTGCCGGCGCCTCTCTGTCTTGCGGCCGATCGCCTCGGGGAAGCCGCCGGTGGTGATTATTCGAACTAGAGATTCCCGCGTCAATGTTTCTTCGGGTGACGGAATCGCGCCGTTCATCACCTTGTCGACGAATGTGGGCCGTTTGCGACGCCGCAGTTCGGATCGGGACAGAGGATATAGGGTTGTCGTCTCGATGCGGCCCGCCAGCGAATCACGGATGGTCGCGATGGTCGCAAGATTGGCCGAGCCTGTGAGCAGAAATCGGCCTGATCTTTGATCCTCGTCGACGCTGCGCTTGATGGCAAGCAAGATCTCAGGTGCCCGTTGGACCTCATCAATGATGGCACGATCGATGTTACGCACGAATGCAACAGGATCGCCAAGCGCTGCGTCGAGGGTTGCGCGATCATCCAGCGTGAAATATGCCCTGCCAGATTCCGCAAATCGACGTGCCAGAGTGGTTTTTCCAGATTGCCTGGGCCCTGTGATCGCAACCACTCGTGTATCGGTGAGTGCCCGGCGTACGCTTGCTTCGGCCTGTCTCGGGTAGTTACTCACGAGCGACATGGTAGCGGCTGTTGGGGAATATGACAACGGCTATCGGGGAATATAGATCCGGCAGTCTGCGAGTTTCAATCAAGTGATCATCGCCTGCAGACCGTTAGCCTGGCTGCGTGGCGCATTAGCAATCTCCCAGGTCCAAAAAGGACAGGAGAGACTGCGAGTTAAAGCAGCTCAAAGCGGACATTTCTATTTGGGTATCACACTCCTACTACGCATAACATTAATTATGACAAACCAACAATGGTGTAAATCCCGTTGGCTTGTGCGACCTGTCGCAGAACCAGTTCGATGCTATCGCGCAAGCATCTACCTTATGACTTTAGTGCGAAGGGGCTAATCTCTTCGGCCGCCGCCGAGCAGGACTCACCTATAATCCTGTGCAGCTTGGTGCCCAAGCGATGGAGACCAACGATGAACGCTCTGGCAGCAGGCGGCGCGGCGACTGCCAGGGATCCGGCCTTTCCCGCACAGGCACTGCGCGAGCAGTTTCCGGCCTTGACGCGCGCCGGCACTTTCATATTTTTCGACAATGCGGCGGGCGCGCAAGTCCCACAAGGCGTCCTGGATGCCGTCAACCAGCACCTGATCGAACACAATGTGCAGCGCGGCGGTCGCTACCGGCGCAGCATCGCCGTCGATACCAGCATCGCGCGTGCCCGCTGCAGCGTCGCCGCCTTCCTGAACGCCAGTAAAGCCGAGGAAATCGCCTTCGGCATGAATGCCACGTCGTTCATCCGCCTGATCAGCCTGGCCATCGGGCAGACGCTGGGAGCGCGGAATGAAATCATCGTGACGGATCTGGATCATGAGGCTAATGTCGCCACATGGCTGGCGCTGGAATCCATGGACGCCAAGTTTGTGTGGTGGAAGATTCGCGCCGATGGCTGTCTGCATACGGATGATCTGGCGCCTCTGCTGTCGCAGCGCACCCGGCTGGTCGCCTGCACACTGACCTCCAATGCGCTGGGTTCGATCGTCGACGTGCGCAAGGCGGCGGATCTGGTCCACGGCGTTGGCGCTGAAATATTTATCGACGCCGTGCATTTTGGGCCGCATGGCCCGCTCGATGTGCAGGCGCTGGATTGTGATTATCTGGTTTGTTCCGGCTACAAGATTTTCGCGCCCCACATGGGGTTCCTGTGGGGCCGATACGACTTGTTGGCCAGGTTGCCGACGTTTCGGGAGGATTTCATCCCGGATGTGCCACCCGGCAAGATAGAGGCGGGCACGTTCATTTACGAGAATGTGGCGGGGATGGATGCCGCGGTACAGTACCTGGCACAAATCGGCCGCATGCTCGCGCACAAGACCGGCGCCGCAACCGCTGAATCGCTGCATGCGGATACTCGCATTGCGATGCTCGCGATACAGCACTACGAGCAGCAATTGTCATTGGAATTAGGCCGCGTGCTGCAAGACTGCGGCGCGCAGATTTACGGCATCGACACGCCCGCCCGTGTGTCGGCCCGCGTACCCACGTTCTGCTTCAACATGCCCGGCATCCTGCCACAGACCGTTGTTGAAGCCGCGGCGCGCGCCGATATCGGAATCCGCGATGGCCACATGTATGCTCCTCGGCTCATGAAGAGACTGCATCTGCCCACGCACACCGGTGCAGTGCGAGCGTCCCTCGTGCATTACAACACCGTGGATGAGATTCACCGCCTGGGCAATGTGCTGCGCGAGTTGCGTTGAGCAAATTGCAATCGGCGCATCCACCTAACTGCCCGTGCGCAGCTTCACTCCGTGTGATTGAATCCACGCCGACAGAGCGGCCCACGGCATCGCGCCGGACTGGCGCGCCAATTCGCGGCCCTGCTTGAACAGCACAATGGTGGGAATGCTCTGAATCCGCAGTCGGCCGGCCGCCGCGGGCGCAGCCTCGGTATCAAGCTTGGCCACCATCAGTGCCGGCTCGAATTCAGAAGCGGCGCGCTCGATGAGGGGCGCAAACGTACGGCAAGGTCCGCACCACGGCGCCCAGAAATCCACGAGCAAGGGCAGGTCCGTATCCTGAAGAAACCGGTCGAAGGTCGCATCATCCAGAGTGACCGGATGCCCGCCGAACAACGGCGTCTTGCACGATGCGCAGCGAGGGTGATCGGCCATGCGCGCCGCGGGAATCCGGATGCGCTGGCCGCACGCCGGACAAACAACCTTCATTGCCCCGGAATCCGAGGTGGCCATGGAATTGCCTCATTGCCGCTGAGTACCCAGCCAATCTGGGGTGGATCACCTCGCAGTTCAAGGGTCCTTCGCGCGCCGGTGGATGATTGTCCGATGCCCTGCTCATGCTTTGATGCGCATCATTTGCGGGTCATACAGCGGCTTGGCCGCTACCGAGCAAGGATACCGTCTGCCCACGATCTCCACTTCCCAGCGACCGGAGTTCAGATAGGCCTCATCCACCGCAACCTTCGGTTCGATCATCGCCAGGCCGACTGCGCCGCCCAGCGTGTGTCCGTAAGAGGCGGCGCGTACATAGCCCACCGGCACTCCATCCCGCCACACCACTTCAGCGTGATACATGAGCGGCTCGGGGTCCTTCACCCACACTTGAACCAAACGCCGCAACAGCGGCCCGCGCGCCTTCTTGGCGAGAACCGCCTCCTTGCCGATGAAGCCGCACGATTTCTTCAAGTCCAATGCAAATCCCAAACCCGTCTCCAGCGGGTCATCGGTGTTGTCGATATCATGCCCATAGTCTCGATAGCCCTTTTCCATACGCAGACTTCCCAGCGCCTTGAGACCGGCATGCACCAGACCAAATTGCCTGCCGGCCTCGACCACGCGTTCATAGACATGCAGCGCCTGCTCGCAGGGAATGTAGAGTTCGTAGCCCAGTTCACCCAGATAAGTGATGCGCACGCACAGCGCGCGCGCAAAGCCGATGTCGATCTCGCGCGCGGTCCGAAACGCAAATGCCTCGTTTGACAGGTCTTCAGTCGTGATCATCTGCAGCAACTCCCGCGAGCGCGGGCCTTGCACATTGAGCTGGCCGTAGGCCGAGGTCACGTCGGTGACGACCGCGTGCGCATCTTGCGGGATGTTTCGTTTCATCCAGGTCTCGGCATGCCGGACCATGGTGTCGGTGACGACGACGAAAAACTTCTCGTCGCTGAGCTTCGTGACCGTCAAATCCGCCTCGAGTCTGCCGGTTTCGTTCATCCATTGCGTGTAAGTGATGAGTCCGCTGGCCGCGTCCACATTGTTGCCCGAGATGCGATTCAGACAGCGCCCCGCATCGCGGCCTTGCACCAGAAACTTGCCCATGAAGGACATGTCCATGACGATGACGTTCTCGCGCGCGGCGCGGTGCTCAGCCTGCCAGCGCGGGAACCAGGATTGCCGTCCCCAGGACAAGGGCCCCGGGTCAGGTTCGCCGCTGCCAGGCGTGCCATACCAATCCGGACTTTCCCAACCGCTGACTTCCTTGAAATAGGCGCCGGCGGCCGCCAGCCGCTCGTGAAATGGCGACTTGCGCGCGCCGCGCGCAGATTGCAGCGATTGCGTCGGATAGTGACATTTGTAGACCATGCCAAGCGACTCGACCGTTCGCTGGCGCCGGTACTCGGGGTTGGCTTGATAGGTCTGCAGGCGGTCGATGTTGAATCCCGTGACATCCACATCCGGCGTGCCGTTGATGATCCAGTGGGCCATGACGCGGCCCAGCCCGCCTCCCGTCAGCACGCCGACCGAGTTCAGTCCCGCCGCAACGAAATAGCCGCGCAATTCGGGCGCCTCGCCGACGATGGGCCGCAGGTCCGGCGTAAAACTCTCCGGTCCGCAGAAGAACT
The DNA here is from genome assembly GCA_025357635.1 of Pseudomonadota bacterium. Taxonomy (GTDB): domain Bacteria; phylum Pseudomonadota; class Gammaproteobacteria; order Steroidobacterales; family Steroidobacteraceae; genus TMP-86. Next base: position 10,690 of record JANXOV010000106.1, read on the forward strand.
TCTTGATGCCGACCCGGGTCGTGATGGGAACGCGCGCCATGGCACGCTCCAGAAACGGGGTCATGCGATCCCAGTCCGGCGGCAGTTCGCCAAAGGAAAAATCCGCCGGGATGCCCTCGATCTTCCAAGGCGCGCACACGGGTTCGAACAGTCCGACCATGAGGCCGCCGCCCTCCTCGCGGTAATAGCCATAGGCGGCAGGGTCTTCGAGTACCGGCATCCTTGGCGGCAGATCCTTGATCGCTTCAGTGATCAGGTAGTAGTGCTCGGCGGCCTGATTGGGAACGTTGACCCCTGCCAAGGCGCCAAACTGCCGCGCCCACATGCCGGCGCAGTTGACCACGTAGTCGGTGCGGATATCGCCGAGCGCCGTGCGTACGCCACTCACGCGTCCGCGCTCTTGCAACACGCCCAGCGCCGGCACGCCTTCGAAGATCTTAACGCCCCGCAGGCGCGCGCCCTTGCCCAGCGCCATGGTGACGTCGACCGGGTTCACGCGACCGTCTTCTTTGACGTAGAAGCCGGCCTCCATGCCTTCGGTGCTGGTCAAGGGAAACAGCTCCTTGACCTCCTGCGGCGACAGTTCATGCACGTCGACGCCGCAGTAGCGGTTGAACGCGGAAACGCGCCGATACTCCTCGAGCCGGTCTTTGTCCGCGGCAACTTCGATGAATCCGATGGGTGCGAAGCCGGTGGCCTGGCCGGTCTCGGCTTCGAGGCGGCTGTACAGATCGCGCGTGTACTTGCGCATTTCCGTGGAAGTTTCCGAGGTCGAGCCAAACGTGACCATCAATCCGGCGGCGTGCCAGGTGGTGCCGGAAGTCAACCGGTCGCGCTCCAGCAGGACGATGTCCTTCCATCCCATCAAAGCCAGGTGATAAACCACGGAAGTGCCGATGACGCCGCCACCGACGACGACGACGCGGGCATGGGTGGGCAGAGAGCTGGTCGTCATTTTTTTGGTCCTGCTGAATCAGGCGGTAGGAACGATGCGATGAGGCCATCTTTGCAAGGCGCGCCATGCCATGTCAACGCAACCCGCAAGGCTGCCCATGCCCCGCGAATTTCTCGAAAGCCTCTGCAATCAGTGGGATGATGCACTGTAGCGTTTCCGGACATTGATGGAATGGCATTCATGGCGATGGTGACCTGCAGCGAATGTGGACGAGCGGTGAGCAACAAGGCGGCCGCTTGCATTGGTTGCGGCGCGCCGCTTGGCGTCTCGCCCGACATCAACTATGTAGCGCCCACCAAGGCTGCGACACCGCCGTCACCGGCACAGATCAGACGGCGCACATTGCTGTCGCTGACAGCGCTGATGATGGGGGTTTTCTGGGCGAGCATGGTAGATCATGCGCACGCGAGCCACCGTCTGCCGCTTTTTCTGGCCGCATTGCTCATCATCGGCGGCCTCTGCGGATTGCTGGTGTCGCTCGTGCATTCCGTCACTGTCAAAACCTGAGGCGACCCCATGGCAAATTGGCTGGTGTTTCTGATCGTGTTCACAGCCTTAGGAAGTGGTCTGGTCGCCGGTGTTTTCTTTGCCTTTTCCAGTTTCGTCATGCGCGCGTTGGAAGCGCTGGCGATGGTGGAAGGCATACGCGCCATGCAAAGGATCAACACCGCTGTCATCAACCCCTCATTCGTTGGAGTCTTCTTTGGCACTGCCGCGGCATGCCTTGCGCTTCTGGGCATCGCGGTGATGCAGTGGGGCGAACGCGGCGCCGCGCATCTGCTGTGGGGCAGTCTTGTCTATCTCATCGGATCCATCGGCGTGACCATGGTGTGCCATGTACCGCTCAACAATGCGCTCGCGGCAGTCGATGCGCAGAGTGTCGATGCGGCGCGCGTCTGGCAGCAGTATCAGAGGCAGTGGACTCGATGGAATCATGTGCGGGGCTTGGCCGCCATGATCTCCTGCGCGCTGTTCATTCATCCGCTGTGGTAGGAACTGTTCGACCGCTACGCAGAGTCCGATGGCATGAATGTGGCAATCTCGGCGAGCCGCTAGTGACTATGCGCGATCAGCTCGTGCGGAAACTCATTGCGTTCATAGCCGCCCCCGTCAAGCCACCGGCGTGTCGACTCGCGCGCAGCACCGATCAATTCCGCGCCGTGTGAGTAATCATAGGAAGAATTCGACAACGGGCACAGTGGCGGAATGAAACACAACTGCGCACGATCGGCGTAGTGAGTAAAATCGTTGCGCAGTTGCCGCGCGCCGAGCAGCGTGATGGCATGCATGGCCCGGCCGATCGGGTGCCGCGGTATGCCCGCCTGCACACAGGTGAATCCGCAGGGCAGCACGGTCAGACGCGTGGCACCAAGCCGCACGGCGGTCGCGATGGGCGTTCCTGCGGCGACCACTCCGTCGATCAATGCCCTGCCCGCGACGACAACACTGGGATACACGCCGGGAATGGCTGTACTTGCCAGCACGGCTTCGATGACTTCACCTTCAGACAACAACACCTCGTCGCCCGTGTTTTGATCGGCGGCAACCACGAACAACGGCACGGCGGTCTGGGCAAAGTGGCGATACGGCAGTTCGCGCTCCAACAGTTGGCGCAGTCCTTGGGCATGCACCAGGTGATTGCGCAGGCCGATCAGTCCAAGCAAGGTTTGCCACGACAGCCCGAGCACGTCTCGCGTGCGCACCTTGCTCCACAGCGCCGTCATCCGTTGGATCATCGCGCTGCTCGGATCATGTGCGAGGAACGCACCATTGAGCGCTCCGGCGGACACGCCGACGATGAAGTCGGGGCGCACGCCGTTGGCGATGAGTTCGGCCAGCATGCCAACCTGCACGGCGCCAAGGCTGCCGCCGCCGGCAAGAACGAAGGCGTGCGCAGCGCCTGTGCTTAGCGGGCGCTGATTGATGCTTGTCTCCCGCATAGATAGGTCCAAATCAAGGTCGCAGCAGCGTTGCTGGTGAGTTGCGCGTGATCGTAAGGCGGGGCAACCTCGCACAAGTCCATCCCCGCCCAGGGAAGATCGTACATCACCTCGAGCAGCGTCACGACCTGCGAGGTACTCAGTCCGGCAGGTTCGGGCGTACCGGTACCGGGTGCGTACGCTGGGTCGAGGCAGTCGATATCCAGTGATAGATAGATGGGCGGCCTTCCCGCGGCGTCAAACCGCTCACGAAATGGCTGGATGAGCACGGCGAACTGTTGCGGGCTGTGTTGTCCGCGCAGGTCTCGTTGCGCGAACACGAGCCCGCCAAGGCTGGGCAGATAGTCACGCGTCTCAGGTTGCGCGGGGGATCGAATCCCGAACTGAATGCTCAGCCGCGGATCGATCAATCCTTCGAGGATGGCCTCGCGCACCCAGGTTCCGTGCCCCGAGGGCTCGCCTGCGTGATCGGGCCAGGTGTCGCAATG
>JANXOV010000109.1 GCA_025357635.1 Pseudomonadota bacterium
ACACAGACTCGCTCCGCCTCGTTCAACTTCTCCAACATCAGTTCGGACATCGACAACTCCAGACTCGCAGCCCATCGCTGCGCCGCGAAGCTTGGTCCGATTACCATCAATCGGAAAGAACGTGGTTAACGGCGTGCTTACGAGAGATTGCCGCGATAGATAAGTTCATAAAGTGAATCGCTGCCATAGAGGCGATGAGCAAACTCACGCGCTCATAGATTCGAGCGTCAATCGTGAATACTCCTAAAGTACAACAGGCGCTGCCCGTTCACGTTCAAACCTGCATAAATTATGTAACGCATGATTGGACGCGTGTGTGTCTAACATGGGATTGACATGAACGGTCCCGCCCCCTTTTTTCAAGGGCGCACCCATTGTGTCTGGGCGCGGAAACCCAACAGGTGCCTAAGACGCTGATTGGAGATCACGATCCGCAGTACCCACCCAGCCGGCCGGCTACGTCTGCCATCCCATCGGTGTCGTAAGCGTGAATGCCCTTACTGCTTTCCGTCCTGAATTTGCCGATGCGGATCCCGGTCATCTGCCCAGGCAAAAGAGCGACCACGACACCGCCAATTCCCTGCATTCGCGGGTAAGAGATTTTGCATCCTCCCGGTGAATGATAACGAGGCAGCCAGAATGCATTAAAGTAATTAGTCTCACCAAATTTTCCCGCTTGACCCGTAGGGAGGCCGCGCGAGGTGGGTCCGTTGAGAATCGTTGAAATTCTTGGGCCGAAGAGCAGCTGCCGGCCATTCCAAATTCCCATTTGATGGTAAAGCCGTGTAATCTTAACGATATCTTCAACGCTCGGATAATAGCCAAAGGCCATCAGCGGTTGTCCGGGACGCCCATCCGGCTCCAGAGTTCTACTGGTCGGGGCATAGTGGATCCCAATGGGTTCGAGGACCTCCCGCTTGAGCATGTCCCACAGGTCCGCCGTCTCGCCTTCCTTGGTTTTGAGGAATCTATTCATCGCGACGCCCAAAACGAACATGTCTTGATCGCGGTACCGCGCTATTTTACCGGGACCCCAGGAATAGATATGTTCCGCGCTTAGAATAGCAGCAAGTTTATCGTCAGAAGATCGAGCTTCGTGCCAGCTGGAATAAGAGGTCGCAACGCCATCGAAAATATCGTTTGGATCAACTTTCGCGCTCCCATCTCCGACACCCGTACTCATATTGGCGGCATCATCGAAGCGTACGTCGCGCCATCCGGGAGAGTGCGCAATACTCGGTACATAGTCCCGAATCTTGGAATCGAAAACTTCCGGTCCATATTTTTGCGCAAGCCTCAACAAGGCGAGTTCGTTCACTAGCGCCTTCGTTGCCGACCACACGCCGAAGCGCGCGCGATCACACCAGGGGATGGGTCCGCCCGCACCGCGGCAGAACTTGAGATAGAAAGTTCCCGCGTAGTCCAAGCCTGCGAGAACCACCGCATCGGCAGCAACGGAATCATCGAAGCCGGCCAGCCGATCTGCACCGACGCTCCGCGCTAGCTCCTCCCAACTCGCAAAACGAATACGATCCATTAGCGACAGCTTGTAAGTCCTGGCGACGCCAGCGCTGTTCTCAATAGGCGTGGCGTCGAGCGTTGCCGGGACCAAACCCGTCGCGGTGAAGTAGTGGCCTGCATAGTATGGCGTCGTTTGTTGAACGATCTGAAAGCGCAGATTGGACACTCGTCCTTTGCGATAAAGGAACATCGCCACACCGTTATGGGTTTCGCCGGAGCGTGCGTTTACCAACGCAAAAGGAAATGACGCGCGTGACCATTGTCCGTCACGCATGTCAGCCCAGACGCGACCCGGTTGCACAATTACGTCCCAGAGGCTGCGACTGCCCCCCAGCGATCCGCGCAGCATGACGTCCTGGGTAGTGGGGACCAAATCGCCATTCACGCTGATGAATGAAATGGCTACGTCTGGAAAGATCTTCGCGTCCTTGCCCAATACCTTTCGAGACTCAAACGCTGCGGGAACCGTCGTTATTTCTGTCTCACGGAGTCTGAGCGTCCCAGCGAACGGTAGGTCTGCGTGTCTGGCATCGGTCGGCGGCATAAACTCTGAATTCTCGGCGAGTCCGCCATGGAAGGACCTGGCCATGAACTCCGATGCGGGGATCCGCGCGTAGACACCCGCCGCGGGCACGAGACCCAGGACAACAACTAGAATCATCTGTAGCCGTGCGCGTTCGCAAAACCTGGGCACCGCCTGTCTCAGCGCTCGACCCCGATCAGCCCGCTCCCGTAAACCCATCCCACAAGAATAGCGCGACTTGCAATGCTCGATCGAGTCATATGTTTCGAGATCGGGGCGACGACGGACTGCAGATCAAATTTACTCGCTCGCAAAGTAATGATGACCTCTCTAATGCGTCGTCACGAATTAGCCATTTAACCGCGTTGCCACGCCTCGCCACTTTCACCTAGCGGCAAGTTCTGCTTCGAGTGCAAATAGATTTCAATGCCGAGCCCACACTTTATTTTAGCGAAAAAGAACCGATAAGACGCGCCGGTAGACGGCACCAGGCGGTAAGCTCTGCGCTGACTAATTTGACCGGCATGGTCGCGCGAAGACGCCGCTTGCAAGGAGTACTCAGCCCACCCGACCGAAAATCTGCATCATTAGATCAAGCTCGTTGAACATCGTCCATTCCTCGACGATTCGTTCCGCGACGATTTTATGCTGCGTAATGCCCCAAATACGCACCGTCCTATGCGTAGGTGCGCCGTAGATACCGCTGCCAGAATGAGTCGCCACGGCGCTCCACCGTTCGGAGGTAAGGTAGCCCTCGCCCGCATTGCCCATCCAGTACACCTCATCCACATCCAGCCGCAGATTCGGAAACGCGGTACGTAGTTCGGTCAAAAACGATTGATGCGCAGCGCGCCCCACACCACTTCGGCCGCTGGGCCCATTGAAAAGGAGTTCTGCTGCATGCGTGGTGGTCAACCGCGAGAAATCTCCATGATTCCACGCATCATTAAGCCCACGTCGCACGAAAGCATCGACGTCAAACCCGGTCACCGGCTCGGCCAGCGACAGGGGGCGTGCGGGCCGCGCCGCCGCCCGAGACGCCTCCCAATCGGCTGCTCCGGTTCCCCATCCGGGGGGTCTGCTTTCGGCCAGCTTGATTGCCGCCTCTTTAAGATCAATGCCCAACTGCCGCAGCATGTCTGAGGTGTTGTAAAGAACATGTTCAAGGAAGATCTCATTTCGCAACGCCACACAATTGGCAATACACCACACATTCACCTCGCGATTCGTCGCGGGCGCGTACTTGCTGGGCCCATCGTTGGTGCCGCGAATGATGGTGCGGTGCGAGGTGTGAAATCCGATGTCATCGTCGCCCGCCCAGACAATCTCATCCGCCAGCAGCTGAATGTTTGAAAATGCGCCCGTCGTGTGCTCGGTGTCCTTGACGATCTTCTCGCATCCCCGCTGCAGACCGTAATCATCAAAAACGCGTGACTGTGCGTGATAAGTCTTGCGGATGTACGCCGGCTCGCGCACTTCCCAGATGCGATACGTAATTCGCACGATATAGTCGATGATATTGCGGTAGGTGGCCTCAAAGCCCTTGAGCGACTGGCTGGGTCCAAAATTCGCAGGGATGCGCTGCTCGGCCTCAGTGCCTCGCCCCGTGTAAGCGGCCAGCGAGATATGGAAGTCGCTCGGCATATCACCGCGCCCGAGTGGGCGGGCTTCAAGTTCATTGCTCATTGTCGCTTCCTACTGATCGTTCGGGTCGCCACGCGTTGGCTGCGGCTGCCAGGACTGACAGCATAGTAATGACTGCGCATGCATGTCTAGTGGCTATACTCATGTGCCTTCTTTTATTGGGATTTTTTGACGCCTTAGGCCGGTTTGACGGAGGTTCTGTAATTTTTGTAGACCTGCATTATGCATCCGCAGTCTTATTCGTAGGAGAACTACGGTCCCATCTGCAACCGCCGTCTGCGGCAGCGGCGCTCATCAGCAAATTGCCGCACCCCCCTGCCCAGCATCGAACAACAGCACGCGGGCGGGATCAACAAACAGTTGCACTGACTGCCTGGGCCGGAATCGGCGGTCCGCGGGCACCACCGCCGTAAGCGTGAGCTTGCCCACGCTCAGACCGAGTTGGGTCTGATTGCCGAGCGGCTCGATCACGGCAATCGACGCGAGCATCAGAGGTGATTCCCCGACAACAGGATCTCCCTCACGTACCATCACATGCTCAGGCCGCACGCCAACCACCACCTCCTTCGCGCCGCGACGTTCGATGAGGCTACGATTCTGTGGCGATACCCCGAGGAGGAACCCTTCCGCACGCAGCAATAATGTGCCTGCATCACGCTCAAGACGGCAGCGGACCAAGTTCATCGGAGGACTGCCGATAAAACGAGCGACGAACTGATTGGCCGGCTGATCATACACATCGAGGGGTGCACCGACTTGCTGGATTCGGCCGCCCTCCATCACCACGATTCGGCTGCCGAGGGTCATGGCTTCCACCTGATCGTGAGTGACGTGCACCACCGTGGCTCGTAGCCGCTCCTGCAATTGCTTAAGCTCCATGCGCATTTGACCCCGCAGCTGAGCGTCGAGATTGCTCAGTGGCTCGTCTAACAAGAAAACGGCAGGATCCCTAACGATTGCGCGGCCGAGCGCGACGCGTTGCCTCTGCCCGCCCGACTATTCCCGGGGTTTGCGCCCAAGGAGCGGCTCAATCGCCAGAGACTCTGCGACCGAGGTTACCCGCCGCTTGATTTCCGCTGAGTCCATTTTGCTCACTTTCAAACCAAACCCAAGGTTTTCCGCCACGGTCATATGGGGATACAACGCATAGCTTTGAAAAACCATGGCAACCCTGCGGTCCTTGGGAGGCAGCCAGGTCACTACGCGGTTTCCAATCTCTATATCTCCCGAGGTCACCGACTCCAGTCCAGCGATCATATTGAGGGTGGTGGACTTCCCGCAGCCGGACGGACCCACGAGAACGACAAATTCGCCGTCGGCAATATCAAGATTCACGTCATCGACAACCAATGACTTTTTAAAGACCTTGCGAACGTCGCGCAATTTGACCTGTGCCAATGTCGTACCTCTAACTCTGAAGCAACGGCAGAAAGGCGACGGTTAAGGAAGGCTCTTGGATACCATCTGCATGAGGTCAACACCGAGCTGTCGCATGACATCAACATAGTCGACCATCACGAAGTTCTCGCTGAGCCGTCCGTTGCGCACCAACCAAAAATCCGAAAAGCGCATGCGCATGAACTTCCCCGTCGCCGGCAGCCCCAGCCACTCGCCTTGGTGGGTGCCGGTAAGATAACCCGTCGCGGACACCCAATCGCCCTGCGCGACTTCAATGTCGTTTTTTGCGCAATAGTCTGGAAATGCCTTGTAAAACGGCTTCATCACCTGACTTTTGAAATTTTCCCGCCCATGTATATCTCCGAACCCCGGCGGCCCGTGCCAGATCATATCCTCGGTCCAATATTTGTCATGTGCGTGGAGGTCTTGAGAATTCAATGCCTCGTACATGCGGTGTACAAGTTCCAGATTTTCACGTTCAGCCATGTTGCGCACTCCAATGTTTCTGTAAAATAAACACCAATCGATCTCATCCCTTGACCGCGCCCGAGACGAGTCCGCGCACGATAAATTTCTGACAAGTAATCATGACGATTATCAGCGGCAGGGCCACGGCTACCGCCGCCGCGGCGAACAACGGCCAATGGCGCAAATCGCTCGACCCTGCATAGTCTGCGACCAACACGGGCATGGTCGATGATTCAGGTCCCGCCAGGATGACGGGCAAGAGGAACTCGTTGTAGGCGAATAGCAACGAGAAAATTGCGGTGGTTGCAAGGCCAGGTCCGGCCACGGGCAGCACCACGCGAATGAACGCCTGCAAGCGATTGCAGCCATCAATCATCGCCGCTTGCTCAAGCTGCCGTGGGATCTCGCGGAAAAACCCTTCGAAAATCCAGACCGTAAATGGCTGGTTGACCGCCACCATTACCAAAATCAACAGAACCCTAGTGTCATACATCCCGCTTGCCTGACTTAGTTGATAAAATGGCACCAAGACAGCAGACCGTGGCAGCGAATAAAGTACCAACACGACGGTCAGTAACGTAAAGCTGCTCAACCCTCCGTAACGCGCCAGGCCATAGCCGCCCAGTGCGCCGATGATGGTTGAGATCAACACTACGGCACCCGTTACAACCACGCTATTCCACAGATATTGGCCAAATTGCCCGTCATGCAATAACTGCAAATAGGATGCGAACGTCGGCTGAAACAGCAATGAAGGAGGCATTGCAAACGCATCGACCGGCGTCTTAATCGAAATGGCTACGAGGTAAATGAACGGTAGCGAACCGATCAGTGCAAATAGGAGCAGCAACGGCACAATTACAACCTTATCCGTCAGTGCAGCGCGCGCATTTAGGTTTTTCATATCGTTGCAAAATCCCCGTTAATCGCGCTCTTGCCCGCGAAAACGCGCAACGAGCAGCGGTGATATCAACAAGAAAGTACCCACGATGCTCAAGACCGCTAGAGCACTTCCCTTGCCTAATTGCCGGAGAACAAAGGAGACGCGGTACGTGAGATAGCCGATGGACTCGGTAGCGGTACCGGGTCCGCCCTTCGTCATGACCCAGATGCTGTCAAAGACGCGAAACCCGTCAATCACGTTGAATAAGGAGATCAGCAAAACAAATGGCATCAGGTGCGGCAGGATAATGTAGCGCAGACGTTGCCAGTAGCTCGCACCGTCGACGACCGCCGCTCGCACATGATCATCTGGCAGGGTCTGCAGTCCTGCATAGAGCACCATCACATTAAATCCGAACGTCCACCAGATTCCCCACAGAATCACCATCGTTTGTGCAGCCCAGGGTTGGGCAAACCACAAAATATGAACATTTACCTTGTCGAGGAGGTACGGCACGATGCCCCAGAAATCTTTAAACAGCCAGGAGAACACCAAGGTGCCGACGACGGGGGTCACGATAAAGGGCATCGCGTAGGCAGAGATCAAAAGGCCGCGGAGCCTGTCACCCACACGCTCGAGCATCAACGCAAGCGCAAGCCCTAGGATCGTGTGGACCGGCAGCGACAGAAGAACAAAGGCCAACGTGAAGATTAGCGCGCCGCGCACCTGATCGTCCCCCAGCAGCACCTGGTAGTTAGTCCACCCCACAAACTGCGGGTGACCGCCGAAGCTTAGGTGGTGAAAGCTGAGGTACACCGTGTAAATCACCGGCGCGACCAATAGCGTGGCTGTTAACACGACGCAAGGCGCGATAAATGCGGCAAACTCTTTGCGCGTCATTTGATGAAGTCCTCCTCATGCATGGCTCGCCAGTAATCGCCTGCGGCACGTTCCAGTGCCTCCTTTGCGGACAATTTACCCAATAAAGCGTCAATGCCGTAGCGGACGATTACGTCTTTCGCAAGATATGCATAGGGCTGGCGCTCGAATCCGACGGCACCGCGTTCAATGCTGGCAACGCCCGCCTGCCAGTACGGGCTTCGCTCAATTCCAGCAACCCGGGGTCGGGTGACGAGCGTCAAGCTGGATGCTTGCGCTTGATTTTCCGCACTCGTGCCCTCCATCGCGACCTGAAATAGCAATTCTCGATCGACTCCCGCATTCGCCGGTATCGCCCAGCTGTCCTGTGCCCAATAGCCGACCGGTGCGCATCCGTCGCACGCCGAGGGAGCGGGTAGAAATCCAAATTTTCCTGCAAACTTGGAAGCGGTCGGGTCATCCAGTTGAGGGGTATTGTTCATCCACAATACCCCCATCACGAATTGACCTTGTTGCAGCCCCACCAACGCATCCTCCACGGTGAAGTTCACCGCGTTGGGGTGCACGCACTTTTTGAACAACGACACCATGGTTTGCAACGCATTGACACTCACAGCGTCATTGAAACGAGGCGAGCCATCCTTTCCAAACAACCGCCCACCGAGCGAATGCTGCATGTTGTTGAATTCATACGCGATATGGTCGGACATTTTCGAGTACATCATCACCAAGGGGTAGCGAGATGATTCCTTGGACTGCAACGCATCGCACAACCTACTGACGTCGGCGATGTTCCGCGGTCCCACCAGCCCGTCCTTCGCAAACAAATCCTTTCGATAGACAAAAATTTCTGGGTTTTGAATTGCCGGAATGCCGTAGATATGCCCGTTTACCTTCATCGTCTCCCAGACACTTGTTGGAATTTCATATAGACGATACTTCGTCCAGTATTTGGTGATCAGATCATCAAGTGGCGCCAGCCACTTCTTGCCCGCCCATTCGACCAGTAATTGATCGTAGACATGGACGATGTGGTACGGCGACCGAGAGGAGGAGGACATGCTGATTGTCGCCTGATTGACCAACGCATCAAATGGCAGCATCTGATGTCGGATCTGCAGTCGCCCGTAACTGCAACGCGCCATCTGGTCCCCGAAGAAGGGCATGCCAGGACTGTCGTAGCTGATGATGTTGATTTTGGTCGGGACGGCGGGCTCGGGCAGTCCACAGGCGTTCTGGCCCGCTGGAGCCTTGACGCACCCTGCGCATCCCATCAATTCCAAAACGAGCAGCGGTACCATCCAATACCATCGAGAGCGCTGGTCGGTTGCAAGACGGGGTCGGCCCGCACGCTTGTCTCGAAGCATTGGTTTTGCACTCATACCGTGCGCATCCCTACTTCGGATGCACGGCCATTGCGCATCCCCGATTCGCCCATTAATGAAGACTCTTTCTCATTTTGATGCAAGCTTCGTATCTCACGATAAGCTGATAAGTTGCATTCGCAGTACAGTTGGCTATTATGCATCTATCCGAGCCGTTTAAAACACATACGAGGGGATGATGCAATGAACAGCAGCTATCGCGTATTCGCTGCATTGGGTATTGCAGCAGGGTTATCACTATCCGGCGAATCGAATCTCAGGGCCCAAGAGGCAACGCTGGGCGAAATCATTGTTACCGCCCAGAAGCGTGCTCAAAATCTTCAGGAAGTACCGATCGCGATCACCGCAGTATCGAGCGATGACTTGGCAGACCGAAATGGGTACAACCTGCAACAAGTGACCCAGCTGGTGCCGGGCCTGCAGTTCTCATTGGAAGGCGCGGATGTGAATATTATTCTCCGCGGCAGCCGCGGCGGCGGTACTAGTCTGTATCAAGATGGCATGCTGCGTCTCGCTTCCTCTCAGTTCCAAGCCGGCTTTACTGACACAAGTCGGCTTGAAGTCACGCGTGGGCCTGCAGGTACCCTGAATGGACGTAACAGTTATGCCGGCGCAGTCAACGTCGTGACCAATCCTCCGGAATTCGACGCCACGCGCTTCGGGTTCGATGCGACAGGTACCAACTATTCCGGTCTGCGTACTGAGTTTTTCGTGAATCATCCGTTCAGTGATTCGATCGCTGTGCGATTGAGCGCCTACAGAGATCGACGCGATGGCGTCATTGAGAACCTCATCCAACCGAGCAACAGCCTGCAAGACCGTCACGATGACTACGTGCGCCTACAGATCGGCTTCAAGCCGACGGAACGACTGAGCGGCGTATTGCGCGTGGCCAACTGGAAAGGCGGCGGCAACGGCTCAGGCGATTACGGTGTGAGCGTTCGTGGTGTTCCGATCAATCCAGTGACCGGTAATACGACAGCGGGGTACACCGGTCCTGGCATCGTCGTACCGCGCGTGGGGGTTGCCTGCAATGACCCGTCGGTGGATCCAAACACCGCCACCCCGATTGGTGCGCCGGGTTCTGCACCGCCCCTCCAGGGGGGAATCCCGGCAGCGGGGCCGTGTAATCAGGCAGCGGATCCCGGGCCTTTTGCGATCACCCGCAACGGCGCGCACATCCGCGACATCCGACAAAAGGAAATCAACGGCGAACTAAACTGGGAATTTAACGACAGCGTTCGGTTACGTG
>JANXOV010000148.1 GCA_025357635.1 Pseudomonadota bacterium
CAGCGCGGGCACCGGCGCGGGCACCGGCGCGGGCACCGGCGGTTTGCCGCGCGCGCCTTCGCCGCCCGCCCGTACGGAGCCGGGCGCGGACACCGAGTGCGCCTTGCTGTACACCTCCGGCACCACCGGCAAGCCGAAGGGATGCCGGCTCAGCAATGACTATTTCCTGAATTGCGGCCGCTGGTACGCGGCGGTGGGTGGCCTGTGCGCCGTGAGGCCTGGTATGGAGCGTGTCATCACGCCGTTGCCGCTCAGCCATATGAACGCCATGGCGTGTTCCACCATGATGGCAGTGCTCAGCGGCGGCTGCATCGTGCAGCTGGACCGTTTTCACCCCGCGACCTGGTGGCAAAGCGTGCGTGAAAGCCGCGCCAGCATCGTTCACTACCTGGGCGTCATGCCCGCCATGCTGTTGAGCACCGCAGCACGCGCCGATGACCGGCAGCATGCGGTGTGCTTCGGGTTTGGCGCCGGCGTCGATCCTGCGCATCATCGGGTGTTCGAGGAGCGCTTCGGTTTTGCGCTGCTGGAGGCATGGGCGATGACTGAAACCGGCGCCGCGGCGACGATCATTGCCAATCGCGAACCACGTCATGTGGGCGCCAAGTGCTTCGGCCGACCCGAAAGTTTTGTGCGCACGCGGCTCCTCGACGAGCAGGGTGCCGATGTGGCCGACGATGTGCCGGGCGAGCTGCTGGTTCGAAGCGCGAGCCCCGAGCCGCGCCGGCATTTCTTTTCCGGCTACCTCAAAGACGATGCCGCGACGCAGGAGGCGTGGCAGGGCGGCTGGTTCCACACCGGCGATGTCGTCCGGCGCGATGCGCAGGGGAGTCTGTATTTCGTCGATCGCAAGAAGAACGTGATCCGGCGCAGCGGCGAGAACATCTCCGCAGTCGAGGTGGAAAGCGTTCTGAACCGGCACCCGCAGGTGCGCGCCGCGGCGGTCGCCGCGACCCCGGATCCTCTGCGCGGCGACGAAGTGCTGGCCTGCGTCGTGACGCATGATGCAGTTCCCGAATCGCAGCGCGCCGCGGTCGCCGCCGACATCGTCGTGTACGCGCTCAAGCAGCTGGCCTATTACAAGGCGCCTGGTTACGTTGCCTTCGTCGAGGCGCTGCCGCTGACGTTGTCGCAAAAGATACAGCGCGCTGCGTTGCGCGAGATGGCAATGCGCCTGCCGGCTCAGGCAAACTGCGTCGACGTACGCGCCATGAAAAAACGGCAGGACTGATCATGCCTCATCGCGATGAAGAATTGACTCCTGGGAAAGCCACGGACCCGCACGTCGCAGACCCGCACGTCGCGAACGCGCATGTCGCGAACGCGCACGTCGCCGTCGTCACCGGCGGCAGCGCAGGGATCGGCTTGAGCATCTGCCAGCACCTGCTGGAGCGGGGCTACGAGGTCATCTCACTGGCGCGCCGTCCGCCGCCCATCCGCCATGCGCGGCTGCATGGCATCGAAGTCGATCTGGCCGACCGCGAAGCAACCGCGGCCGTGGCCCGCGACATCGCCGCGCGCTTCTCGGTGACCACCTTCGTGCACAACGCCGGCATCATCAAGCCGGCGCTGCTGCCGGATGTGCGCCTGGAGGACCTGGACATGCTGCTCGAGCTGCATCTGGGGTCGGCGCTGCAACTGACTCAGGCTTTCCTGCCCGCGATGCGCGAAAAGCACTTTGGCCGCATCGTGCTGCTGTCCTCGCGCGCAGCGCTGGGTCTTGCAACGCGCACGGCGTACTCAGCCACCAAGGCCGGCATGCTGGGCATGGCGCGCACCTGGGCGATGGAACTGGGCGCTGAGGGCATCACGGTGAACGTGGTCGCTCCAGGGCCCATCCGTACCGACATGTTCTACGATATCGTCGAGAAGAACAGCGACAAGGAGCGGTCGCTCGCCGCCGCCGTGCCCGTGAAGCGCCTGGGCGAGTCGGCAGACGTGGCGCGCGCGGTGTGTTTTTTCACCGAACCGGCCAACGGCTTTGTCACCGGACAGGTGCTGTATGTTTGCGGCGGCACCAGCATCGGCAGCCTGGTGCTATAGGTCAATAGACCTTGATGCCGCCAAATTTCTCGCGGATGCGGCGCGCCAGCGCGGCATAACCCAGACCGAACCCGGCGGCCAGACACAGCAGGCCGGCAATGACGATGAGTCCGATGGAATCACCGCGGTTGGGGGAAGGTACCGCTGCGGGCGCCGCCGATCTCAACGCGTCGAGTTCCCTCTGCTTCGCATCCAACTCTTGCTTGAGCGTTTCCAGCTCGCTGCGGGCAGCTGCCTCGGCCATGGCGGGCGTGCTGGACTTGATGCGCGCCAGCTCCGCCTCGAGCGATTTGAGGCGAATCGCGGCAGGCTCGTGCGCCGTCAGAAAGGAGGCCTTCACCCATCCGATCCTGTCGTTGCCCATGCTGACTTGTGCAAACTCGTCCTCGCGCACCAGCACCTCGACACTCGCACCGGAGTGCAGCGTCGCAAGACGCGAGCCCTGCTGGTTCTTTTCCGAATACACACCGAGGATCAGGTCGTCACTGACATAAGCGGTCTCGGCGCGCGCGGCGAGCGCGAACAAACCCAGCAGAATGATGCCCGGCGCTCTCATGCGGCAATGCCGGTCTGGCGCAGCAGCGGCCGCACATCCGGGGCGCGGCCGCGGAATTCCACGAATGCCTCCATCGCATCGCGGCTGCCGCCGCGCGACAGGATGGCGTCGACGAAACGCTTGGCAGTGCCCGCATCGAACACGCCGGCTTCCTCAAAGGCTTCGAATGCATCCGCCGCGAGCACCTCCGCCCACTTGTAACTGTAGTAACCGGCCGCATAGCCCCCGGCGAAAATATGCGCGAAGCTGGAGGCCAGGCGGTTGAAGGGCGCCGCGGGCACAATGGCCACACGCTTGCGCACGTCGGCGAGGATGTCCTGCACGCGGGCGCCGGCGGCGGGGTCGAACTTCACGTGCAGCTCGAAATCGAAACACGCCAGCTCCAGCTGCCGTACGGTGTCGAGCGCGGCGCCGAATGTGCGCGTGCCCAGCAACTGCTCCAGCATTCGCGCCGGCAGCGGTTCCCCACTGTCCACGTGCGCTGATATCAGCGGCAGCACTTCGGTGCGCCACGCAAAATTTTCCATGAACTGGCTGGGCAGCTCCACGGCATCCCAGGGAACGCCGTTGATGCCGGCGACGCTGGGATAGGACACCCGCGTCAGCATGTGATGCAGACCATGCCCGAATTCGTGGAACAACGTGGTGACTTCGTCGTGTGTCAGCAGCGAGGGCCTGCCGTTGACGGGCGCAGTGAAGTTGCATACCAGCTGCGCGATCGGCAGCGCCGCACCGCTGGGCAGCGACTTGCGTACCACACATTCATCCATCCACGCGCCGCTGCGCTTTTCGCCCCGCGAGTACGGATCCAGATAGAACCCGGCGAACGCATTGCCGGCGGAATCAACAAGATCGTAATAGCGCACGCTGGGATGCCATACGCCGGCGGGGCGCTCCTCGACGCGGACCCCGTACAGCCGCTCGACCAGCGCGAACAGACCGCTGAGCACCTTGGGCAGCGGAAAATACGGCCGCAGCGCCTCCTGAGAGACCTTGAAGCGGCTTTCTTTCAAGCATTCGGTGTAGTAGGCCACGTCCCACGCCGAGAGCTTGCGTCCGGCAAAACTCTCCAGGTCCTCGAAATCGCGAGCGGCCGCAAACCGGCACCGTCGCGCCAGATCGTCCAGGAAATCCAGCACTTGTGCGCTGTTCTTGGCCATGCGTGTGGCCAGCGCAAAATCCGCGTAGCTGCTGAAGCCCGCCAGCGTCGCGGCTTCGTGCCGCAGCGGCATGATCTTCTCGATCAACGGACCGTTGTCGAATTTGCCCGCGGTCGGTCCGGTGTCCGAGGATCGGGTCACCCAGGCTTCGTAGATGTCGCGCCGCAGTTGCTCGTTCTGTGCGCTGGTCATGATGGTCGTGTAGGTGGGTTGATCCAGTTTGAACAGCCAGCCGGGCTGCTTGGCTTCGCGCGCGTCCGCGGCGGCGCGTTCGATCGCGTTCTGCGGCAGTCCGGCGAGTTCCGATTCAGTGCTGACACTTCGTGTGTACGCGCGCGCCGAGTCCAGGACATTTTCGGAAAACTTGCTCGACAGCTGCGCCAATAGCTGCATGACTTCGCGATAGCGCGTCTTGTGCTCTTCGGGCAGGTCCACGCCGGCAAGACGGAAGTCTCGCAGCGCATTCTCCAGCAGCTTGCGCTGCGCCGGCTCCAGGCTTGCGCCTTCCCGTTCCAGCACGCTGCGGTAGCCTGCGCAAAGTGCCGCGTTCTGCCCCAATTCCGAGGCGTAGTCTGTGAGCAGCGCAATGCAGGCGTTATAGGCCTCGCGCATGGCGTCGGAATTGGCCACCGCGTTGAGGTGGCCGATCGGACTCCATACCCGGCTCAAGCGGTGCCCCAGCTCTTCCACTGGCTCGACCAGCGAATCAAAGCTCGGGTTTTCCTGCTGCACCAGGCGAGCCAGTTCAGCGCGGTTGTGCGCCAGCACCTCTTGTAATGCGGGCAGCGCGTGCGCGGGCTGAATGCGTTCGAATGCCGGCAGCGAGCGGAAATCTAGCAGCGGATTTGTCATTGGGAAAGCTTAACAGAAGGCACCGGCGGCGCACCCGCCTCTCAGGTCCTTTCGAGCATCCAGGTGAGCGCCATGAGCGCAATCAGAAACCCGCCGATGCCGCCAGCCGCTCGCAGGCCGAAACGGCGCGCCAGGCTGTCGGCATCGCCCGCCGCCAGCAGGAACGACCGTCCGTCGCCTGGGTGCGACAGCATGTTGATGGTCGGCGCGGCAGGCTGCATCAGCGTCTCACGCTGCACCTGCTCGCGCGCCTCTTCGCGCGCAGCATCCCACTCACGGCCGCTTAACATCCCGTCGCCGTCGGCGTCAAAGTGCTGCAACAGAGTTTCCTGGTCGCGCTTCCATTCCCGCAGCAACTGCAGCGTCGCCGCGTCGAGGTCCACCTCCGTCACGCCGCCGACGCTGCGAAAGGAGCCGATCGCGTACAGCGGTGCGCCGACGTCCATGCGATGTTCGGTGTAGCGAAAGTTGCCCCTCATCAGCACATCGGCGACCCGGCCGAGAAGCGAGGTTTCGCCCGGGATTCGCACATCCGCCTGTCGCGTTGAGCCGTACCATACGGTCTTCTCCACCGCGAAAACCTGCGCGCCACGGGGGTCGATCAGGCAGCGGCCGGTGCCGTCATCGAGATAGAAAAAGCTGCTGCTCGTGCCTCGATCGATGGTGCTCCAGGAACGCGAGCGCCGCATCGATCGTACTTCCTCGATTTTGTAAGACCACCAGGTGCACGGCAGCCGTGTCAGGGGCCCACGCGTCTGCACGCCTGGCGCCAGCACGCCGCGGCCGTCAAGCTCGACATAGCCCTGCGCGGCGGAGCGCACACGCGAGGTGGGTGTGTCGCGAACCGCGCGCCCATTGCGCCAGGATTTGAATGCGTACCACAGGCAATACAGCGCCGCTGCGCCGAATGCGAGCTCCAGGAGCCAGCGATTAAGCTGATCGCCGTCGCGCATGGTGGCGAAGGGGCGGTTTTAGCCGGCGAACAGCGCGCCGACATTCACGTCGCGTTTTTCGTCGGTGGAGAATTCCAGCAACTGCGCCGCGCCAAAGCTGAACGAGCTTGCGATCAATGCGTCGGGAAAGACCTTGATGCGGATGTTATTCAAGTTAACCTGATCATTGTAGAACTCGCGGCGGTCGGCGATGCATTCTTCCAGCCCGGTGATGCGTGTCTGCAGGTGCCGGAAGGTTTCATCGCTCTTGAGCTGCGGATAGTTCTCGGCAACGGCGAACAGCCGACCGATGCCACTGCGCAGCTGTTGCTCGGCAGCACCGACCGCGGCGACATTGCCGCTGCCGCTGGCCTGGAACACGGCATTGCGCGCGCGCATGACCTTTTCAAGCGTTTCCTGCTCGAATTGCATGTAGCGCTTGCAGGCATCGATGAGCTTGGGCAGTTCGTCGTGCCGCTGTTTCAACAGCACGTCTATGTTGGCCCAGGCGACTTTGACGCCCTCGCGCAAACCCACCAGGGCGTTGTAGATGCCGATCATGTAAACGATGCCGACCACCACGAGCGCCAGCACGACGACGAAGCCGATCATTGTTTTGTCCTCGAATCCTTAAGGGGCCTTGCACACGGATCAAGTATATCATTGTGCCAATCCGGCTCTTTGCGATGGAGTTCACAGTGAGTGCGCAGCACTACGATCTGATTGTCATTGGCGGCGGCAGCGGCGGTCTGGCCTGTGCACAGCGCGCGGCCGAGTACGGCGCCAAAAGCGTTGTCATCGAGTCCGGTCGGCTCGGCGGCACCTGTGTCAATGTCGGCTGCGTGCCGAAGAAGATCATGTTCAATGCGGCCAGCGTCGCCGATTCGCTGGAAGATGCCGCGGGGTTCGGCTTCGAGTCGCCGTCGGCGCAGATCAACTGGGCCGCCTTCAAACAAGGACGCGACGCCTACGTGCTGCGTCTGAACGGCATCTACGAGCGCAACCTCGCCGGCAAGAAAGTCGAGTATGTCGTCGGCCGCGCCAGCTTCCTCGACGCCGGAACGGTGGAGGCGAACGGACGGCGCTTCAGTGCGCCGAACATCCTGATCGCCACCGGCGGTAAACCTGCGCTGCCAATGCTGCCGGGCGCTGAACTGGGCATCAGCTCGGACGGAGTTTTTGATCTCGACCGCCGGCCGTCGCGCATCGCGGTGGTGGGCAGCGGTTACATCGCCTGCGAGTTCGCCGGCGTGTTCGCCTCGCTCGGCAGCGAGGTGCAACTGTTCATCCGCAAGAGTCAGGTGCTCGGCAGCTTCGATCCCATGCTGGGCAAGGAGTTGATGCGCGAGATGCGCAAGTCCGGCATCGCCATCCAGGAACAGGTCATTCCCCGGGCGCTGCTCAAGGAAGAAGGCGGCATCACGTTGCTCAGCTCGGAGGAACAGCGCTTTCAAGGATTCGATTGCGTGCTGTGGGCCGTCGGGCGCTGCTCGGATCACCATGGACTGGGACTCAACCGCGCCGGCGTGCATGTCGATGCGCAGGATTTCATCCTCACCGATGCATACCAGGCCACCAATGTGCCGGGCATTTACGCCGTGGGCGATGTGGCCGGGCGCGCGCCGCTGACGCCGGTGGCAATTGCCGCGGGCCGGCGCTTGAGCGACCGGCTGTTTGGCGGCAAGCAGGATCGAAAGCTGGACTACTCACTGATACCCACCGTGATCTTTACCCATCCGCCCATCGGCACAGTGGGGCTCACGGAGCCGCAGGCGCGCGCCGCGCATGGCGACAACGTAAAGATCTATTCCAGCAGCTTCGTATCGATGTACTACGCGCTGACTGAACGCAAGCCGCGAACTGAAATGAAGCTGATCTGCGCGGGGGCGGAGGAAAAAATCGTCGGCTGCCATATCCTGGGTCTGGGGGCAGACGAAATGCTGCAAGGATTTGCGGTGGCCATCCGCATGGGCGCCACCAAGCGCGATTTCGACGACACCCTGGCCATTCATCCGACGAGCGCCGAAGAGCTCGTCACCATGCGCTGAAGAGTTGCGGATATGAGCATCAGAACGTATCAGGGAGTCGCGCCGCAGCTGGGCGAACGGGTCTACGTCGACGAAAGCGCGCTGGTCATCGGCCACGTTCGCATGGGTCACGACTCCTCCATCTGGCCATTCGCGGTCGCGCGCGGCGATGTCAACCGCATTCAGATCGGCGAGCGCACCAATATCCAGGATGGCAGCGTCCTGCATGTGGTGCACGCAGCGCCTCACAACAACGGCGGCATCCCACTCATCATCGGCGATGACGTCACCGTCGGACACAAGGCCATGCTGCATGCCGCCAGCATCGGCAATCGCTGTCTCATCGGCATGGCCAGCGTCGTTCTGGACGGTGCGGTGGTCGAGGACGAAGTCATCGTCGGCGCCGGCGCCGTGGTGCCGCCCGGCAAGCGCCTGGAGTTCCGCGGCCTGTATGTGGGAAACCCCGCGCGGCGGCTGCGTGAGCTGAAGCAGTCGGACATCGACGCACTGCTGTACAGCGCGCGCCACTACGTGCAGGTGAAGGAGCTGCACCGCGCCGATCAGGCTTTGCGCGTCAGGGCTTCCAGGACCGAATGAGTGTCGGGGCGCACACCGCGCCACAAATAAAACGATTCCGCGGCCTGTTCCACCAGCATGCCCCATCCTTTGCAGACGCGCGCCGCGTACAGTGACTTTGCCCACAGCGTGAATGGCGTGTGGCCGCGGCCGTAGGCCAGGTCGTAGCAGACGCTGTCCTCGCTCACCAGGCCTGCCGGCATTTCCGGCATCTGTCCCTGCAGGCTGGCCGAGGTGGCGTTCACGATCAGATCATAGGGCGGACCCTGCACGTCCTTGAACTCGCATGCCTGGATGTCGTACAGGTCCCGGAAGGCGGCGGCGAGAGTGCGCGCTCGCACCGGCGTGCGGTTGGCGATGACCAGCGCCGCGGGCTGCGTGTCGATCAGCGGCGCCAGAATGCCGCGCGTCGCGCCGCCGGCGCCGAGGATCAACAGGCGTTTGTGCGCCAGTTCCAGACCGAGGTTGTCCTGCAGGTCGCGGATCAGGCCGATGCCGTCGGTGTTGTCGCCCAGCAGAGAGTTGTCCTTTTGCAGCACAATGGTGTTGACCGCCTGCGCGCGCGTGGCGCGCGCGGTCATCTCATTCACCAGTTCCGCCGCCGATTCCTTGTGCGGCAGCGTGACGTTGACTCCTCTGAGGCCGCTGGTGAACAGCCGCAGGGCCTCTCGCCGGAAGTCGGCGGGCTCGATGTCGTAGAGCCGGTAGGTGAGGTTCTGAGCGCATTCCTTGGCGAACATGCCGTGAATGAACGGCGACCAGCTATGCGCGATCGGGTGGCCGACCACGCCATACTGATCCGGCTTGTCCTGGAGCTTCGCCAAGCCTTAGTCCTTCAACCACTCAGCGGCGCGTTTGGCGAAATACGTTAGAACCGCATCGGCACCGGCGCGCCGGATCGACAACAATGTCTCGAGCGCGATGGCGCGCTCGTCCATCCAACCGTTGCGGGCCGCGGCCATGATCATCGAGTACTCGCCGCTGACCTGGTAGACGAGCGTGGGCATGCCAAAGGTGTCTTTGACGCGCCGCACGATGTCCAGGTAGGGAAGGCCCGGTTTCACCATCACCATGTCTGCGCCTTCGCTGATGTCCATCTGCACCTCGCGCAGCGCTTCATCGGAATTGCCCGGGTCCATCTGATACGTGTGCTTGCTGCCCTTGCCCAGCTGCCCGGCCGAACCGACCGCGTCCCGAAACGGGCTGTAGAAGCTGGAGGCGTACTTCGCCGCGTAGGCGAGGATGCGCGTGTTGACGAGCTTGGCGCCTTCGAAGCTGGCACGGATCGCGCCGATGCGTCCGTCCATCATGTCCGAGGGCGCCACCACGTCGGCGCCGGCATCCGCATGCGAGCGCGCCTGCCGGACCAGCGTCTCCAGGGTCAGGTCGTTGAGCACGTAGCCGCTGTCGTCGATGAGCCCGTCCTGACCGTGGGTGGTGAAGGGATCGAGCGCTACGTCGGTGATCACGCCCAGATCCGGGAATTCCTTCTTCACCGCGCGCACGGCCTGCTGTGCCAGCCCGTCCGGATTCCACGCCTCGCGCGCATCCAGAGACTTCCTGGCGACGGGCGTGACCGGGAAAATCGCGATTGCCGGTATCCTCAAGGCCACCAAGAGGGCGCATTCGCGCACCAACTCATCCACCGACAGCCGTTCGATGCCGGGCATGGAGTCGATGCTCTGCCGCTGGCCGCGGCCCTCGATCACGAAGACCGGGTAGATCAGCGAATCCACAGTGAGGTGCGTTTCACGCATCAGCCGGCGCGAAAACTCGTCGCGGCGCATCCGCCGCAGTCGGGTTTGTGGAAATACAAGGTGGGAAAGTCCGGTCATCTGGGCTATGACTCCTGGCAATTCAACGGGTGCGAACGCAGCATTATTACCTGGGACGCATTACTATTCCGGTTCCAGCCCTCACACCGACGTGCGCAGGGCCTTTTGGGCGTCCCAACGGCAAGTGTTATACATGAAGGGCCAATCCGGCGGAAACACCCAGCAGGCGAAGTTTCAGGCGCTTTGCAGCGCCCTGCGGCCGGATTTGCTGCGTTTTGCCTTTTGGCTGTCGCGCGACCGGGCACTGGCTGAGGACGTGGTGCAGGAGAGTTTGTTGCGGGCCTGGAAGGCGCAGGATGCCTTGCTCGATGAAAGGGCGGCCAAACCATGGTTGCTGACCATCATCCGGCGCGAATATGCGCGCACCTTCGAGCGCAAGCGCCTGCCCACCGTGGACATCGACGAGCTGGTGGCGCGTGAAGAGCCCTCGCTGGCTCTGGGCGAGAACCAGGACCTGGCGGAGGTGCGCCGCGCCATGTTTTCCCTGGCGCAGGAGTATCGAGAACCCTTGTTGCTGCAGGTGTTGATGGGCTACACCACCGCTGAAATCGCCGCCGAACTGGGATTGAGCCAGCCGGCCGTGTTGACGCGGCTGTTCCGGGCGCGCCATCAACTGCGCGCCATTCTGGGCGAGGACGCGCAACTGGACCCGCAACCGTGATCACCTGTACCGACTACCGCCGCCAGATCCTGGCCGAACCGGCCAGTGACAGCGAGGAGCTGCGCGTCCACCGTGAGTCCTGCGAGATCTGCGCAGCCTACACACAGCGCCTGCAGCGCTTCGAGTACCGGTTGCAGGCGGCACTGGGCATCGATGCAGGCATGGCCGCAATGCCCGGCAATGTGGTGCCGCTGACGCCGCGCCGCGCCGCGCCCATGTCCCGGCGCTGGCTCGCCATTGCCGCCAGTTTCATCGGCGGCATCGGCATCGCCACCGTGTTGTGGCTCGGCAGTGCGCAGACCACGCTGGCCGCCGCCGTCATCGCGCACATGGCGCACGAGCCCTCGGCCTGGACGCCGACCGATGCGCTGATTGCGCAGCCGGCATTGGATGCGGTTCTGAAGGATGCCGGCGTGCAGCTGATGTCGGGACTGGGTCGCGTCAGCTATGCGCAAAGCTGTCTGTTCCGGATGCATCACGTGCCGCATCTGGTGGTGCAGAGCGCGGCCGGGCCCATCACCGTCATGGTGCTGGCGCATGAGCACGTGAACAACACGCAACGCTTCAACGAGCAGGGCTATCAGGGTGTGCTGGTGCCGGTGCCTGGCCATGGCAGTCTTGCCGTCATCATGCGCGGGCATGACGAAGGCACGATACAGGCCACGGCCGACAGCGTCGCGCGCGAGATTCGGTGGATGAAGTGAGTGGCGCGTTGCGCCGGCGTCAGTATTTTTCTGGCGTGAGCCGCTCGATTTCCACATAGCCGCCGGCGGCAGCGATATGCCGGTAAATGGCATCGTAGGCGGCTAGCAGAATCGATTCGATGCCAAATGGCGGGTTGACGATGAACAAGCCGCTCCCCGCCAGACCGATGCCGGCATCATCCGGATGCACGGCGATGTCGGCATAGAGCATTTTCGGAATGCGCAGCGCCTCGGTGCGCGCGTGCATGGAGCGGCGCTGCTCGGCGCTGCGGATGGGATACCAGATCATGTACAGCCCGGTGGGCCAGCGCTGATAGGCATCGGCGAGATTGCGCAGCAGCTTTTTCACCTCGTCTGCCTCTTCGTAGGGCGGATCGATGAGCACCAGCCCGCGGCGCTCCGGCGGCGGCACCAGCGCTTTGAGACTTTCATACGCATCCTCGATCTGCGTATTCAGCTTACCCGCGGATTGCACCTCGCGCTCGATGGCGCGCGCCTCCGCCGGCATCAATTCGACAAAGACGGCCCGGTCCTGGGGACGCAACGCAGCCGCGATCAACGCGGGCGATCCGGGGTACAGCGACAGCCGCTTGCCTTTGCGCGCCCGAATCGCGGCAAAGTAGTCGGACAGCGCCGGTTCGTCGATGCCGCGCTGAAGCAAGGTCTGAATGCCGCGCTCGGCCTCCTGTGATTTGTGACTTTGCGCCGATTGCAGGTCATACACGCCGCGGCCCGCATGCGTGTCCAGCACCATGAAGGGCGTGTCCTTGCGCTTGAGCGCGTTCAGACAAGCGAGCAGCGCGACATGCTTGGCGATGTCGGCGAAGTTGCCGGCGTGATAGATGTGTCTGTAGTTCAACGCGCGGGTTTTACAATTCGGTGAGATAGGCGCGCGGCCGCAGATAGTTGTCGTACAGATCCGCCTCGGGCGAGCCGGGTTGCGGATGCCATTCGTATTCCCATCGCGCCAGCGGCGGCATGGACATGAGGATGGACTCGGTGCGCCCTTGCGATTGCAGGCCGAACAGGGTGCCGCGGTCGTACACCAGATTGAACTCCACGTAGCGTCCGCGCCGGTAGAGTTGAAAGTCGCGTTCGCGCGCGGCGTACGGCGTGTCCTTGCGAGCCTCGACGACGGGCATGTAGGCGGGGAGAAAATGATCGCCCACGCTGCGCATGAAGGCGAAATTGCGATCGAATCCGCCCTCGCTCAAATCATCGTAGAACAGGCCGCCCACGCCGCGCGTTTCATTGCGATGCTTGAGGAAGAAGTACCGGTCGCACCATTCTTTGTAGCGCGGGTAGACCTCGGCGCCGAAAGGCGCACACGCGGCCTGTGCGGTACGGTGCCAGTGCAACACATCCTCGGCGAACGGATAGAACGGCGTCAGGTCGAAGCCGCCGCCGAACCACCAGATCGGATCCTTGTTCGCGGGACGGGCAATCAAAAAGCGCACATTGGCGTGTGCGGTGGGCGCGTACGGATTGCGCGGATGCATGATGAGTGAGACGCCCATGGCCTCGAACGGCGCACCGGCCATGTCGGCACGATGGCTCGAGGCGGAGACCGGCAGACCCTGACCGTGAATGTGCGAGAAGCCGATGCAGGCCTTTTCGAATACCGATCCTTCCGCCAGCACGCAGCTTTCGCCGCCGCCGCCTTCCTCGCGCGTCCATCGGTCACGGCGGAACGTGCCACCGTCGAGTTTCTCGACGGCCGCAATGATGCGCTCCAGAAGCGTGAGCAGGTAGCCGCGCACCTGGGTGTGGTCGGGCACGCCCCCTGCAGTCGTTGCGGCCCCGTGTGCGTCCGGTTGTGCCATGTGCCGATCTCCTTCGAAGCGAGAAACTTAATTCTTGGCGATCGATTTCTTGGCCGCGGCTTTTTTCTTGGCGGCCGGTGCTGCCTTGGCGGGCGCCTTCGCTGCCGACTGCTTCTTCGGCGCTGTTTTGCTGCCCGGTTTGGGAGTGGCTTTGGCCGCCGCCGCAATCGGTGCCGCCGTGGCAACGGCCGCGGCCTTGGACTTCTTGCCGGCTGCGCCGCCGCTGTTCTTCGCGCCCTTCTTGCCCCATTTGCCGAAGGTTCGTGCCGGCGCGGCCGCCAACATCTCCTGGCACTGCGGCAGCGTCAGCGACTTCGGGTCGCGGTCCTTGGGAATCTTGGCATTGCGCGCCTTGTCGGTGATGTAGGGTCCATAGCGCCCGTTCAACACCTGAATGCCCACGTCGGGGAAATCCAGGATCAGCCGGTTGGCGTCCGCGATTTCCTTTTCCTTGATCACATCCAGCGCCCGCGACAGCTCGATGGTGTACGGATCGTCGATCTTCAACGACACGTACTTGGCGCCGTATTTCACATACGGACCGAAGCGGCCGACGTTGGTGATGATCTCCTCACCTTTCTCGGTCTGGCCGAGCTTGCGCGGCAGCTTGAACAGCTCGATCGCCTGTTCGAAATTGATGGTGTCCATCTTCTGCCCGGGCCGCAGGCCCGCGAACTTGGGCTTCTCTTCATCGTCTTTGGTGCCGATCTGTACAAACGGCCCGAAGCGTCCCATTCGCACCGTCATTGGCTTGCCGCTTACCGGGTCTGTACCCAGCTCGCGAGCCTGTGCCACCTCGTCGCGGCTGACGTTGGTTTCAGTGTGATTCACCAGTTCGATGAATGGCTTCCAAAATTTCTCCAGCAGCGGGATCCACTCGGCCTCGCCGCTGGCGACGGCATCCAGCGAATCTTCCATCCTGGCGGTGAAGTCGTAGTCGACATAGGTTGCGAAATACACGGTCAGAAAACGGCTGACGATCTTGCCGATGTCGGTGGCCGTGAAACGCCGGTTCTCGATTTCCACATAGCCGCGATCGCGCAGCGTGGAGATGATGGAGGCGTAGGTGGAGGGTCGGCCGATGCCGTACTCTTCCAGCGCCTTGACCAGCGAGGCTTCCGAATAGCGCGGTGGCGGTTCGGTGAAATGCTGCGCCGGAACGATGCCGGTCAATTGCACGCGGTCGCCTTCCTGCATGGGCGGCAGCACATGGTCGGTGTCGTCCTGAACGGCATCGTCAACGCCTTCCTGATACACCGAGATGTAGCCTGGTTTCACCAGCGTGGAGCCGTTGGCGCGCAGCATATGGCGCTTCGGACCGTCGGGTCCGGCCAGCATGTCCACGGCGACGGTGTCGAACACTGCCGGGGCCATCTGGCAGGCCATGGTGCGCTTCCAGATCAGCGAGTACAGACGGAACTGGTCGTTGTCGAGCTTGCTTTCGATGTCGCCGGGCACGATGCGCGCCGAGGTGGGGCGGATGGCTTCGTGCGCTTCCTGCGCGTTCTTGGACTTGGTGCGGAACACGCGCACTTCGTCGAACAGCGCTTCGGAGCCGTACATCTTCACGACGGTCTCGCGGATCTCGGACACGGCTTCCTGCGCGAGATTCAAAGAATCGGTGCGCATGTAGCTGATGAGGCCGACCGCGCCTTCGCCGATGTCGATGCCTTCGTACAATTGCTGCGCCACCCGCATGGTTTTCTGCGCGCTGAAGCTCAACTTGCGTGCGGCCTCCTGTTGCAGGGTCGAAGTGGTGAACGGCGGCGCGGGATTGCGGCGGCGCTGTTTGCGATCCACCGCCATCACCGTCATTACGCCTTGCGCGGCGGCGCGCAGGGTTTCGTCAACGTTTTGCGCCTGTGACTGGTTGGTGAAGCTGAATTGTTCGACCTTCTCGCCGCCGAACTCGGTCAGCTTGGCGGGAAACTTCTGCCCGGCATGCTGGCCTTGCGCATCGATGGTCCAGTATTCCTGCGCGATGAACGCCGCGATGGCGTCTTCACGCTCGCAGATCATGCGCAGCGCCGGGCTCTGCACGCGGCCCGCGGACAATCCGGGGCGCACTTTCTTCCAAAGCAACGGTGACAGGTTGAAGCCCACCAGGTAGTCCAGAGCGCGGCGCGCCTGCTGCGCGTTGACCAGATCGCCGGACAGGTCGCGCGGCTCGGCCATGGCCTGGCGCACCGCGTTCTTGGTGATTTCATAGAACACGACGCGTTTCACCGTCTTGTTCTTCAGTTCGCCGCGCTCTTTCAGCAGCTCCTGCAGGTGCCAGGAAATGGCCTCTCCCTCGCGGTCGGGGTCGGTTGCCAGAAACAGGGCATCGGCCTTCTTCAGCGCGCGCGATATCGCATCGACATGCTTCTGATTGCGCTCGATGATCTGGTACTTCATGGCGAAGCGGTGGTCGGGGTCGACCGCGCCGCCCTTGGGCACCAGGTCGCGCACGTGCCCGTAGGAGGCAAGGACCTCGAAGTCCTTGCCTAAATACTTTTTGATGGTCTTCGCCTTGGCAGGCGATTCCACGATGACGAGATTGGTGCTCAAGGTGAGTTAATGCAAGGCGTCGGAGTGCTCTTCGAAAACTAGGTCTTCCATCTGTGCATAGGCCGATTCCTGGCCGGGTTGGCTGAACAGCACCATCAACACCACCCATTTGACTTGTTCTATGTCGATCTCGTCCGCTTCCAGCGCCATCAAGCGGTCGATGACCACCTCACGCTGTGCCATGGACAGGATGGCGACGTTTTCCAGATACATGAGGTAGCCGCGCACGTCCGTGTCCAGGCGAAGATTCTCCTGGCTGTTGAACACGCGCACCGCGCGCGCCGTGGCCTGCGCCACCTGACCCAATTGCTCGCCCGACAGACCGTCCAGCCATTCCAGCGCGCGCTCGATGTCGGGTTCGGCAAAGCCGGCCTTGTCCAGCTCATGCTTCAACGTGGCGCGATCGGGGCGAGGCTCGTCTTCCGCATGCAGATAGTTCTCGAACAGATAGATGAGCAGATCGAGAACGTTGTCTTTCACCTTGCGGGGCTCCTGGGGATGCGCGTGTAGCGGCCCCCATGGGCGCTTCTCACGTGACCTTCGAGTTCGAGAATCAGAATCATCGAGGACACCTCCTCTGGCTTGAAGCCCGTGCGCAGCACCAGGACGTCCAGATCCGATGGCTCGAAACCGAGCGCATCTAACAAGATTTCGTGGGCCTTGTCCATCGCCGGTTTTGCGCCGGGTACGCTTGCGAGCGCCTTTTGCGCACCGGGATCGCGTGCGAACAACGGCGAAAAGTTCAATTCACTCAATATGTCAGCTGTGTTTTCGGTCAGTTTGGCGCCCTGCCGGATGAGCTCGTGACAGCCGCGCGCCAGCGGGTTGTGGATGGATCCGGGGAGTGCGAACACTTCGCGCCCCGCCTCGCCCGCCAAGCGGGCGGTGATGAGCGAGCCGCTGCGGCGTGCCGCTTCGATGACCAGCGTGCCCAGGCTCAAGGCAGCGATGATGCGGTTGCGCTGGGGAAAGTGCGCCGCCAGACCCGGCGTCTGCAAAGGGAACTCCGTGACCAGCGCGCCGTGCGACTCTATCTCGCCGCAGAGTGTGCGATGCATGCGCGGATAGATCACATCGATGCCCGTGCCGAGCACGGCGATGGTGGTCCCGGCGGCGGCCAATGCGCCGCGATGGGCGGCCGCGTCGATGCCCTCGGCCATGCCGCTGGTGATGGTGAGACCCTGAACGGACAACGCTTGCGCGAAGACGAACGCATTCTCACGGCCTGCGCCGGTTGGATTGCGGCTGCCCACGACGGCGAGTTGCGGTTGCAACAGGCTGCCGGCATCGCCCGCCACGTACAAAGCGATGGGGCAGCCGCTTGCGCTGCGCAGCAGCGGCGGGAATTCCGGCGCTTGAAAGTGGAGCAGGTGGTGATGCTCGCCGCTGAGCCAGCGCGCCTCCGCCGGTGTGATGCAGCCGTGTCCGCCGCCCAGGTAGGCGCGCGTGGACTCTCCCAAGCCTGCGCTCGCCTGATCCGACTTCGAACAACGCAACAGCCGCGCCGCGCCTCCGGCCTTGTGCAGCGCCTGCTCCAGCATGGCGGCGTTGAGCCCGGGCGCGCGCGTGAACACGACCCAGGCTTGAAGATCGTCCGTGATCTGCATGGCCGCGATTATGCAGCCTTACAAAAGCAAACGCCGGCGCATGAGCCGGCGTGTTGCTGCAGAAATGCGTCTGATTCGAGCGTTAAGGATTCTCGATCTTGTCCAGAACGCGGATCGTGCTCTTGGCTTCCATGACCAGGCCATAGCTGATGCGGTCGAAGGTCTTGAACACCATGAACGTGCCCGTGCGCTCCTCCGGCAGTTTCACCTTTTTCGCAAACATCGTGGCGTTGTGCACGAAGGCGGATTTTTCCCGGTCCGGCACCACTTCACCAGCCTGGAAGATTGCCAGCACATTGCCTGGCACCAGGCCGTGGCGCGCGCCGCGATTGACGATCACCACCTGGTACTGTCCGATCATCTCCACGCCGTCGTGCACCGAGATGATCCGCCCGTCGACCTTCACCTTCGGTGCGCTCGGAACGAAATCCAGAGGCACGTCGACGCTGCCCGAAAACAGCTTGTCGCCGGCGACGGTTTCGCGCGCCGACTCGGTCAGCAGCAAGGTGGTGGGGTCGCCGGCGCGAGTCACCTTGCCGGCGGCCGTGAAGATTCCGTCATAACCGATGAGATCGCCGCCGTCCGGATCGTGCAGCTTGTTGCCCACGCGCACGATGTTGTAGTGCGAGCCCACTGCAGCCGGTGACTGGAAGCCGCGGGCGTAAATCGTATTGCCCTCCGACATGACGACGTGATGGTCACGTGCGGTCAGCACGTAGGGCGCCTTCTTGATGTCCTCGGCTGAGAGCACGGAGGGCTTTGACATGAAGGCGGCGATGATTTCATACGGGATGGAACGGATGGCATCTTCCAGCGGCTGGCTGCGGACCCGCGGCTGGACACGCGCGGCATCGCCGCGCTCGAGCTGAACATGCGGCTGACCGTCGATGTAGACCAGGCGCAGCGTGTCGCCCGGATAGATGAGGTGCGGGTTTTTGATCTGCGGATTGACCTGCCAGATCTCCGGCCAGTACCACGGGTCGCGCAGGAACACCTTGGCGATGCCCCACAACGTGTCACCGTGCTTGACCACGTAGGTGTCGGGCGCATTGGACGCGATTACGGGGGCCGCACCGTCGGGAGTGGATTGCGTCGAGGGCGTACGGGGGCCGGCGTCCACGGCCGCCTCCATGGCGGTGCGTTCATCACCGACCACGGTGCCCTCCACAGTGGTTTCCCGCTGCACTACCGGTACGGGCGCAGCGGGCTGCTCTTTCTTATGGAATGGACTCCAGGAGGACTCGCACCCCGTGCTGGCCAACATGCCAATAAACAATGGAATCAATGCTTTATGTTTGCTCATAATCTGCCTGATAGTCTGCAGCTGCATTCGCTGTGCTCCCAAAGGTCCCTGGCTCAAGAAAGCCAAGGTTGGCTGTATACTGTTTATCCGCCGCTCATTACCAGGATGTAGTCCTAAGGTTTTGCGGTTCGGTCAACATCGCGCTGCTGCCGCGACTGGCATTAAGTTAAGCAGCGGCGGAACTTTAGCAACAATCGACAGCCGAAAACACGAAATTGCTCTCATAACGTCCATGACCCAGCTAGCAATCCTTGAGTATCCCGACCCCCGGCTGCGCAACCAGGCTGTTCGCGTTGAGAAGGTGGATGCTGCAGTGCGCAAATTAATGGATGACATGCTCGAAACCATGTACGCCTCCAAGGGCATCGGCCTGGCGGCCACCCAGGTCAACGTGGCGCTGCGCGTCATCGTCCTGGACGTCAGTGAAGCCAAGGACCAGCCGCTGTATCTTGCCAATCCGGAGATTCTCAGCGCCGCCGGCAAGACGCCGCGTGAAGAGGGCTGCCTGTCGGTACCCGGCATCTACGAAAAAGTGCAGCGCGCCGAACAGGTGGTGGTGCGCGCGCTCGGCCGCGATGGCAAGCCCTTCGAGATGACCGCGCAGGGCCTGCTGGGCGTATGCGTTCAGCACGAGATGGACCACCTCGATGGCAAACTGTTCGTCGACTATCTATCGGAACTCAAGCGCCAGCTGATCCGCCGGCGCCTGCAAAAAGAACGCAAGCAACGAGCGCCCGCCGAGCAGCGCGCGCCGCTGTCGGCCCTCTAGAAGGCTGGTAATTTTCCGATGAGCACCCTGAATCTCGCGTTTGCGGGAACGCCCGAGTTTGCCGTGCCGGCGCTGAATGCGTTGGCGCAGTCCGGGCACCGGCTGGCCGGCGTGTTCACGCAGCCAGACCGCAAGGCCGGCCGCGGTCAAGGACTCAAGGCCAGTCCGGTCAAAGTCCGGGCGCTGCAACTGAGTCTGCCCGTGTATCAACCGGAGAGTTTTCGCGGTGCCGAGGCGCAAAGCCTGCTCGCGGTACTCGCCGTGGATGCGCTCATCGTGGTCGCCTACGGACTGATCCTGCCGCCGGCTGTTCTCGACATGCCGCGGCTGGGCTGCTTCAACATTCATGCCTCGCTGCTGCCGCGCTGGCGCGGCGCCGCACCCATTCACCGTGCGATCCTGGCCGGTGACGAGCGCACCGGTATCACCATCATGCGTTTGGAGTCCGGCCTGGATACGGGTCCCATGCTGGCCGTCGAAGCCATTCCGATCCAGCGCGATGACACCGGCGCATCGCTGCACGACAGGCTCGCCTCGCTCGGCGCGCAGCTGATGTGCTCGACGCTTGCCGCCATCGCTGCAGGCACGGCGCGCGCGACGCCGCAGCCCGATACCGGCGTCACCTACGCGGCAAAGGTCGAGAAGGCCGAGGCGGAGATTCAATGGCGCGAAGCCGCCGCCGCCATTGAGCGGCGCGTACGAGCCTTCAATCCCTGGCCGGTGGCGCAGACCACGTTGAACGCTCAGCAGTTGCGCATCTGGCAAGCCGAGGCGGTGGGCGATGCGGACCCCGCCGCGCAGCCCGGCCGGGTGCTCCGGCAGGGCGATGCGGGCATCGAGGTGGCCTGTGGCAGCGGTGCACTGCGCATCACGTCGCTGCAGCTTCCCGGGCGCAACCGCTGCAGTGCCGCGGAGTTTCTCAAATCGCACTCCCTGCTCGGGCAGACGCTGGGGGCCGTTTGAGCCGCGCGGCGCCGAGCGCGCGAACCCTGGCGGCGAAGACGGTGTTGGGCGTGATCGAAGAGGATCTGTCGCTCGAGGTCAGTCTCGAGCGCGTGCTCGCCAAAGCGCCGGCGCCGCTGCGGCCGGCGGTCCGCTCCTTGAGCTATGGCGCGATTCGCGGGTTCTTCCGCCATGAAGCGGTGCTGTCGCGATTGCTTTCACAGCCGCTCGACTCCATCGGCGGCGCGCCGCAGGTCATTTTATCCGTGGCATTGTTCGAACTCGAAGACGCGCGCTCGCCCGACTATGCGGTAGTGGACGCGGCGGTCACCTCCGCACGGGCGCTGGGCCTGAACAAATTGACCGGCCTGATCAACGCCGTGCTGCGCCGCTATCTGCGCGAACGCAAGACGCTGGAGACGGATCTGGCGCGCAACCCCATCGTGCGCCACGCCTTCCCAGAGTGGATGGCGCAGCGACTGCGCACCGACTGGCCGATCCGCTGGACGCAGATTCTGGCGGCCTGCGACCGGCAGGCGCCGCTGTGGCTGCGGGTCAATCCACAGCGCACGACGGATGCGCAGTATCTGGAACAGCTGCGCGCCGTCGGCAGGCAAGCGCAGCTGGCGCCGGGAGTCGCGCACGCCATCGTGCTGGAGGCCCCGTGTGAGGTGGAGGAGTTGCCGGGTTTCGCGCAAGGACTCGTTTCCGTCCAGGACCTGGCCGCCCAATGTGTGGCCTTTCCGCTGGCTTTGGCGCCTGGCCAGCGCGTGCTGGATGCCTGCGCCGCACCCGGCGGCAAGACCGCTTTGATCGCGGAACGGCAGGCGGATCTGAAAACGCTGCTGGCCATCGACATCGACGCAAGCCGGTTGCAGCGCATCGAGCAGACCCTTGCGCGCACCGGCAGCCGGGCTCAGGTACTGCAGGCCGATGTCGGGCTGCCGGCACAGTGGTGGGACGGTGAACCCTTCGATCGCATCTTGCTGGATGCGCCGTGTTCGGCCCTGGGCGTGATCCGGCGGCATCCGGACATTCGCCTGCGCCGCCGTCCCTTCGACATCGACAAGTTCGCCAAGTCCCAGGCCGCCTTGCTGCGCGCCGCGTGGCGCATGCTGGCGCCCGGCGGCCGGCTGGTGTACTCAACCTGCACGGTGACACGGCGCGAAAATCATGACGTCATTGCGGTTTTTCTGGCAGAAACCGCGGATGCCACGCTGGTCCCGCCGGACAGTTGGGAGGGGTGGCCGGCCCTGGGGGAGAGCGATGGGTTCGGGATGCAGATCGTTCCAGGGGAGGCGGGCGCGGACGGCTTCTATTATGCTGCCCTGAGCAAGCAATGAACGCCAAGCCCCTTCAGTCCAGATCCTTGTTCGCCGCCGCCGTTCTGGCGCTGTTGAGCGCGCTCGCGCTCGCCGATGGCCTGGATGGCCGCTGCGAAGTGCGCTCCGCCGATCTCGCCCTCAAGGAGGGCGTGTACCATTTGAACGCGCGGCTGGAACTTCCCGTCACGCCGGCCGTCAAGCAGGGCCTTGCCGACGGCGTGCCGCTGTCGCTGCAGGCGGAATTGCTGATCGAACGCGAACGCCGCCTGCTGCCCAATGCCAATGTGGCCGAACTGACCCAGCGCTATCTCCTGCAATACAACGCGGTGAGCGCGCGCTACGTGCTGCGCAACGTCAACAGCGGCGAGCAGGAGTCCTTCGCCACGGTCGAAGACGCCTTGCTGCGCCTGTCGACGGTGCGCGACGTGCCGGTATTGGACAAGAGTTTCATCCAGAGCGGCCCGCACTACGAAGCCAACGTCCGCATCAAGCTGGACTACGGCGCCGTTCCCATGACCGTGCGCATCCTGATGTTCTGGGTCAATGATTGGCACCGCGAAAGCGAGTGGTACACGTGGACGCTGCCGAACTAGGCCGCCGCGCCGCGCTCGGGATTCGTAAGCACGGCTCCACCGCCCTGGCAGTTTCCGCGATCGCCCTGTGGCTGGCAGCTTTGCTGCTGCTGGCTTCGGCCGCGCAGAACTCGGCCGATTTTGACAAATGGCTGCCGTGGATCCTGCTCATCAACATCACCGGACTCATCACGCTGTTCGTGCTGTTGGCGGGCAAACTGTTCCGGCTGGTGCGCGAATACCGGCGCAATGTGCCCGGCTCGCGGCTCACCGCGCGCACCGTCGCGGTGTTCAGCGTGCTCGCGGTGGGCCCGATCCTGGTGGTGTACTACTTCGCGCTGCAATTCCTGAATCGCGGCATCGACAGCTGGTTCGAACTCGAAGTCAGCCAGGGGTTGAGCGACACGCGCGAGCTGTCGCGCGCCGCGCTGGATCTGCGGGTGCGTGAATTCCTGCAGCGTACACAAGGCGTGGCCCGCGAATTGTCGAACCTTCCGGATTTCGATCTGATCGGCACGCTGGATCGTGAGCGGCGGGCCACCGGCGCGCTGGAATTTTCAGTGATCGGCTCGCAAACCCGGATTCTGGCCACCAGCTCCGACCGGCCACTGAACATGATCCCGCTGCCGGCGCCGGAGGAGATGATCGGGCAGGTGCGCCGCGGCCGGCCCTATGTCAGTCTGGATACGGATGTCGGCGGTGGCTACGTGATCCGCGCCGCCGCGCTGCTCGATGCCGAAGGCAACCCCGGCTCGCGCGTGCTCATCGCCTTGTATCCGGTTCCGCAGCAGTTGAGTCAACTCGCCGACACGGTGCAGCGCTCCTACATTCAATACGCCAATCTGGTGCAATTGCGCCAGCCGCTCAAGTCCACGCTGGCGCTCATTCTCACTTTCGTCGTGCTCATCTCCCTGCTGGCGGCGGTGTACGGCGCATTTTTCACCGCGCAACGCCTGGTCAAGCCGGTGCAGGATCTCATCGCCGGCACGCGCGCCGTGGCCAAGGGCGATTTCGACATGCGCCTGCCGCTGCCCTCGCGCGATGAACTCGGACATCTGGTGATTTCCTTCAACGACATGACCAAGCGGCTGGCGCGCGCGCGCGAGGAAACCCGCCGCAGCCAGCAGGCCGTGGAGGCCGAGCGCGGCAGCCTGGCCGTCATTCTGGCGCGCCTGTCCACGGGCGTTGTGTCGCTGCAGCCGGATCTGACGGTGCGCACGGCCAATCAGGCTGCCAGCGCCATATTGGGCGTGGATCTGGAAGCGGCCGTGGGCAAGCAGTTGGAACAGTCCCTGGGCGAAAGTCCGTTGTTCAATCAATTCCTGGCCACGATCAATGAGCGCCTGAGCGACGGCCGGCTGGACTGGCGCGAGCAGATCGAACTGCTGTCCGAGTCGGGCAAACGGGTGCTGATGTGCGCCTGCACCACGCTGCCCAGTGAAACCGGCGGCGCTCCCGGCGTGGTGCTGGTGTTTGACGACATCACAACGCTCCTGCAGGCGCAGCGCGATGCGGCCTGGGGCGAGGTGGCACGCCGGCTGGCGCACGAGATCAAGAATCCGCTGACGCCCATCCAGCTTTCCGCCGAGCGCATGCGGCGCAAATTCCTGGGCAGCATGAATGCAGCGGATGCCCAGATCCTGGAGCGCGCGACCCACACCATCGTGGCTCAAGTCGATGCGATGAAGCAGATGGTCAACGCCTTCAGCGAGTACGCCCGCGCCCCCGACATGCACGTCTCGAGGTTCGATTTGAACCAACTCATCACCGAAGTGGTCGATTTGTACAGGGTCCAGGCGAGCGCCGCGGAACTCAAGCTCAACCTCGATGCGCACCTGCCCGAGGTTGCCGCCGATCGGGTGCGTATTCGCCAGATCCTCAACAACCTCCTGACCAATTCCCTCGAAGCGCTGGAGGGCAAAGTAGGGGCACGTATTGATATCCAGACGCATGTCGCGGAGGATTCAGGACAACTGCAGGCGGCGATCATCGTGGCCGACAACGGCCCCGGCTTTCAGCGGGAACTGATCGGCACGGTGTTCGATCCCTACGTCACCAGCAAGCCGAAGGGAACCGGGCTGGGGCTGGCCATCGTCAAGAAGATCGTCGAGGAGCATGGTGGGCGAATCGAGGCAGACAATCCGCGTACGGGGGGAGCCCGGGTACGCATCTTATTGCCGCTTGGCGAAAGCGCCCGCGGCAAGTCCACGCGTGAAGCACGCAAGGGCGAATTGAGGAGAGAACGAGCATGAGTGCCGCAAGAATACTGGTCGTGGACGATGAATCGGACATCCGCGGTCTGTTGAAAGAAATTCTCTCCGAAGAAGGCTACGACGTCGAAGTGGCTGCCAATGGCGCGCAGGCACGAACCTCGCGTGCATCGCGCACGCCGGACCTGGTGCTGCTGGACATCTGGATGCCCGATACGGATGGCATCACTCTGCTGCGCGAATGGTCCGCGAATGATGTGGATGAATGCCCGGTGGTCATGATGTCCGGACATGGGACGGTGGAGACGGCGGTGGAGGCCACCCGTCTGGGCGCCTTCGACTTTGTCGAAAAGCCATTGTC
This sequence comes from Pseudomonadota bacterium, assembly GCA_025357635.1. GTDB lineage: Bacteria > Pseudomonadota > Gammaproteobacteria > Steroidobacterales > Steroidobacteraceae > TMP-86. Next base: position 24,809 of record JANXOV010000148.1, read on the forward strand.
CCTGACCAAGCTGCTGCGCACCGTGGAGCGCGCATTGGATTCGGGCCGGCGCAAGCGCCAGTCGGGCCGCGCGCAGGGGACGCCGCTGATCGCCCCGATCGGCAAGAGCAAGGTCACCCTCATGCTGCGCGAGCAGCTGCAGCAGAGCGCGCCCAGCAATTCACCGGTGCTGCTGGTGGGCGAGCTGGGTTCGGGTCGCGAGGCGTATGCGCGCTATCTACACTCGCTCAGCCCGCGCTCGCTGAAGCCCTTCATTTCCATCATCCCGGCTAGCCTTGCGACCGACCCCGCGGCGGCGCTGTTCGGCAGTGAACGCGACGGCAAGGTCGATGCGGGCCTGTTGGAGCAGGCCGGCGGCGGCTCGGTCTACATCAACACGCTTGAAGACCTGAGTCCCGAGGCGCAGCGGCTCATTGTCGGCGCCATCGAACAGAACGGCTTCACGCGCGTCGGCGGCCGGCAACGCGTGGCGCTCAACGTGCGCTGGATCGCCTCTGCGCAGCCCGGATTTGAACAGCAAAGCGGACCGCAGGCGCTGCGCCGCGACCTCATCGCGCACCTGAACGTGATCACGCTGCGCGTGCCGCCGCTGCGCGAATTTGCCGAAGACGTGCCCGACTTGTTGCGCTACTACGTCGACCGGCTGGTCGATGATCAGCATCTGCCGCTGCGCCGCTTCAGCGTCGCAGCGCAGAACCGGCTGCGCAACTATCCCTGGCCCGGCAATGTCGGGGAGCTCAAGAGCCTGGTGCAGCGCCTGCTGATCCTGGGCGCCGACGAGGAGATCCGCCTCGAAGAAATCGAACGTGAACTCGTGGTGCAGTCGCCCACGAACGAGCCCCTGGTGAAGCAGGATCTGCTGGCGCTGCCCTTGCGCGAAGCGCGCGAACATTTCGAGCGTGCCTATCTTCAGCAGCAGCTGCAGCTGTGCAACGGCAAGGTGGGGCAGCTGGCCAAGCGGGTCGGCATGGAGCGCACCCATCTGTACCGCAAGCTGCGCGCGCTCGGTGTTGACTTCAAACAGCTGGGCGATGACTGATCAGGCATCGCTCGTCGGCCCGCGCTCTACCGGTGGGCGAGCAGCCAGAGATACATCAGCGTCGCGATCATGCTGAGGGCGGTGCGGACGCCGTGAAGCCGTCCCCATCTGATCAGCAACCCACGCGTCTCTTTGCTCGAAAGATCGCGGTCCGGCGCCAGCAGTTTGTGATTTGTCGGCATGATGAGGCCGAATGTGAAAGGCACGACGGCGCCCACGAGCAAGGCCGCGATGAGCCAGCCCACTGAGCCGGTCTGAAACCAGGCCGCGAGGCCGCAGACACAGCTGATCAGCGCCAGCGGCGCCTGCAGCCAGGTGGCGCGTTTGTAACTGGGCGCCCATTGCAGTGCGGCTGTGAGGGTCTGCAGACCCATCCGGGCAGGGTGCTCCACAACGTTGATGTAAAGCGCTGCCCCGGCGAACAAGGCGGCGCAAAGCGTCGCGAAGAATTGCAGTATCTGAATCGACACGAGAACCTCACTTTGTCCCACGAAACGGGATGAACCAACGCACCCTGATGCCAACGCGTTTCCGAGGAAAGCGCGCGAGTCGCACAATACACGACAAGAGCCGGATTGAATCATGCGCGCGAGCCTTTACTATGCCCGGATGCAATCCAGTTCCAGCCGGGTCATCGTTTTTTGCGCTTTTTTGGCGTTCGGTTCAATCCACGCGCGCGCAACACCGGGGTCCGAAGCCGGCGTCCGGCAACAGTTCATGTCCGCGATGCTTCGCGTCCAATCCAGGCAGCAAGATCTGCCGGATACGGCGGCGCTCGTGGCGTACCCGATCTATGGATATCTGCAGTCCGCACGCCTGCGCCGCGACCTGCTGCAGGGCGCAACTGAAGACCTGGATTCCCGAATCGATGCGTTCATGGTTGAGCACACTGGCCGGCCCGTCACTCGCACACTGCGCCGCGACTGGCTGCTGAGCCTCGGAGCGCGCCAGCGCTGGGACTGGTTTCTGCCGCGCTCTGCCGAGGCGGGCGATCCGGCGGTGATCTGCCTGCGGCTCTCGGGTCAGCTGTCAACGGGTGAGGAAGCCGGTCTGCGGGATGCCGCGTTGGCTCGCTGGCGTCTGCCGCAAGCGCAACCGCCCGAATGCGATGCAGTGTTTGCCTGGCTGCGGCAGCAGAATCTGCTGACCCCGGCATTGGCGCAGGAGCGTACCCGTGCGGCACTCACCGCCGAGAACTGGCGCCTGGCGCGCGATTTCGTCAACGACGTGCCGGCGCCGCAAAATGCGCCGCTGCTGCAGTGGATCCGGCTGCTGCAAGCCCCTCGGTCCGAACTGGAGGCGCTCGCGCAAGATGCGGCGCTTGCGGTTGAAACGCGTGCGCTGGTCGCGGGCTTCACGCGGCTGGCCATCGCAGATTTTCCGGCAGCGGCGACCCTGCTCCCCGCCATCCTGCAGCGGGCTGATATTGCGGCCGAATCAAAAAGTCAACTGCAGCGCGCGGCGGCACTGGGCGGCGCCTACTCGCGCAATCTCGACGCGGTGACCGCGTTCGATCAGGTCCCCGCTGCGTTGGTTGATACGACGGTACAGGAATGGCGCGCGCGAGCCGCGCTCTGGGCAGGCAACTTCGACAAGGCGCTCGCATGGCTGGAGCAGATGCCGCCCGATCTTGCGGCGCAGCCGCGCTGGCGCTACTGGCGTGCACGTGCGCTTGAACAAACGCAAGGACCGGAAGCTGCAAAGCCATTGTACGAAGGACTCGCGGCGGAGCGCGACTACTATGGATATCTCGCAGCCGACAGGATTCATTCCAAGTACCAGTTGAACGCCCGGCCATTGCGCATCGACCCGGCTGTACAAAAATCGCTGTCCGCCGACGCCGGATTGATCCGGGCGCACGACTTGTTCGATTGCAATCTTTACGATGAGGCGACGGTGGAGTGGGCTGTGGCATTGGCCAATGCCGATCCGCACATCAAGGCGCAAGCCGCAATTCTCGCCTCGCGCTGGGGCTGGTATGCGCAATCGATCGCGGTGCTGGCGCAGCTCGGACAATGGGACGACGTGCGGTTGCGCTATCCGCGCCCCTTTGATGCGATTGTCGCGCATGCCAGTCAGCGCACGAAGGTTCCCGGCGAGTGGATCTACGCGGTGATGCGGCAAGAAAGTCTGTATCGCCCGCAAGCCGTTTCATCCGCCGGCGCACGGGGACTGATGCAGGTGCTTCCGTCGACCGCTGCCGCACTGGCCAAGCGTTGGAAGGTGACGTTGGCGTCGCGCGACGCACTGTTCGATCCCGCGCCGGCGACACTGCTGGGCGCGGCACACTTGCGCGAACTGCTGGATGACTACGCCGGGGCACTGCCGCTGAGTCTTGCCGCATACAACGCCGGCGCCGTGCCGGTTGCGCGCTGGCTGCCGGACCGTTCGATGGATGCCGACATCTGGATCGAGAACATCCCCTATGCGGAAACCCGCAGCTACGTGCAGCGCGTTCTCGAACACATTGTGGCCTTCGCGTGGGCAGGCAAGGCGCCGTTGCCGCGTTTGGTGACGTTGATGCCTTCGGTGGCGGCCGTGCCGCAATAGCCGCGGTAGGTGAACCCGTCCTATTCAAATTGCCACACCACGCGTTGGCAGTTGACCCGAGCCTACGAGGGAGCAACGCGCGAGATCGTGGCATTTGGCAATCGCATGTATCACGGCCAGGTCGGCGCAACGCAATGCCGTCGTTCGGCAGCCCCAGCCTTCACTACCATTTCTTTTCGCAGGACCCGAATCCGTCTTCGTCCTACACGCGGGGATTCCGGCGCCCTGCACGCCGTAGAAAAATCGATGTCAGGATACTTTGCAATTGGCTGAAGATTCAGTCATGCGACGGCCGCTCGCCGTAACCATCAAACTGGAGTCGCGTCATGGGAATCAATAAGGATCAGGTGGAAGGCCGCGCAAAGGAAGCCGGCGGAAAAGTGCAGGAGGAATTTGGCAGGTTGACGGGCAACAAGACGCAACAGGCCAAAGGCCTTGTCAACCAGGTCGCCGGCAAAGGTCAGGCCAATGTCGGTGATCTGACTGAGAAAGTTAAACACGACTTGAAGAAACCGTAAGCTGCTCTCACGGCGCATCAACATCATCAATTAATTGAGGAAAATCAAATGAAAAAAATCTTCCTGTTCACCTTCATCGCCGTTGGCGCCGCCGGTGCAATGTCGGTTGTCGCCGCGGAGGCTGCCGACGCTGGCGTCTACGTCACAGATTCGGTCATCACCACCAAGGTCAAGGCCAAATTGGCGGCGAAGCATATGTCCACGCTGACCAAGATCTCGGTCGATACCGATAAGGACGGTGTAGTGTAGTAGTGTATCTGAGCGGCAATGCGCCCACGAAGGACGCAAGCGATCTGGCAGAGATGATTGCGAAAGACACCGACGGCGTGCGATCGGTTCACAACAAGATCGTGGTCGAGTAAAACTCGCTGATGGCAACGGGTTCTCCGCACGGAGGACCCGTTGACTTGCCATGAAATCAACGCAAGCTCCAGTAAAGCGTAATGAATCATCGCGCGATCTCGAATTCGGCCGCCCCTCAGTGCATGATTAAATAGACAACGACCAACACGATGGCTGGTACGCCGAGTATCCAGCCCAAAAAGTATTTACCCATGGCAGTCTCCTGATGGCTAACGTGGTACCGAAAGAAGAGCCTTTATGCGCGAGCCGCGCCAAGGCCAACATCCGTTTTTGGCGATTATCGCCGTAGGGAAACACCTACGAACTAGCCGCGCTTTTAGGTCGTTCAATGGGGCAGCATCCGAACACGGCAACGTTTTGCGAGTGTAGTGTTGGACATCTCCATCGTTTCGTTAAGGCTACTGGCCTGATCTCAAATGATGACCGTGGCCCCTCGACATTTCCTACAAGAGTTGCCACCGACCGCCGACAGTCCCTCGACCTCCGTCGCGCCACACTGTTCCCCGTAAACGCTCGGGCGTGTTCTTAAGCCGTCAGGTCCATAGTGACCTGGCAACGCCGAAAGCACCTCGAATGCGGTTTTGATCGAAGTTGAATCGCCAGCGTATGGGAGTGCCGGTATGAACCGCAGAATCATGGGAATGCTTGTCGTGGCCGCGGCGGGCCTTGCGGCATCGATCTATCGCAACCGCCGCGCGCGGCGCGTTGCGCTCGCGCCGCTGGAGAGCGCAGTGGAACGCAGCCGCTGGGAGGGCGAAGGCGGCACCGTGTCGCCGCGCCCCGTTGACACCCCGGCGAATGCAACGGCCGCTGGGTAAGTGCCGTCTTGTTTCGCAGCATCGTTCCCCAACGGGCATGTGGAGATGTGACAATGTTTATCCTGAGTGATTTCCTGGAACCCAGCGGCTTTCGGCAGCTGCAGTCCTTGTGCAAAAGCAGCCAGGCGGATAGGGCGCTGTTCTATACCGCTGAGCAGCCGCCCCCGCAGCAACCCCCGCCGGCAGACCCGATCCCTTCGCCGATCCAGGCCTGAGCGAGCCGTGGCAGCGCCTGCTGGACTTTGTGTGCACACCGCTCGGCGGATTTGCAGCAGATCAGGTCGCCGCGCAACAGGTCTTGACGCTGGACAATCAATTCTGGCTTTTGCAGACACTGTCGACACGAGCGACCGCACTCAATGTCGAATGACGTCTTGTCGGATGGCAAACTAGGAGGTCTCCATGGCAATCAGCGCACGTTTGCAACGACTTCAGGCACGCTATCGGATTGCATTGAGCGCCGCGGTGGTTGCCAAAGCACAGTACCTTTTCTGCCTGATTGCCTTGCTCCTTCATCGCGCCAGCAACCGCCGCCAGAACATCATCGAGTCCGTTGACACCGATCAGGACCTTGTCGACTTTCCCTCTGTTCCGAACGCCAGCTTTGGCGTTCCATTCGATTGAGTGGGTGTCTGACATGCTCTTGTCACCCCTAGACCTTAACACTGCAGTGTCAACCGCGCGATGGACACGGCGGCGGCGTGCAGGATGGCACCAATGCCAGCGGCGGCGCAGCCCGTCGCCACCCAGGCTACCAGACATAGACTGACTATGAATCTCATATGCGCATCTTGAATTCGCCGCTCGCAAGCCGATAGTCGATGACGTCCGTGAGTGAGCGTCGAGCGTCGTCCTACACGGGCTGTCACAACCTCGGTTCAGCGTTACGCTCTGCCTGATGACGTCAGATAGAGCCGACAGCTGCTGCGGGTGAGCGAGAACTGACCAAGACCGCGTTACCGCGTAGGGTGTCGGTCACGAAGATCACAACGTCCTGGTCAGGAGACCCATCATGAGCAAGAAAAACACACAAGTTCAGTCGGATCAGGCACTCGCGGCCGATCAATCCGAGGTTCAGGGCGAAGGCGACTATCGCGCCGCGCGGCGCTACCGCGAGAAGGCAGAGGCGTTTGCCGCCAGCGGTGACGTTGAAAGTGCAGTTGTCGAGGCGAAGCCTCGCACGCCCCAGGAGCGCACAGACATGGACGCTGCTGAGCAAGAAGGACTGAGCCATTCCAAGGCGAAAGGACAGTAGGCCTGATCTGCAAGCATTATTTCGGCACGGTGCGCGGCCGAATCAGCTTGCGACTACCAACATAATCAATGGCCGCCGCACTGACGCCGGCGTCCAAGCGGCAATGGAGGCCTGCCACGCCGGACATGTTCCTCCATTCTGCCTGTGGGTCGTCAAAACGCCTTTTTTAATCCTTGTGAAGCGCAATGCTGAATCAAGTTCAGCGCCGCGCCGTCTCAAGACGGTCACATCAAAGCGGTTCGATTCTTGAGGTCCAGGACGCGGTTGAATCGACGCAGGTAATTGTTGAATGCGCCGGGACTGCACTCCTTCAATGCCTGGTGGAGTTGCGTCTCTTTGATGCTGAGCGGAAGGCGAAGAAAGCCAATGAGCTTCAATTCGTCCGGCCTGTGAAGCCTTGATCACGAATGCCTTGTCCTTTTCCTGGGCCAGGGTGGGTGCATTGCTGCCAGATTCAGTCGCGGCCAACCCATCCGGCGGTGATCGCCCGGCGCCAGCACCCTGAAACGGCAATGCCGACACCAGCATCGCGCCGATCATCAATTCCGCTCCGACGTTCATATCGCCTCCCTCCGCTGACCGCAATTACCGATCATATGTAGACCAATGAGTGCCCGCGGACCGAAGCACGCGCCGATGCGAAATTCGCGGCACCGATGCGTTGCATCAGCGTCTCGGCAATCGCCGTGCCATTGAGTGCGCGACGATAGCGCTCGCCATCGATAAACAACGTGGGCACGGTCTCCGCGTGACTACTCAAGGCGCCCGCAACGTCTTTTTTGATCTTCTCCGCATGGCGGTGCGCACTCAGGTCAGCACCAAACCGCTCCATATCCATCCCTAGTCGGCGCGCCATCTTTCGGATGAACTCCGGACTCAATGCAGCCTGATGCTCAAACATCGCATCATGCAGGTCTCAGAACAGCCCCTGAGCGGCGGCAGCCTCTGCGGCTTCGGCGGCCAACACCGCCTGCGCATGCTTGTGTATCAATGGCAAATGACGGAATACGTACTGCCAGCTTAGTCGGAAGTCGCTGGGAATCTTTTTGAGTTCCCGATACAGCGCAGCGCAATCCGGCGACAGGAAATCTCCGTATCCGACGACGGTAATCAGCGCGTTTGGCTACGCCGCGGGCATGGTCCTGCGGCGTGACTGCGCAGGGCAGGGGCTGGGCCAGTGAGCTAACGGATTCGGCACGTTGTGCAATCATGGTGTGTCTCCTGCGACAAGCGCTTGGGTGACATTGACACTGCGGTATGCCAACTCCGTCCACCATAGGCAGCATCGCCCGCATTCGCGTAGGCCGCTGCCTACGCTTGCAGTCAAGCCGCAATGCTGTGCTGTCGGCCGACTCCTACACGAGTGACTCGTCAGCGCCTCTGCAACCAGGTGCTTTTTCTTCGTATCCTCCACTGTCATTCTAAAGGAGCGATTGATAATGAAACTGACCACTTTGACGCTGTTGGGCATTGCAACGCTGGGCGTGCTCGCAGGTTGCAACAAACCGGAATCCCCGGCGACAACCGCCAACGACGTGGCCGCTGCACGTGAGGACTCTGCGAAGGACAACGCCGATGCGCGGAAAAATGCCTCAAAAGACGTAGCCCAGGCTGAAAGCGGCATGCAGGACAAGGCTGCTGACGTCAACAAGGCAGAATCGAAGGGCAACTACGAGGTCGCGGAAACCCAGGCGAGAGGCAATCACAAAGTCGCACTCGAGAAATGCGAAGCGCTTGGCGGAGATCAGCAAAAGGCCTGCAAAGCACAAGCGGATGCCGACTTCGAACAAGCCAAGGCCAACGCGAAGTCTTCCTATTCGCATCACTAGCGATTGAAGGCGCCCGCCTGGGCGTCAGTAACAGGCAGTGCGCCGCCTCGATCTGGGCGGCGCACGCGCGTTCAGACCCGAATCTCCCGACCAGCAATTTTGCGTCGGTGTCTTAAGGATCCGCGCCTGGTCTAACTACGCCTCGAGGTTCTGGCGAGGCGTGAGCCATGCAAGCACTCCGGCTACGGCGAACAACGCAAAAACGTCGCCGCAGATATGACCCTTATGATCGCCGCTGAACGATTGCACGGCCATCACTCCACCGTGCGCGACGCTGGACCAGACGGTGAACCAGATGAGACTCCGATGTGCGCGGGGATTTCGCGAGGCCACGATGAGGAAGATCCCCAGCGTAGCGTAGATCGCGATGATCATCTCGAGGTAGTACGAACGCCCCTCGGTGTGCCATGACCATCCGGATGGCCAGAGAATGGTGAGAGGCCACAGAGCGAACGTGAAAGTCAGTCCCACCGCCACCAAGGCAACTCGCAGATATTTGATCTGATTGGCTTCAGTCATTTAACTCCCCCCTGAATTGTTGGGTTACATACAGATTTCCATGCAATGCGAAGGCGCGATACATGACTCAACGTCCATTTGTTTTGGCGAAACGCTGCATCGACAGGAGTTTGGTCGTGGATGTCCTGTCTGAAGTCCTGCGCGTCATCCAGCTGACGGGGGCGGTCTATCTCGATGGCCGGTTTTCTGCGCCGTGGTGTCTTCTCAGCAGCCCGGACGAGGCGTTCTGTGCTGCCTATCTGCCGCCATCGGATCGGGTCGTGTCGTTTCACTTCATCACGTCGGGCGAATGCAAGGCAATGCTCGCCGACGATTCAGCAAGCGCAGTCACGCTGCGAGCCCGCGGGACCGTTGCTGGCTGACCAGTTCCGGGTCGCGCCCGGAGGCGGCGGTGAGCCGGCGCAAATCGTCTGCGGATTCTTGTAGGTACAGGAGACCTTGAAGAATCCACTGCTCGCCGCACTGCCGAGGCTGTTCAAAGTTGAAATGCGCGGTTCATCCGCTGCCTGGATTGAATCCTCGTTGCGCTTTGCTGCGCAAGAGGCTGCCGCCTCCCGGCCGGGCACGGCCACAGTACTGTCAAAGCTGTCAGAATTGTCGTTTGTCGAAGCGATCCGCCGTTACGTTGATTCGGTACCCGATGATCGCAAAGGGTGGCTGGGCGGGCTGCGAGACCGCTTTGTCGCTCGAGTGCGGGAACTCATGCATGCACGGCCCGGTCATCCCTGGACCGTCGAAGAGCTTGCCGCACAGCAATTGCGGTCAGGCACGCAGCAAATTGCAACTGTTGCGGAGCAGGTTGGCTATGATTCCGAAGCGGTGTTCAGCCGGGCATTCAAACGTGAATTCGGTCAACCGCCGGCAACTTGGAGACGAAACGGCGGTCACGCAAAAGTGACTGGTTCGTTCCAATAGACAATGGTGGCTTCCGGCACCTTCATCCAGCGCGTTCATCGACTCAGAGCAAAGCTCGCGCCCGGCGGCCGGTGCGCTCGGATCGGTGCCGTGAGCCGGGTGCAGGTGGATGATCGGTCCTTGATGGTCTGCCGATCGCCGCCATCGTCTGCTTTGTTTGGCCCGAGCGCTTGATGTGGTGGTTCTCACCGCGCATACCGCCAGATTTCGAGTATTTGCTGACGGCAGGATTTTGGTATTTATTAGGCTACGCGTGCTTGCTCATCGGCGGCGGCCTGCTGTTGCTGTTCGCATGACGAAACTTCCGAATGCGTCGCAGCCAGGCGACGTCTGGGAACCGCCGCGGACCCGCGCTACGATCGGTCAAGATCGCGGCTTGCCTATAGATAAGCGATCCTGTCGCCCGGTCCGCCCTTGTGTCGGCGGATCAGGGCGGCTCGCTCAATGCCGCCGTCATTTCACTGGGCACAGCCTCGGCGGCGAATACCTTAATTCACCACGCTGCGCAGATCCTGGCAGGGGTCAACCGATTCGATGCAAGGCGCAGAGCTTGTTGCCATCGGGATCGCGCAGATAGGCGAGATACATTTTTCCAACGGTACCCTCGCGCACTCCCGGGGGATCTTCGCAGGCTGTTCCGCCGTTGGCGAGCCCGGCTGCGTGCCATGCATCAGCCTGTGCTGAGGAACTGCAGGCAAAACCAATGGTCCCGCCATTGGCAGTGGTTGCGGGTTTGCCATCGATCGGAACCGATACGGAAAAAACGCCGCTCGGACTTCGGTAGAAGATGCGATGGCGATCCACAAAGCCCGGCGGCACCCCGAGTGTGCCGAGCACCTTGTCATAGAACGCTTTGGCCTTTTCCAGATTGTTCGTTCCGATCATCACGTGTGAAAACATGCGGACACTTCTCCAGGGTCTGAGCGTGAAGCGTGATTCAGTTGATTGCGCAGTGTACGACATGACAGGTCGTGCCGCTGCGGGGGATCAAGGCCGCTCCGAGTTTCTGCCGCCCGTCTAAAACCGCCACGCCACGCCGACCGATGCCATTTCGAGGTTGTAGTCGTACCCTTGGTTGTTGCCGGTGACCAGGCGTGTGTACTCGACATTGAGCGACGCGCCGCGAGGCAGGCCGAACTCCATTCCGACACCATAGGAAAAGCCGCTTTCACGTGCATCCTCTTGACCAAAATCGCGCTTCAGCTTCACGCCCGCGACTCCGCCGAGCCCGTAGATCGAGAATACCGGCGTCAAAGGCACGATGCCTTTGATGTAGCCGGCATACAAGGAGCGCACATCGACTCCGTACGAATTCACATCGGTGCGCCCCAAACCGCCACCGACCCGGCCTTCAATGGCAATGTTGGGACTCAGGCGCGCCCCTAGAATGACTGTGGCGGCAGTTGGCGTGATGGTTTCGAGGCTCTCCTCGTTGTATCGCAGCTGCCCCAGATTCAGGCCTACATAGGGGCCCGCATCGTATTCATCGTGACGGTAGTCACCCCCGCTGGCCAGGCAAAGGGCAGGCAAGGAAAGGGCCACGGCGCTCAGCAATCGCGGGAACAACTTCTTCATATACTTCTCGCTCCTCGTTACACGATGAAGACGAGTATGCGATTGATACGATGAACAGCGACTGAACGCAGCCGCTCAGCTGTGGTTCAGCGAAGGCACGCATAAAGGCAAACAATGAATGCGGCTTAATCACCCTCATGACCGGTGATCCTTGTGGCTTTCATTGCGGTACAGGCGTCAACGTTCGAGCGAACCCCCTGGCGGTCTCAACGCCGGCTCCTGTGCCCCGACCTGGCCACAACGAATCGACGCCGCGCGTTCGCTGACCGCCTGTTTCTGCTCTTCGCTCAGGCGTGCCAGGTTCTTCACCTGCAGAGCCATGCGCGGGTTCCTGGCCAGCGCCGCTTCATGGCGCATCAGGAAGTCCCAGTACAAGGTGGTGTACGGGCAGGCCTTCTCGCCGCTGCGTTGCGCGGGGTCGTAGCGGCACCCCTTGCAGTGCGGGCTCATTCGCTGGATGTACTTGCCGGTGGCGATGTAGGGCTTGCTGCCCATCACGCCGCCGTCGGCGTACTGACTCATACCCAGCGTGTTGGGCAGTTCGACCCATTCCACCGCATCGACAAAGACCGCGAGGTACCAGGCGTGCACCTGCTTCGGGTTCACGCCCAGCATCAGCGCAAAGAGGCCGGTGACCATAAGCCGCTGGATGTGGTTGGCATAGCCGTGTGTCAGCGTCTGCACCAGTGCATCGCGCAGGCAGGCCATGTCCGTGTCGCCTGTCCAGTACCACGCAGGCAGATCCTCTTGGGCGTCGAGCGCATTGCGCTCCAGGTATTCGGGCATATGGGTCCAGTAGATGCCGCGCACGTACTCGCGCCAGCCGAGGATCTGGCGGATGAAGCCTTCGACGCTGGCCAGTGGCGCGTGCCCGTCGCGGTACGCCGCTTGCGCCTCCGCCACCACTTCGCGCGGGTTCAGCAGCTTCAGGTTGAGCGCGGCTGACAGGTGTGCGTGGTACAGCCAAGGGTTGCCCGGCCAGATCGCGTCCTGGTACCGGCCGAACAGGGGCAGGCGCTCTTTGACAAAAGTGCGCAAGGATTTCAGCGCCTGCGCTCGGGTCACGGGCCAGGTGAAGCTGTCCAGTCTGCCGGGGTGAGCAGCGAAGCGGGTATTGACGAGCGCGATCACCTCGCGCGTGAGGACATCGGGCTCGACGCGTGTGCGCGGCGGTACATCTCCCGGACCAGAAGCGCCGAAGGCCTCGCGGTTGTCGACGTCAAAGTTCCACTGCCCGCCGACAGGTTCGTCACCGTCCATCAGCACGCCATGGCGTTTGCGCTGCGCGCGGTAGAAATACTCCATGCGCAGGGATTTGCGGCCCTTGGCATGCGCGGCGAACTCACGGACGCTGCAGAAAAAGTGGCGGTCGTCGCGGATGTCCAATGAAAGACCCTTTGCTTCGGCCGCGGCCTTGATCGCTTGCAGAACACGCCAATCCCCCGGTGCGGTCATCACCAGGCGTGTCGGCCGCAGCCGCTCGATGTCCGACTGCAACTGTGCCTGCAGGCTGCCGGCGTTACCGGGCGCATCCAGCCGGGTGTAGTGCAGCGGGCGGCCGGCGGCTTGCAGAGCGAGTGCGAAGTGCCGCATGGCCGCCAGGAATAGCGCCGTGCGCGGTTTGCTCGACCACACCTGGGTCGCCTCGTCGCCGACCTCGGCCATCCAGACGGCGTCGACGCCCGCATCGAATCTGTCGAACGCGGCTGCGTCGATGTTGAGCTGGTCGCCCAGCACGACGATCAGATCGCGCAGCTCAGCCACGCGGGGCCTTGGCGCGCCGGCAAGCCTCGGAGCAGTACTTCACCTCGGCCCAGTTCTTCGCCCAGCTGCGGCGCCAGCTCATGGGCAAGCCGCAGGCCACACAAGGTTTGCTCGGCAAGGCAGCCTTGTTGCCGCGAAACGTTGCGCCACGCAGCGTCTGCCGTACTTCCGACATGGGTTTTCGTGGCATGAGTAGAGTGATGAATGCTTCTCTTGTTACGGTTGCGGCGCAAGATGTTATTCAGCGAAATTGGGCCGGATTTTGCAGAGTGTACTTCACAGGATTCAGTTGACCAGTGCATCCAACGGTATCACGGGTGCAGGCGAAGAACGATGGTGACAAACATCAGCGTTCAGAAAGTCCGGCGGATCCATGGCTTCATCTCAACGTTGATGATCGCCGCAACCTGTTCTGTTTCAACCGAGTTTGGACATGCCATACTAGCCCCTCAGATGTCAGGCATCCTTGGGAATTTTCGCGTGACCGATTCGAATAAAGCTGTCTTTTTAAGCTACGCAAAGCAGGATGCCGACGCCGCCGCAAGAATTTCTGAGACCTTGCGCGCGGCGGGCGTCGAAGTCTGGTTCGATCAAAGTGAACTGCGTGGTGGGGATGCATGGGACGCCGCCATCCGCAGACAGATCAAGACCTGCGCGTTGATGATCCCCATCATCTCGGCGAACACCCAGGGGCGCGCGGAAGGATATTTCCGCCTGGAGTGGAAGTTGGCGATCGATCGATCGCATCTGATGTCACACGATCGTCCGTTCCTGGTGCCGGTCGTCATTGACCAGACCAGCGAAGGCGACGAGCGTGTTCCGGAGAAGTTTCGGGAGGTGCAGTGGACACGTTTGCCCGGTGGTGAAACCTCCCCGGCCTTCATCGCGCAGATTTTGAGGCTGCTCGAGAAAGACTCCACCGCAAGCGTGGCGCCGCCGCCAGCTGTAAAAGTCGGTCGCCCTGCGCCAGATGCAACTCAGGGCTCCCCGGCGACACCGCCCATTGCGCCCAAGCGGCGACTGCCCTTGGCGGCCTTGGCCGCGATGGCAGTGGTGCTCTGCCTCGTGATCGTGGCGTGGACAACGCGCCACCTCTGGCTGCATTCGCCCTCCATCGTTGCCTACTCGAACGAAGACCGGCGCATGACGTATGCCGTCCTGCCGTTTCAGGCGCCTGCCGACGATGCACATGGCGCTCAGGTAGCGAAGGCCACGGGCGATGAGATCCTCAGCATGCTCGAATCGCGAAAAGAATTGGTGAGCGTCGTGCCCCGCGCCAGCGCGGAACAGGCGGTCGCGCATGAAAACAGCATCAAGAACCTGGCGAAGGCGCTCGATGTGCATTTCCTCGTTCGCGGTACCGTCGCGCGCGATGGCGCCGGCTACAAGGTGACCGTGCTGGGCATCGACGGCGCAAGCGAGCGCATACTCGCCACTCAATCCCTGACGGTGGCCGCCGATGCATTGACGCCCCGATGGCGTGACGATGTGCAGGACGTGTTGTACGAGATCGTTGGCGCCGGACTTCGCGCGGAGGTAAAGGCCGCGCGGGACAAGCCCCTGAATGAACTCGACGTTCGTGATCTGTCCTTTCGCGCATCCGTGGATTGGCGCGCGAATCGGGATGTGGATGGCAAGGCCGCGAACGCCAATTCAAACATGCTTCTCAACAAGGCACTCGCGTTGGCGCCCGACGACCAGTTTGCACTGCGCACGGTGGCCGTGATCAACCTGTGCGACTGCGTCAACATCTGGTCGTCAAACCCCGACGAACAAAAGGCCATCGGCGCCGCCGCCATGGAAAAATATCTTCGTTCCGACCCCAATTCACCCTTCATGCTCATCGAGAAGGCCGGTCTTTACCAGCTTCGACTGAGGTGGGAAGAATCACTGGTGATCGCCGATACGGTTCTGGGACTCGAGCCGGACGACGCGAACGCCCTTGGCCTCAAGGCAGCAGGTCTTCTGCGGCTCGGCAGGCTGAAAGAAGCCCAGCCCATCATGGATGGACTGTTGGCTCGTTACCCCAATAACTGGTATGTGGCGGCGCTGGCGGCGGATATCTACTTTGCGCTGAGCGACTATGCCCGTGCGGCACAGTTTGCGCAGAAAGCCACGGCACAAATGAGCGAACCCGACTTGCGCGATCGAGTAGCCGGGTCGGTGCGACTCACGTTGATCGCCGCCCAAGCCCGCCTCGGCCAAGACGCCCGCGCCAAAGCGGCACTGGCGGATTTCGAGGCCACGCTGCCGGGCGTCAACACCATCACGGCCATGAAGAAATGGATTCATCCGTCCGCAGACCTCGCGGATTTCGAACCTCTGTATGAAGGGTTGCGTCTGGCCGGTGTCGGCACCTGATTTATGGTGTGCACGGCTAATGGCGTGACCTGCCAATTGGAAATCTTCGCTGATCACGGGCTCCCGTTCAACGAGCGCGCAGGTTTCAGACGAATCGCCTCCCACGTGGAGCCGACCACCGGCAGCCGATATCACATTCTGCGCACGGTTGAGTAACGAGCCGTCCGATGTTCGTCAACGATCAGGAATTCGAGGACTTCCTCGCGGCATTCGAGTCGCTCTGCCTGCCCAAGCCACGCTGGACGCATCACGCGCATCTGGCCGTCGCGCTCTGGTATGTGAGACGTGAAACCCCGGCGCAGGCCCTGCAGGTCGTCCGCCGTAACATACGCGCGTACAATGCGTCGGTCGGCACCATCAACGACGACCACAACGGCTATCACGAAACGCTCACCCAATTGTATCTGCGCGGTGTTCGCGCTTATACGCAGCAGCACGCGCAGGCGCCGCTGCTCGATTCACTGACGGCGCTGTTGAAGTCGCCCATGGCGCGCAGTGACTGGCCGCTGAAGTTTTATTCAAAGGACCGGCTGTTTTCGGTCGCCGCGCGCCGTGATTGGATCGAGCCGGATCTGGTGCAAGGTGATGCAATTGGATCTTACAGCCCCCTTCATACTGACTCAGATGCTGCTGCCGGTGACGCGCACGCTGCCGGTCCGCGGTTGAATAGACTGTAGTCCTAAAAAGACTGTATAGTTTTTGCCCGCGTGGAAGGCATGCAATATGACAGATTCGATCGGCCGCGAATTGACCCCGGAATTGCCAGCGCCGTCGGTTCCCACTGAATCAGTTTCGGCGCTGGCCGTCACCCTTGAATCTCTCCTGCATGCCGTAGTCGCGGGCGACGCCAACGCCGAGTCCGCCATCCAACAATTGCATGATCTGACGGTCAGCAGGCTCATGGGCTTGGCGCGCGGCATGCTGCGCAACACTGCAGATGCCGAGGAAGCGGTCTGCGACACCTATGTTCAGGTATGGCAGACCGCCAAACATTTTGACGTGCAGCGCGCCTCGCCGATTGCGTGGCTGGTCATGATCTGCCGCAGTCGTTGCCTGGACAGACTGCGCTCGCGCAAGCTGCAGGCGCGGCTGGTGGCCGCCGCTGCCGCCGAACCGGCAAATACCACCGATGATGGGCCGGAGCGCTTGTTGGGCATGCTCCAATCCAATTCGCGCGTCAGAAGCGCCTTGGAGACTCTGCCATCTGGCAAGCGCCGGTTGATTGAACTGGCCTTTCTGGAAGGCCTTTCCCATGCAGAGCTCAGTGAGCGGTTGCAATTGCCACTGGGAACCGTCAAGTCCCATTTGCGAAGATCCTTGCAGACGCTGCATTCCTCGATCGAAGGAGTCAGATAATGTCCCGAACGACCTCAGCCGATACGCTGCGGCAGCGCGACCTAGCCGAAATTGGCGAGTCCCTTGCGCCCGTGCCATTGTCAGCCGCCGAAACCAGCGCATCGCGCGCTCGCATGATGAGCAAGATCCGCGCGGCACCGCCGCCTTCGACGGTCACGGTCCGCAGCGAGGAGATCGCCTGGGAACGCGAATCACCGTTTCGTGAGCGTAAGCTGCTGCTGCGCGACTTCGAGCGCAATGAGCAGACCTATCTGGTTCGGCTCAGCCCCGGTGCGGTCAGCGCTCCGCACTCGCACGATGTGCAGGAAATCGTATGGGTGATCGAGGGCGAAGTGCAGATCGATGGACATGTAATCCGTGCGGGCGACTTGCATGTGGCTGCGCCCGGATCACGACATGAGGACTTTCGCACCAGCACCGGTGCTCTGGTGCTGATCCGAAGTCATATTCCGAGCGAGGTTCCGCGACCGGGGTAGTTACGCCTCCGGCATGGAAGGCCGCTGGAACCGGCACGGGTTAGTCTTGACGCATCGATACAACTGCAATCATCGGGGAGAGCGAATTGAATACCACTGAATTGGACGCCCAGGTGGCGAAGGACCGCTTATCGCACGCCTTGCGTCCGCGCCACGTCACCATGATCGCGATCGGCGGCATCATTGGGGCAGGTCTCCTGGTCAGCAGCAGTATCGCGATTTTGCAGGTCGGACCTGCAGTCATCCTGAGTTACGCGCTTACAGGTGTGCTGGTGCTGCTGGTCATGCGCTGTCTTGGCGAGATGGCGGTGGAAATGCCGCAGGTGCGCTCATTTACCGAATTCACCCGCGTGGCGCTGGGCAACTGGGCTGGCTTTTCGGTTGGCTGGCTGTACTGGTACTTCTGGGCGATTGTGATTCCGATCGAGGCCATCGCCGGCGCAGCGATTCTGCAACAGTGGTTGCCGTACGATAATTGGGTCATCGGCACGATGCTGATGGCGGCGATGACAGCCGTTAATCTGATGTCGGCGCGATCGTTCGGCGAATTCGAATTCTGGTTCGCCTCCATCAAGGTTGCCGCCATCATCGTTTTCATTACCACCTGTCTTGCCTATGCGCTTGGCTGGACCTCACCCACCGGCCCGACATTTGGCAACTTGACCGAGCACGGCGGTTTTGCGCCATTCGGATTTGCCGCCGTGCTGACCGGCGCGATTCCGGTGTTCTTCTCGATGATGGGCGCGGAAGTCGTGACGATTGCGGCGGCTGAATCTACCGAGCCTGCGAAGTCGGTCGCTCGTTTGGTTTCAACCGTCGTCTGGCGAATCCTCGCGTTTTACCTCGGTTCCGTGGCGCTGATTGTCAGCGTCGTGCCCTGGAACTCCGTGAAACCCGGCGAGTCACCGTTTACGCTGGCGTTGAATTTCATGGGGATCCCGCTCGCCGGCACGCTGATGAGCATCATCATCCTGACTGCTGTGCTGTCCTGCCTGAATTCCTCCTTCTACGTCGCCTCGCGCGTACTCTTTGTGCTGGCAGAGAAGGGCGATGCGCCGCGATTCCTGGCCGAAACCAACAGACGTTTCGTGCCGGCGCGTTCGGTATGGCTGGCGAGCATCATCGGATTCATCGGTGTGATTGCGGCTATCTTATCGCCGGGCCTGGTGTTTGCGTGGCTGGTCAAGGCCACCGGCGCGATCATCATCGTTATCTACATCATGATCTGTGTTTCACAAGTGCGCCTGCGCCGTGCACGCGAGTGCGAGGGCAAGCCTGCACCGGCTCTGCCCATGTGGTTGTTTCCCTGGGCCTCGTATTTTGCGATTGCGGCGATGCTTGCCGTGCTGATCAAGATGGCAATCGATCCCAAGATGACCAGCGAATTCTGGGCCAGTGCCGGCTCGATTGCCGTGGTTCTGATCGCCTATTTCATCAAGTCCCGCGTCAAGCGCTAACGCTTCGAGTCCTTGATCACGCGCATCGCTGCGTTGCGGCCGGGGGCGCCGGAGACGGCGCCGCCGGGGTGGGCGCCGGAGCCGCAGAGATACAGGCCGGGGATGGGCGTGGCGTACTGCGCCGATTTCGGATGAGGGCGCAAGCCGAAAATTTGATCGAGGTCGTGGCGGCGTGAGGACCTGCCGGCCGACGATAAGGTGCCGCAGGTTCGGCATGTGCTGCTCCAGCTTCGTCAGGATGCGCTCAGCAACGGACGGGCCGATCTGGTCCCAGTTCAGGCCGTCGGCCAGCCGATAGGGATAGTACTTGCCGAGCACACTCATCACATGATGCCCGGGCGGCGCCAGCGTGTCGTCGATGGCCGAGGGGATGCGGATATCCAGATAGGGCTCATCAATGACCTGGCCCGCAAGCGCCGCGCGATAGTTGGACTCGATGGCCGCACGCTCCGGGAAGATGGTGATGGAAGCGCCGCGTGCGATGTCGGCCTCCGTGCCCCGGAGCGCCGCAAACTCGGGCGCACCCGACAACGCCAGGTTCATCCGCAGCGTCGCATGGCCCATGCGCAGCCTTTCGATTCCGTCGGCAAACCCCTCCGGCAGGTTTTCGCGCCCGACAAATTTGAGGAAGGTGCACTTGGGGTCGGTGTTGGCAAGCACGCGCTTGGCGCGCGACTCCTCGCCGCTTTCAAGCCGCACGCCGACGGCGCGGCCACGCTCCAGGACGATGCGATCAACGGGCGCCTCGGTGCGATACTGCACGCCATGGGCGCGGCCGGACGCAGCCATCGCCTGGGTAATCGCCCCCATGCCGCCGCGGGAATGACCCCACGCGCCACGCTCGCCCTCGAACTCGCCAAGCGCGTGATGGAAGTAGGGGATCGCTGAGCCCGGCGCGTCCAGGCTCGCGAAATTGCCGGAGACGCAATGGCCGGCAGTGAGGTTGCGGATCGGCTCACTCTGGAACCAGCGCTCGGCTATGTCGTTCGCCGGCGATGTCAGCAGCTGCATCAGCAGATGGCGGTCCTCGAGACAGAGACCGCGGAACCCACGCGCCGTCGGCAGCAGGGCCAGCAGATCCATGATTCCGCCGCCGAGATCGGGCGGCGGTTTCAGCCACTGGGCGCGGATCACCTGCCCGACGCGATCCACCGCGGCGTGAAAGCGCCGGAGACTTTCGTAGTCCGTGTTTGAGTAGCGGCCGATGACGGCGCGGTCGTGCGCATCATCGCCCGTCATCAGCAGCGCGCGTCCATCCTGCAGGATGCTGAGATCGGCCCGCATCCGCACCGGCTGATAGCCGTGGCGCTTCAAGTCCAGTTCCTCGATCACCTCGGACCGCAGCAGGCTCACCGTGTAGGACGCCACGGAATTGCGATAGCCTGGATGGAACTCCTCGGTCACCGCAGCACCGCCGAGCATGGCGTGCCGCTCCAGCACCATGACCTTCTGACCCGCTCTGCCCAGATAGGCCGCGGCGGTCAACCCGTTATGGCCGCCACCGATGACGATCGCGTCGTAGATTACGTTGGACACGCTACCTCGGCCGCGACTGCAACTCCAGCACGTTCCCTTCTGGATCGGTCACATACACCCATGTCAGCTTTGCTCCGGCCGCATTCGTCAGCGTGACGATTTCCCCCACCGCGCGGCCTCCTGCAGCAATAACCGCCTCGCGCGCGGCGGGCACATCGTCCACAACAAATGCGATGTGCCCAAAACCCGGGCGGTTGACCGCCACGTCGGGTCTTTCCTTCAAGATGTTGTAGTTGAAGATCTCAAGGGTCGGACCCTCCGTGCCGTGGCCTGGAAGCCGAAGATGCACACCGCGCAGCTCGGCGCCCGGAATCCCGGTTCCCCGTTCCAGGTCCTTCCCCTTGAAGTCGCGTTCCGGTGGAACCGGCACGCAGCCGAACTGCTCCTGATAGAACCGCGACAATGTTCGCCAATCGTATGCGATCAGATTTGTATGCCCGTACCTTGCACCAGCGATCGAAGGAGTCATCTATGAATGCTACTACCTTCGCCGTGGATCTCGCAAAGAATGCCAATGAGGCGGCGGCGTGCTCCAGTCAATCATGCGATGACCTTGCCCGTAGGAGCTTTGAGAATTGAATCGAGAAGCTCTGGCGTAGCAACAGCAGGTCCTCGACGCGGTTACTCTTGCAGTGAACCAACACGACCGCGATGGGCGCGCCTGCGATGAGGCATCACGGACTGCTCGTAGTTAGATGCCGACACATTACACCCCAATACCGAAGCGGTTGAGACACCACACCATGGCGAGATACGCGATAGCAGTGGCAATGCACGCGGCCGCCAAGCTTAACCAGAAAGTAACCCCGATACGTAGTAGCACGGGCAGCACTATGAACAGCGTAAGCGATGGAAGCACAAGCCACAATATGCTGTGAGATAGCTGAGCGACGCGCGGTAGGTCGCCGGTATCAAGGTAAAGCCACACAAAGGCCAAAAGCGAAGTCAACGGAAGGGACGCAAGCGCCGCACTCCAAAAGGTACTGCGCTTCGCCACTTCCGAGACCGCAACGACTACAGCTGCAGTGAGAGCTACCTTGACAACGTAGTGCCACATTTGGATCGGCATCTAACGATGAGGTTGAGCGACGCGGGGGTGCGTCGCCGACCAGCGAAGCTGATTTATCCAGAACATCGACTCTCTCCTTGGTCTAACGAAGACGCGACCCCGCGATCGCTCGTAGTTAGGCGGCATCGACATCGCCGAATCTCGTGGTCATTGCTGACTACAAACTCCCGATGGCTTCCAGGCCGAAGGTGTACCACTTTCCTGAGTTGCATCATGGATGACGAGCGCGAACGCCCGCCGGAGCACCGTACCAGTCACGTTCAGTTGCATTAAGATATTGGGCGGTACGGTCATGGTTCCTCCGGCTCGAGCTCTGCTAGCACCTGTCGGAGTCTCCAAACACTGCTCCCCCGCGACCACATACCAACCTTCAGGGCCCGGATGTGTGTGCACCCTCGACTTCTCGCCTGGCCGCATGACCGCGTACGAGAGAACCGCACTGTAGCTAGTTGCTGAAGAAAGCTGCATAGGTCCAATTACTGCGATTGCTTTGCCCCCGTGCCGAGCAAGGTCCCGGGGCCCAAATTCCGAGAGCCACACACGCCCGTCCTCCTCCACTGGAGCCCATTTCTGCTCTTGGCCGCGTCCGCGGCTTCTCTGCTTTCATACGCACGAAGGTGCCAGTAAACAGTCGGTTGGCTGAAATGGAGCCCTGTTACGGTGCCGACATTGAAGCAACCAAACTCGGGTCGCGTCTCACCTACCGGCACGTCCACGCAAGCCACCTCGGTCAAGTGCTCGTGAGCAGCGGTGTCGGACACCTGAGCCTCCTGATTTGCCGCCATCCCGATGTGCGGGGTTAGGAGTGACGGTACGAGCACACAAACGGCGACGATGGTTGATATCTTCAGCATGCCTGTTCCTCCAAAAGACGTTCGTTCTCGAGAGCGTGACTGACCAACGCCGCCTAACGTTCCGGCTGAGCGGCGGCGCGCCGATCTATTCGCCGTGGCACTTTATCCATCACTGCCCGCTGCAACCGGTTGTCATGCCGAGGGCAAATCACCGTCGCCCTTCCTCTGCCGGCACGATGGCGAAGGGTCCCGAGGACGTCAATACAAACTCGCAGTCCGATTGTTCCGCGCACTTAACAGAGTGCACCACGTTTGGCGGAATCTCTGAATAGGAACCTGGCCCCAACGCCTTCTCGGTAGACCCATTGTGTTTCACAACCACCGACCCCGAGATAACTACTACGCGCTCAACCGACGGATGTGTATGTGGCGCAGGAGCGTAACCAGCAGGAAACTTTCTGAGCATTCCATGCTCTCCCCTTGCCGGGTCTCCCCACAATAGAACACTCTGGACGGAGGGCAGAACCGCGTCCTTAACCCATTTCAATTCCTGATGGGCCCAGACCTTAGCCTCGTCACCCGCTTGAGTGTAAGCAAAGCCCACCGCCCCAAACGCCGTTGCTAAGACGACAAACCCTATTACACGTCGAGTAGTGAGCAGGCGAATCATGAAGAAATCCTCCTGGCGCGAATTAGGGTTCCAACCGGCCTGCGCGTCGCGCCCGACTGCGCGGCATAACGTTTGCGATCAGCGGCGAGCGCAGCGAGTCCGCTGGAGCGCATTGTTATGCGGCAACTTGTTCGTAGCTGAACTTCGGGGCGTCGGCACGCGTAGACGCGTGTTCCATGGTTATTGAGCAAATATTGCCCGCAGCATCGAAATCGAGAATCGTGTTCTCATCGAGATCACGAGTCACCGCAACCGGCGCCTCCCGAAACTCAATCAACAGCGTGTCCGTGTCTTCAAAATAGCGAATCTTCATGGGGAAAAATCCCTATCGAAAAAGGCATTGCGTACAGTTTCACCGTCCGGCAACAGGATAACGCGAAGATATCGATTTTCCATCTCCGGAACCTGGCACCACCGCCGAATTCGGCCATCTTCTTGAATCGCTTCGCGAATTGGCGACGCCATAGCGCGGATTATCCACTCGTCCAGGATCACCGATCGATCCGGGCGGAGCCTTACGGCTTCAAAATAGTGTGTGACCTTCACGCCACCAACGTAACAGAATGTGGTGCAGGGTCAATTTGCCGCATTACTCCTGTTTAGGCGACCGAACAGCCGCAAACAAACACGACGAAATAGTCAGATAGCATGCCCGCTCTTCCATAGACGATTGAATCCACTACACCACTAGTCGCATAGCAGGTCAAACCCACGGTTTGAGTATTAGCGATGTAGCGCGCGATGCAAGGCGCCTCGCTTCTGCGAGTCTGCGCGAGCCGGCAATCGTGCTTCGTTAGTCTCCAACCCGGATGACCAGCACATCGATATCCGACTTGCGCAATTTCTGACGCATTCGATTCAGCTCGTCCAGATTGGAAATGGGCCCGATGCGAATCCGGTGCCAGGTATCTGTGTCAACCGACACCTTTTGCACTTTGGATTCGATGCCCTGCAGTGCCAGCTGCGCGCGGATGCGATCGGCGTCGTTGAAACTTTTATAGGAGCCGGCTTGCAGCACGTAGGTGCCCGGGCGCGTTTCGGGCGCCGCGCGCATGTCCGGTTTGACGTCCTTGTCCTTTTCCGGCACCACTACTTCGAACTTCGGCAGCATGTCGTAGAAATCGTAGGACTTTGCGGGGGGCTCTTCTTCCGGAACCTCGTTGTCAAACGTCCTTCGCTTCTCGTGCTTGGATTGTTTGACGGCAGCAACATCGGGTCTGTGATCCTGCACATAAATGAACACCGCAATCGCGAGACCGAGCGCGAGCCCCAGCCCCAGGCCCAGCCATCCGGAAAAACCGCTGCTGCGTGATCGACGTGTCTTGTAGTCCTTGGCCATAGCTGAAGTGTTACATAGTTTCCGGGGCCGACACGCCGAGCAGTGTCAATCCGTTGCGGATAACGGTCTGCGCGGCGACTGCGAGGCTCAGCCGGGCATTGCGCAAACCTTCGTCGGTGACGATGAGCTGGTGCGCGCTGTAGTTGGTGTGGAAATCGTTGGCCAGATCCCGCAGATAGTGCACCAGCGTGTGCGGCGCGCGCTGTGCGGCGCAGGCGGCGATGACTTCGGGAAATTGCGTCAGCCGCTTGATCAATTCCATTTCCTGCGGCTCTTGCAAAACTCGCAAGTCGTCCGGCGTCTGCGCGGGCGTGTAGATCAACCCGCGCTCGGCCAACTGACGCATTACGCTGGCAACGCGCGCGTGGGCATACTGAATGTAATACACGGGATTGTCGTTGGAGCGGGACTTCGCCAGTTCCAGATCGAAGTCCAGATGCTGATCGTTGCTGCGCATGACGTAGAACAACCGCGCGGCATCGTTGCCCACCTCTTTACGCAGGTCGCGCAGGGTGACGAACTCGCCGGAGCGTGTGGACATCTGCGCTTTTTCGCCGCCCCGATACAGCGTGACGAATTGCACCAGCCGCACTTCGAACCTGTCCACAGGTCCGCCGAGTGCATCGAGGCCGGCGCGCAGGCGTGTGATGTAGCCGTGATGATCAGCGCCCCATATGTACACGAGATGATCGAAGCCGCGTTCGAGCTTGTTCATCACATAGGCGATGTCCGAAGCGAAGTAGGTCTTGATGCCGTTGTCGCGCACCATGACGCGATCTTTTTCGTCGCCGTAGTCCGTGCTCTTGAACCACAGCGCGCCGTCCTTGAGATAGGCGTGACCGGAG
>JANXOV010000007.1 GCA_025357635.1 Pseudomonadota bacterium
AATTGATTGGCTTCCAGATGATCCAGCGCCTGCTTGGCATGTGCCGGACCGAATCCGGGCAACAGCTTGAGCACACGGAATCCAGCGACGCCGTTGCGCGGATTGTCCACCCACCGCAACACGCTGATCATGTCCTTGACGTGCGCGGCTTCGAGAAATTTCAGTCCGCCGTACTTCACGAAGGGAATGTTGCGCTTGGTCATCTCCACTTCGAGCGCATCGCTGTGATGCGAACTGCGGAACAGCACCGCGTGGCGCTTGAGCGACCCGCCCACCTCACGCGTTTGCAGGATCTTGCTGACGATGTATTCGGCCTGTGAGTAGGCATCCTCGAGGCTGACGTACTGTGGCTTGGTGGAGGATTTGCGCGTGCTCATCAGCGTCTTGCGATGTTGACGAATGCCGTCGGACATCAGCGCATTGGCGCTGTCGAGAATCTGCTGCGTGGAGCGGTAATTCTGCGACAGCACCACGATTTCAGCCTTGGGCTGGTAGCGCTCTGCAAAGCCCAGAATGTTGTCCACGGCCGCCGCGCGGAAGGAATAGATGGCCTGCGCATCGTCGCCGACCACGGTGACGCCGGCGCCGTCGGGTTTGAGCGCATGAATGACATCGCCCTGCAGCGAACTGGTGTCCTGGTACTCATCCACCAGCACATGATCGAAGTTCTTGGTCAGGCTCTGCGCCAACGCCGGGTTCTGCATCATCATGTGCCAGTACAGCAGCAGGTCGTCGTAATCCAGCACGTTGTTCTTTTGCTTGCGCGAGACGTATTCGCGGTACAGCTTCGCCAGGTCCTCTTCCCATTCGCGGCACCACGGAAACTGCTGCTCGATGGTTTGCTTCAGCGACAGGCGCGTGTTGACGCGATAGGAGTAGATGGCAAGGCAGGCATCCTTGCGCGGAAAGCGCTTTTCCTTGCTCGAGTATTTGAATTCATGACGGATCAGGTCCATGAGATCCGCCGCATCGCTGCGATCCATGACGGAAAAGTTCGGCTCCAGACCGAGATGTTTGGCGAACAGGCGCAGAATGCGGCTGCCCACGGAATGAAATGTGCCGGACCACACCAGACGCGAGATGACGCTGCGATCGCCGAGCTTGCCGCGTTCGGTCAGGACCTCGGCGACGATGGTCTGGGTGCGGCGTATCATCTCCTGCGCGGCGCGGCGCGTGAAAGTCAGCATGAGAATGCGCGCGGGATCAACGCCGTTGAGCACCAGATGGGCCGCGCGGTGCGCCAGGGTGCTGGTCTTGCCCGTGCCGGCGCCGGCGATGACCAGCAGCGGTCCGGATTTGAACCCCTTGCCCTCGACGGCCGCGCCAAACGTCGCCGCCCGCCGTTGGGCGGGATTCAGCGAGTCGAACGAGTTAGTCTTCGTTTTGATCATGCGCGCACTATACCGCAGTTGACTGTATGCATATCCAGATCGTGACGCCGTTCACGCCCTGCATACAAGCATCACCCAAGCCCGTCCACATTGGCGATGAGACGCATCACAAGGAAACGAATTGATGAGCCGATCCAAACACAAAATGGCGCTGAACATCCCGCTGCCGGCCAAGACGGCACTGGATGCGGACATGCGCGATTATTTCACTCTGTGCGAGGACAAGCTGGGCTTTGTCCCGAACGTGCTGGCCTGCTACAGCTTCGATCAGACCAAGCTGCGCGCCTTCGTCAACTTCTACAACGATCTGATGCTCGGCGAGTCGGTTCTGAGCAAGCTCGAGCGCGAAATGATCGCCGTGGTCGTTTCATCCGCCAATCATTGCTACTACTGCCTGACCGCCCACGGTGCGGCGGTGCGCAAGCTTGCCAATGACCCGCAGCTGGGCGAGATGCTGGTGATGAACTATCGCGCGGCCGACCTGCCCAAACGGCAGCGAGCCATGCTGGACTTCGCGCACCGGCTTACCACTGAACCGCACGCCACCGGCGATGCCGAGCGGCGCAGGCTGCGGGCCGCCGGATTTTCCGACCGCGCCATCTGGGATATTGCCGCGGTCGCGGCGTTTTACAACATGACCAATCGCTTCGCCGCGGCGATCGACATGATGCCCAACGACGAATACCACAAACAGGCGCGTGAGCCGGCTGCACCTAAAAAGCCGGCGCGGCGCAAGGACTGAGTGCGATGCAAAAGCCGATACAGGTTGCCAGCCAATCCAAGCACCGCGGCCGCGTCGTCGATGTGTGCTCGGATCGGCTGCGCTTTGCCAACGGGCTTGAGTACGAGGTCGACATGATCCGTCATCCGGGCGCCGCGGCCGTGGTGGCGGTTGATGATCAGCGCCGCGTCTGCCTGGTGCGTCAATACCGGCACGGCATCGAGGATTTTCTTTGGGAAATTCCGGCCGGCAAACTCGATGCCGGCGAGCCGCCGGCCATCGCGGCCGTGCGCGAACTGGCGGAGGAAACCGGCGTCACCGCTCGCCATTGGGAGCCCCTGGGCGTGTTCCTGCCGGCGCCCGGTCTCATGACCGAGCGCGTGCATCTGTACATGGCATTGCGCCTGGAAAAGGGCACCGCAGCGCCGGAAACCGATGAGGAACTGGAACAGCAATGGGTGCCGCTGGAAGAGGCCATGCGCATGGTCATCGACGGCCGCCTGGATGACGGCAAGACCGCGCTGGCGCTGGTGCGGGCGCACGGCCGGCTGCAGGCTTAGGCAGGCCCGTGGTTGACATTGTGCGTTTCCACAGTGATACGCGCCGCAATTCAAGACCGCTCACTGGCGGCCGGACTGCGGTTTGGGTATAAGTCTTGCGTAGGCATCACGCCCCTGCGGAACCTGTGACGTCATGGATTCATCCAAACCCAAGCCGCCGCCCGACAAACCGTCGGGACGGGTCAAGTTCGACGACCGCGACCAGGCGATCTGGGAATGGTCCGTGGCCACCGGAAAATTCGACCTGGCGAGCAGCACCAGCCAGCGCCTTAAGAAATTGCTGCCCGAATTGTCGATCGTGGATGACGAGCCGCCGCCAGGCGCCGGCGTGCGGCCCAATCCGGGCGGCGTCAAGAAAGGCTACGACCCTTACGACAGCGGCCGTCTGTCGCGCACCGGCAAGCAGAAGGCGATCAAGAAAGACCTGCGCAAACTCGGCGATTGGCTGGACCTGCGCAGGCAAGCCGCCAAAAATAAAGACGAGGATTGAGTTTCAGCCCGCGGCGAGTGCGTACTCGAGCTTGGCGCAACTCCCGAGACGATAGAATTTGCGCAGTTCGCGCAGCATGCCTTCGACGCGCGCCTGACCGCGCTTGACGAAGCGCTTTTCCAAGAACCGGCAATAGCGCGCCGCGCTGCGATGCGCGGCCGCATACCGATCCAGCTGCTCCGAATTCAGTCGGCGGTCGAAGCTCACCGCATCGAACAGCCGGGCAAACACCTGCGCAGGATAGCGGCCACCGTCCTGGCTTGCCATCAGAAACACCGTGAGGGCGAATTTGTCCACCTCGGCCTGCGTCTCCAATTCGAGCAGCGACATCGACGCATCCTGCCGCAGCCGCCACACGGCGTAGAGAAAATGGCTGACGCCCTCCAGCGCCGTGCAGTAGTCGGGCAGGTTGCCCTCCGTCAAGGCGCTCATCGGATCCTGCGCTTCGAGCCTGCGCAGCACCGTGTCATCGATGAACAGCGACACCGCCGCGCCTTCCTCGGTCTGCGCCAGCAGCAGCTGCTCTTCGTTGCAGCGCGTATCGTTGCAGGGATGGACGCCGTCCAACCGCGAGCGGTCGGTCACCAGGTAATCCGCGATGTCGCAATGGGACTCGACATCGTAGAGATTCTCCAGCAACCCGTGCAGACGCCGTACGATCATGGGAGCAGGCTCAGTGCTCCCGGCGCGCGCCGTGCGCGTGCACCGGCTGCACGCCCAGCTTGGTGAGCAGCGCATGCGCGCGCGGACTCCCCGTCTTGATCCACACCTCGTAAAGGCGCAGCACGTCCTTGTCGCTGTGCTGATAGGACATCTCGCTGACTTCGTTCAACGCATCGACCAGGCCGTGAAATTTTTGCGCCAGCTGCGCGTACACGCCGGCAGTGGCGCGGCCGCGGCTGGAACGCTGCAGCGAATCGGCGAGACACCCATAGGCGTTGCCACCCATGGCGATGTGATAGTCGACATCGACCAGCTTGCGCGCAAAGCTGCGCACGAAGAACCCGGCGACAAACAGCGATACATCGCCCAGACGCTGCAGCGCATGCTGCCGCGCCGCCGGTGTCGGCGCCTCGACGGCATCCGCGAGCATCAAGGCCAGCGGCCGCAGACGCGGACCTTGCGGCGTACTGTCGAACAGCGCCTCGACGCGCGAAAACAGCGTCAGCAGCGTGACCACATAGCTTTCCGTGTGTTCATCGATCTTCAAGCGCTGGTGTTCGGCCGCGGAGTGGAATGCATCGCGGAAGAACTCCCGCAACGAACTGACTGCAACTACTGAACCGCCCGGTAATGATTGCATGCAATGACTCCAGCGACACGTGAGCGTCGATGCCATCCTATCGACGATTCCACGTTGAAGTGAAGTGATGCAGTTCCGCAAATCCGCAAAAAAAGGCCGATCAGCAATCACCCGCGACGGCTGCTAATCCAGCTCCTGCAGCGAGGCGATGATTCGAGCCGGCGCGTCCAGATGCGCCGGCCAATGGCGTGACTCACGCCGCACCCACACGGCCTGCATGCCGGACCGGACGGCGCCCGCGACATCGGTCAGCGGATCATCCCCGATGTGCAGCACTTCATGCGCATCCACACCGGCAACCTCGGCCAGCGCCGCGAAAATTCGCGCATCGGGTTTGGCCACGCCGGCCGACTGCGCGCTGACATGACCGTCGAAGAAGCGGGCGATGCCGCAGCGCTGCAGATCGGCATTGCCGTTGCTCAGCGCAAACAAACGGTAGCGGCGCTGCAGCCGTTCCAGCGCGGGTTCAACGTCGGCATACAGCTGCACGCGATTGCGGGCGGCGAAGAAAACCTCAAAGGCCGCATCCACGCCCTCCTCGCCGTAGCCGGCGGCGCGCAATTGCTCGGCGAGCGCCGAGCGCCGCAGGAAGGTCATGTCATGCTGCCGCTCCGGGTGCCGCAGCGCCATCGCCGCGCGCAGTTCGCGCATCGAATCGATGCTGTGGTTGTCGATGGCGCGGGGATACGCGCTCTGCAGCCACGCAAACACGGCTTGCTCGGCGGCCTCGATGGCCGGCGCCACCGGCCACAGCGTGTCGTCCAGATCGAAACTCAATACTTTGATGCCGGTCATCGAGGCCCTGAAGTGTCGTCATTGCGGGAGGTGGGTTAAGCTTAAGGCACCAACCGCCGCTCGACACCGACATGAACAACAAAAATTTCATTGCCGCCTTGCTTGGCCTTACGGTTCTCCACCTGGCCGCTGCGGCCAGCGCCGCCGCACCGCCCGCAACGCCGTTCAGCGCCCAGGACATGGTCGCGCTGAACCGCTTGTCCGACATCGCAGTCTCCCCTGACGGCAAACGTGCGCTGTATACCTTGCGCTCCACCGACATGAGCGCCAACAAGGGCCGCACCGACATCTGGTCCCTGGAACTTGCCAGGCGCGGCGCCAAGCCGCAGCAGCTCACCACGGATCCCGCCGACGACGGCAGCGCTCAATGGAGCAGCGACGGGTCGCAAGTCTATTTCCTGTCCACGCGCAACGGCACTACGCAGGTGTGGCGCGTCGCCGCGGGCGGCGGAGCCGCTGAACAGGTCACTCGCCTGCCATTGGAGGTGGGCAGCTTCAAGGTCTCGCCCAAGAACGATCGATTGCTGGTCAGTCTGGAGGTGTTCATCGATTGCCCCGACCCGGCGTGCACGGCGGATCGGCTGAAAAAGAATCGGTCTCACGTCGCCTCGGGCGTATTGCACGAGCGGGTTTTCGCGCGCCACTGGGATGCATGGAGCGATGGCAGGCGCTCGCAGTTGTTTTCCATTGCATTGGACGAGCGCGGGCTGGCAAGCGGTGAGCCGGTGAATCTGACCGCCGGACTCGACGGCGACGTGCCGGGAAAGCCGTTCGGCGGCCGCGAGGACTATGCCTTCAGTCCCGACGGCGCCAGCGTGGCGTTCAGCATTCGCGCCGGCGCCACGGGCGAACCTTGGTCAACCAACTTCGACATCTACACCGTACCCGCTGCAGGCGGCGCTGCGCGCAACCTCACCGCCGCCAATGCAGCGTCGGACACGCAGCCGGCGTTTTCTGCGGACGGTGCGAAGCTGGCCTATTTGGCGATGGAGCGCCCCGGCTACGAGTCGGACCGTCGCCGCCTGATCGTGATGGACCTGAAGTCCGGCGAGGCGCGGCCATTAACCCAGAACTGGGATCGATCAATCGACAGCTTTGCGTGGTCGCGCGACGGCAAGGCCTTGTTTGCGACCGCCCAGCATCTGGGTCAATTGCCGCTGTGGATCATCGACGCAAGTTCCGGCCGCGCATCCGCGATCACCGCCGCCGGCTCTGTCGAAGGATTCAGCGTCGGAACGGACCGCATCATCTACGCGGCCAACGATCTGGCGAACCCGGCCGATCTGTACTCGGTGGCGTTCACCGGCGGCAAGGCCACGCAACTCACGCGCATCAATCCGGACCTGCGCGCCACCCGCCGCTTCGGCGAATTCGAGCAGTTCAGCTTCACCGGTGCGCGCAATGAACTCGTCTACGCGTACCTGGTCAAGCCGGTGGGCTTTCGCCCAGGGCAGCAATATCCGGTCGCAGTGGCTATTCATGGCGGACCCCAGGGCAGCATGGCCAATGAATGGCATTGGCGCTGGAATCCGCAGAATTTTTCAGGCGCAGGCTATGCGACGCTGATGATCGATTTCCACGGCTCGACCGGTTATGGCCAGGCCTTCACCGACTCGATCAATCAGGACTGGGGCGGCAAGCCGCTGGAGGATGTCCAAAAAGGCGTGGCCGCCGCCTTGAAGAAATACCCGTGGCTGGACGGAGCGCGCATGTGCGCACTCGGCGGCTCCTACGGCGGGTACATGATCAACTGGATCGCAGGCGCATGGCCGGACGGATTCAAGTGTTTGGTGAACCACTCCGGTGTCTTTGACAACCGCTCGATGTATTACTCCACCGAGGAGCTGTGGTTTCCCGAATGGGAGCACGGCGGTCCGGAATACGCGAACAAGGCCGCGTACGCCAAACACAATCCGGTGGACCTCGTCGACGCATGGAAAACCCCGATGCTGGTCATTCACGGTCAATTGGATTTCCGCGTGCCCTATACGCAAGGCCTGTCGGCGTTCACCGCTCTGCAGCGGCGCGGCATTCCCAGCGAACTGCTGCTGTTTGCGGATGAAAACCACTGGATACTCAAGCCGGCCAACAGCATGCAATGGTACGAGGTGGTGATCCACTGGATGAACCGCTGGACGGCCAAGCCGGCATCCACGCCGACGCCTGCAACGCGCCGGTAACTGCGCGGCTCAGGAATCCAGCATGCGCCATGCGGCCGGGTAATGCGCACCCAGCAGCATGATCCGGTGCAGCAGATCGTCGTAGTCGATGCCTGCCTTGAGCGCCGATTGCGCCAGATCTTCGCCGGCCGCAAGGTTGGGGTTGGCGTTCGCCTCCAGCACATACAACGCGCCGTCGGCACGCAGCCGGAAATCCATGCGCGCGTAACCGGTCAGGTGCAGCGCCCGATAGATGCGCTTGGATAATTTTTCAAGGCGCGCCAATGTCCCTTCCGGCAGGCTCTCCGCGACCGCCGTTGTGATGCCGTACTTTTGCTGGTAGCGGCGGTCCCATTTGACCTTGCGCGTGGCGATCGCGGGGAGATTCTCCGGCAGCGAACCGAAGGTCATCTCCCATACCGGCAGTACCGTGAGACGGTCGTTGCCCAGCACCCCGACGTACAGTTCGCGGCCTTCGATGTACTCCTCCACCAGCGCATCGGACATCGTCTGCTCATGAATGAAGCTGACGCGCTCGCGCAGCTGTTTCTCATCCGTCACCACCGATGCATGCGCAATGCCGAGCGAGGCATCCTCGGTGGCGGACTTCACGAACATGGGGAACTTGAGCTTGTTCGGCAGCCGGAACTTCTTGCCGCGCGGCACCAGCAGGAACTGCGGCGTCGGTATGCGGTGGTAGGACAGCAACTGTTTGCACAGCACCTTGTCGCGCGAGAGCAGCATGCCGCGCGGATTGCAGCCCGTGTACGGCTGGCGCATCAACTCCAGAAAGGCGACGACATGCTGATCGTAGGTGACGATGCCGTCGAATTCCTCCAGCAGATTGAAGACGATGTCGGGTTTCCAATCGGCAATGGCGCTGCGCAATTCGGACAGGCTGTCGCTGATGCCCAGCGGGCGGACTTCGTAGCCGCTTTTTTTCAGGCGCGAGATCACGTCGTACTCGGTGCGCCATTCCTCGATTTCTTTCTCGGTGCTGCCCGCCAGCGTCTCCGGCGGCACCAGCGTCGCATGAACCAGAACCAGAGCCTTGGATATTTTCACAATGAGACGCGCGGCAGCTGACGCTCTTCGTAGGACTCGGCCAGCCGCCCCACCACCCACAGCAGATGCGCCTTGAGTTCGCGGCGCGGTCCACGCACGTACAGATCCAGCGCCTCGCACCGCTCGATCACCAGGCGCAGGACCTGATGCACCAGATATTCGCTGAACGCGCCCGAGCGAACGATCTGCCGCCGCAGCGGCTGGCGCATCTCACGCACTACACTGGCCGCCTTGGCCGCCGATCGGCGCGGCGGCGCCGCAGTGAATATCTTCAGCAGCAATTCATCGGCCCCGGAACGGCGGTGAGCGCGATAGCGCGCATGTTTTTGCTCGTAGTGCTGACGCAGCGTGCGCGTGTCCTCGCGCACGTCCTCGATGGTGGCGCGCTCATTCACGCTCGGACGCGCGCCGCCGAATTCCTCGGCCATTGCATCGATGAACTGCAGTTTGCCGAACGCCGGCCAACCCTGGTATTGGCGCCGCCACGCCGAGTGCGGCTTCAGCCACACCGCAAAGGTCTCGGCGAAATCCTCAGTGGGGTGCGCCTGCGCGTACCATGCGCCCAGGTGCTGCACGAAGCGCCGGCTCCCCGGGCGCGGCCGGTAGGAATCCGGATACGGCAGCGACGCAGGACCGAAGATCTCGCGCCAGCGGCGGCGGCGTCGCAGCCGGTAGGCTGAGTCAAATGCATGGCCGGCCTCGTGGCGCAGGATGCGCATCAGCCAGTTGCGATTGCCGCCCTCCACTTCGCGCATGTAGCGGCGCTCCAGACGCATCAGCCGCGGATGCGCCAGATAGAAGGGAATCGCGATGCCGGGAATGCCGTCGGGTGAGAACCACTCCTGCGCGAACCAGCAATGGGGCTTGAAGCGGATGCCGCGCTGCTCGAGTTCCGCGTACAGCCGGTCGATCGAGCGCTGTATGGGAGTGCCTTCCATGCGCAGTTTCAGATCGCAAAAGCGCAGGCTCAACAATTGCTCATCGGTGAGAGATTCCCACGCGTAGCGGGGCGCAGACTTGCGCGCGCGCGATCCGGTTTGTGCGCTGGAGGTTGGCATGGCTAGGCGGGGCAGTATAAATCAGCGCGGGCGGGCGGCGACGGCCGACAGCAGCCGCTGCGCCGTGGACTCGAGCAGGTCCCGCCGCAGCAAGGCGGCACGCCAGGCTTTCGGGACGGCGTCGATCCCATACATTGCACCGGCAAGCTGGCCAAACAAGGCCCCCTGTACGTCCGAACAGCCGCCCAGATTCACCACCCGCAGCAGTCCGTCGCGGAAATTGTCGGTTTCGCTCAGCACCCACAGCACTCGATGCAGGGCGGCGGCGGCCGGGTGGGCGCCATCGCGTGGCGCGTTGGTTGGCAAAATGGCCGATTGCGCAAGGCTTGCCACCGGCGTCTTGAGGGGCACCGGATGGTGTTTGCTGAGCACCCGCCAGGCTTCCAGGGCCAGATCCTGCTTGGGCACTCCGCTTAGCGCGGCCAGCATCAAGGCCGTGTAAAAACGGCAGGCGTCCAGAATGCCCGGCGATTGGTGCGTCACGCGCGATGCATCGACACCCCGCTCGATGGCGTCCTGGGGCGAATGAGGCCAAAACAGCGCGGCGACTCCCGACCGGCTGACGCTCTCCGGCTCCCATCGCTTGGGGTCATGGGCGCCGGAGAAGGGCTTTTCCGACCAGCGCGCCGTCGCCAATGCCTTGGACACGGCCGCCCGCTTTGCCAATGCCTCGCCCGTACTGGACAGCAAACCCTCCTGATGCCACAGCCACAGGCGCTCAGCCAGATCATTCGCATCGAAGCCCTGCTTCTCCAGCAGGCTGTGTGCCAGGCACAGCGCCATCGCGGTATCGTCGGTCCAGGCCCCCGGCGGCCGGCCCGGAGTGGCCGCGCCCGTCATGTCGGTGAGCGGCACGAACTCGCCCGGGCTCTTGCCTTCCACCCGGGCGCCCAGGGCATCGCCGCAGGCCATCCCCACCAGCGCACCCAGATACCGGTCGTGCGCGCTGAGTCCGGCGTCCGCGGGCAGCGGAGCCTGCCAATTCACAACGTACGATTCCTGGTTGTATTCGGGAATGCGCTTCCAAGTCGCGGAGCGCGCGTTGGCTTTCCACAGACGGTTCAGTGTCTTGATGGCGGCGGCGCCCGCCAAACCCTGCCGGCGCATCCAGCAGCCGATCACGAGATTGGTGCGTCCGATGCCGGCGCGGCAATGCACGTACACCAGGTGCCCCTCGCCCAATGCCCGCTCCAGCTGATCCAGGATATCCTGCATCAACTCGGCCGAATCCGGCGTGCCGTGATCCTCCAGTGGATTGTTCCGATGCACCAAGGGCAACGGTTCCCTTCCTGCGAGGGCGATGTCGCGGCGCAACTGCGCGAGTGCGTAGTCGTATCCGGGCAGTTCGCCCGGCTGGGTCAGATTCAAGAAGTAGGTGACGCCCGCCTCGGTCAGCGCCTCGAGGCGTTGCACCGTTTCCTCATGGGTCGGCGCGCCCGGGTACTCGCCGGCCAGCAGTCGGCCCGGTTCAATCCAAAAGCTGTTCGCAATGGGGGTGGGCGGAAAGGCTTTCTTTCGTTCGAACATGGGTCAAGACCCTAGAAGTCGGCGATGTCCACCGCCAGCTCGCTCATGCGATCCATCGCGGGGAAATTGCCTGCCTCGCGCAATGCATCCAGCTGCGCAAAATCAAACACGGCCGGGTCGGCCAGATGCGAAGTCGACACATTGCGCAGCGCCGAAAAAATGGACTCGACGCGGCCCGGGAATTGCTGCTGCCACAGCATCAGCATGTTCTTGATGGCGACGCGTTGCATGTTGGGCTGTGAACCGCACAGCGTGCACGGAATGATCGGAAACTCGCGCGCCGCCGCATAGCGCACGATCAGACTCTCGGGCACATAGGCCAGCGGCCGGATGAGCACATGGCGCTTGTCCTCGCTCAGCAGCTTCGGCGGCATGGACTTGAGGCGTCCGGCAAAGAACAAATTCAAAAACAATGTCTCGACGATGTCGTCGCGATGATGGCCCAGCGCCACCTTGGTCACGCCGTTTTCGTGCGCAAACCGATACAGCGCGCCGCGCCTCAGCCGTGAGCACAGGCCGCACATCGTCTTGCCTTCCGGGATCACGCGCTTCACCACCGAGTAGGTGTCCTGCTCGATCAGATGAAACGGCACGCCCAGCGCGCGCGCGTGATCGGGCAGCGTATCGGCGGGAAAGCCCGGCTGCTTCTGATCCAGATTGACCGCGATCAGCTCG
Organism: Pseudomonadota bacterium; assembly: GCA_025357635.1. GTDB lineage: Bacteria > Pseudomonadota > Gammaproteobacteria > Steroidobacterales > Steroidobacteraceae > TMP-86. The sequence goes on from JANXOV010000007.1 coordinate 11,745, forward strand.
AAGCTTACCGGCGCGCTGCGCTGCAGACTCAGCAACAGATCCAGCAGCGTGTAGGAATCCTTGCCGCCCGACAGGCACACCATCACCCGGTCGCCGGGCGCGATCATGGCGTAGTCCTCGATGGCCTTGCCGACGAGGCCGCGCAATTGCGCCTGCAATTTCTTGAAGGTGTTCGAATACGCTTTGGAGTTCGCGGTCATTTAGGAGCGCGAGTGTACGTCAACTTTCCAGATACTTGGATTCCAGATAGCGCAGGTACGGAGCAGCTGTCAGCGGCCGGCCGGTGGCCTGCTTCATCAGTTCCTGCACCGGCAGGCGCGCCCCCAGGTTGTGCACATTGTCGCGCAGCCATCCCAGAACGCCGTCGAACTGCCCCTTCGACAGCTGCTCATCCAGCGCCGGCAGCGCGGCGCGCACCGCATCGTTGATCTGACCGGCAATGACGGCGCCGATGGCATAGGAGGGGAAATAGCCGAAGTGACCCACAGCCCAGTGGATGTCCTGCAGGCAGCCTTCAAGATCGTTCGTGGGCCGGATACCCAGCCGCTGTTCGAGCAGGGTGTTCCAGGCCTCGGGCAGGTCGTTGACCGCCAGCGCGCCGTCGAGAATCCGCTTCTCCAATTCGTAGCGCGCCATGATGTGCACCGGATAGGTGAGCTCGTCCGCGTCCATGCGGATGAGGCTGCGCCGAACGCGGATCAGATTGCGGTAGACGTTCTCCTCCTGCCACTCCGGGCCGCTGATCTGAAAGTACTTCTCCAGCAAGGGACGCAGGTACTGCACGAACGCGCGGCTGCGGCACAGATTCATTTCGAAAAGCAGCGACTGGCTTTCCTCCAGCGCGAGGCCCCGGTCCCGGCCCACCGGCTGATCGCGCCATTCCTGCGGCAAACCCAGGTCGTACATCGCGTGTCCAGTCTCATGCACCGCACCCAGCAGGCCGGAGAACGGATCGCCGGCATCGAAGCGCGAGGTGATGCGAATGTCGCCCGGCACGCCTTCGGTGAAGGGATGTTCGCTCTCGTCCAGCCGCCCGCGATCGAAGGGGAATCCGATGGCTTTGAGCACATCGACCGCCATCTGCTTCTGCTTCGGCACGCTGAACTTGCCGCTGAGCGGCAGCGGCGCCCTGGCGGCCTGCAACTCGATGGCCGCGTTGATGAGACCGGGCAACTTGCGCCCCAGAGCTTTGAAAATCGTGTCGATGTCGGCGGTGGAAATGCCCGGGCTGAACTCATCCACCAGCGCATCGTAGGGCGCAAGGCCGCGGGCCTGACCGAGCAAGGCCGCCTTGTCGCGCACCAGATGCACGACCTCGGCCAGGTGCGGCGCGAACAGCTTGAAGTCATTCGCCTTGCGCGCTTCGACCCAATGCACCTCGGCGCGCGCGCACACCTTGGCCAGGCGCGCGATCAGCGAGGGCGGCGTGGCGATGGCGTGGTCGCGCTGCCGGCGCATCTCGCGCAGATTCGCGCGCTGCCAGTCCTCCAGCTGCGAGGCGCCCGCTTCGGCGCGCTCGATCAGACGCGCCACTTTGGGGGTGGTGAGCAGCGCGTGATGCTCGGTCTCCAGCGCCGCGAGCTGCTCGCCGCGCACATCGGCGCTGCCGCGCGGCATCATCACCGCCGCATCCCAGCGCAGCAGCGACAGTGCGCCGCGGAAGGCATGCAGGCGGCGGAATTCTTGTTCTAGTTGTTGGTAGGGAGTCAATGCCATGCGCTTAGGATCCGGTGAAGCTCTTGCCCTTGAGCGAATAGGCCCCGTTCTGGTGAAAGGGAATCGAGCGCATGAACGGCAGGTCGATGCTGACCTTGCCGTTGAGTTCGTAGTCGATGGAATCGCGCTGATCTTGATTCTTGGCCAGCAGCTTGAGCAAACCCACCGCCATATTCGCGCTCACCGTCATCTCAAACTCGGTTTCGCCGAAGGCCGGCACGACGAAGGCACGGCTGCTGACGCCGCTGGCAAACGGCTCACCCGCGATTTTCAGGTCGGCGCTCAAGCCGTCGACAGGAAGTTCCCGGTTGTTGGGGTTCTGGATCTTCAGCCGGACCAGAAAATTCTGCTGGAAAAAATTGCCGTCCAGCATCTGGATGTTGGCGACGGACAGATTCGGCCGCTCGAACTTTGGCGCAAACATCGAGCAGGCGCCCAGCACCACCACGGCGCCGGCCGTGGCAATGCCGCCGGCAACACGGCGCCAGCGGCGCTGCAACCTGACTCGTGGCACCATGGCGTTCACCATCCGTGATTGTTGTCGGGAATTCATGACTCCAAGGATCATACCGGGATTGACGCGCAATAATAAGCCGCTGCTGGCGCGGTTCACCGTGGGCGTTTTTTCCATTTTTATCATGGACTTGTCTGTGCTTGGCGACGCTGTCGCCGGTCCTGAAAGCACCCCGCCGGCACTGCCTGCGGTGTCCTGTCTTCCGACGGGGGATGGCTATCTGCGCGCCCGACTGAAGGGCAGCATAGAGGCCAGCATCGACTGGCCGAACGCGGGTACACGCTGCGAGGGCGAGGAGAGGCCCGGTGCGGGCGGCGTGCGTTTGAGTTTCCGCCGCGATCCGGGCACGGCGCCGGATCTGCTGTTCGTCTTTGGCGTGTCGCGGATACGCGAAGGCCAGCCAGCCCAGGGGGTGGGCGTGAATCTGACCGTCATCTTGCAAGGCAGCAGCCTCATCTACGGCACACGCAGCGACTCCCGCTGCACGGTGGATTCCTTGAAACAGACGCGGATGGCAGACCAAGCGCCCGCCGACCCGCAGGATCGCCGCCACCGCTATCGCATCGAAGCGCGTGGCTTTTGCACGCAGCCCGCGCATGCCGTGCGCGGCGACGGCTCGGTCCTGCTGACCACGTTCGACTTTGCCGGCGCCGTTGCATTCGATCCGAAGGAAGCCACTCCATGATGCCCCGAACCGCCGGTTTTGCCGGGATTGTTGCCATATTCGTCGCACTCGCACTGCACACCCGGCCCGCCGCCGGCCAGATGGCGATGGAGCCGCTGTCCGCCTTTGCGCAATCCGTGTTGTCGATCAAGACAAGCGCCGGCAACGTGCATCAGTTCAACGTCTGGATCGCAGACCGCGCATCGCGGCAGGAACAGGGTCTGATGTTCGTGCGCCAGCTCGAGGCGCATCGCGGCATGCTGTTCGTCTACCCGCGCGACCGGCAATTATCGATGTGGATGAAGAACACCCTGATCCCGCTGGACATGCTGTTCATCCGGGCCGACGGCACGATTTCCCATATCGCGGCGCGGACTACGCCGCAGTCGCTTCAGATCATCTCCTCACCGCAGCCCGTCCGCGCCGTGCTGGAACTGGAGGGCGGCGCGGCGGAGTTGTTGGGAATCCAACCCGGCGACAAGATCTTCTGCGATGCCTTGGATGTCCGCGCCGGAACGAAGGCCGTCCGGTAGTCACCACTACCGTTGCTCCTACGCAACAGCGGTGATTTTCCGACATTGCGCCGCCCTGATTTCGGCTATCATTCGCGCTGATTTGCCGGTCTTTGGCAAGTTATGTCAGATGTTGGCTTTGCGCGAATCAGCATGGAGAGGGTTGTTATGAAGCGAATTTTGTTGGGGCTGGGACTATGCGCGATGGGTGCGGCAAGCACGAGTTTCGCGGCGGACGACACCGGCGCCTGGTATGTGAGCCCGATGGTGCAATGGACGATGCTGCATCACGAGCGTCCTGCTGAAGACGATGCCGGCTTTCAAATCGGCCTGGGCAAGAACTTTGCACCCAACTGGGCCGCCGAATTCAATTTCAGCAGTGGCAGTTTCGATGGCGTCAACCGCAGCCGCCTGAAGCTCAGCCAGTACAGCGTCGATCTGATCCGCAAGTTCGGCTATCTGCCCGACTCCAAGATTCAGCCCTACCTGCTCGCCGGCGTCGGCGGCATCGACGACAAACTCACCAACTCCGCTCGCACCAGCACCTTTGCCGGCGAAGTGGGCGCGGGCCTGCTGTGGAACTTCGGTCATCAGGAAGGCCCCAACCGCCTGCAGCTGCGCACCGAAGCCAAGTACCGCAAAGAGTTAGCAACCACGCCCTACGGCGCGTCGGACCCGGGCGACACGATTTTCGGCGTGGGCCTGCAGTATTTGTTCGGCGCGCCGGTCGCCGCAGCGCCTGTCGTCGCGGCATTGCCGCCCCCGCCCCCGCCCCCGCCCGCGCCGGTTGCAGCGCCCGTGGTGCTGCCGCCCGCCGACAGCGATGGTGACGGCGTGCCTGACAGCGCGGACCAATGCCCCGACACGCCGCGCGGCGTGAAGGTCGGTCCGATGGGATGTCCGTGCGAATTGACGCAGGAAGTGCACTTTGCCAACGCCTCGGCCACGTTGACGGCGCAGGACAAGGTCCTTCTGGACAAGATGATCCTGGAACTCAAGCGCCTGCATTTTGTGAATGGCGAGATCCAGGGCCATACCGATGCGAACGGCAGCAATGCGTACAACCAGAAGCTCTCCGAGCGCCGTGCGCAGGCGGTTGCCGACTACGTGAAGGCGAACGGCATTTCTGAGGGACGATTCACCGTCATCGGTTACGGCGAGGAGAAGCCGGCAGCGGACAATGCGAGCGCGGAAGGCCGTGCGCACAATCGCCGCGTCGTGCTGCAACGGACGGATTGCAAGTAAGGCGGCCAAAGCGCCCTGACTGCGATCATCGGCTAGCCTTATTTCAGGCTTGAGTCAAGAACCCCGATCTTCAGGATCGGGGTTTTTTTGCCTATTCGTTGCGAATTAGCAACGAATTTTTCAGCCAAAACACTCGTATTTTGAAGACCAAGTCGTTATTCTGAACACATCTGTCCGAGCTTGTGGCAATGGCACAACGCGAGGGCTCAAGTGTTTTATCGTATGGGGGCGATCGACCGGGACGAACCGGGACGATCAACAAGGCCGTTTCAACAATCCGGCCGAACTGTATCTGACAAGGAGAGAGACTACATGTCCAGTAATTCCACACTCAGGCAAGCCGTGGGCTTGGCGCTTGGCACCGCCACAGCCGCCAGTGCCTCGCTTGCGTTCGTACCGGCAGCAATGGCTGCGGACGAAAAGGCAGCCGACAACGTCGCTTTGGAAGAAGTGGTTGTCACCGGATCGCGCATCCGACGCATCGACGTTGAGACTGCGAGTCCCGTATTCGTCATCGACCAGGCTGCGATCCAGCAGTCGGGTATCACCACGGTCGGTGACCTGATTCAACGGATCCCGAGCGTGTCCGGTGCGGCCACCAACCCGAATGTCAATAACGGTGGCGGCTTCGGTGAGTCCACCGTCGAATTGCGCGGCTTGGATTCGAAGCGAACCTTGATTCTGCTTGACGGCCGGCGCCTGGGCATCGTGGGCGCATCCGATGCGACCGACGTAAACCAAATCCCCATCAACATGATCGAACGCGTCGAAGTCCTAAAGGAAGGCGCGGGCGCTGTGTACGGTTCCGACGCCATCGCAGGTGTGGTGAATTTCATCACGCGCAAGAACACCGACGGTCTGGAAATTCACGGTGACTATGGCCGTACCAGCCGCAACGACGGTCCGCATCACTCGGTCGACCTCGTCTTCGGCACCTCGACCGACAAGTTCAATTTCCAAGTCGGCGGTTCCTTCATGAAGCAGGACGCGGTGTACGCCGGCGCCCGCGACTTCTCGAAGTTCGCGCTGTACTTGTACGGTGGCAGCTACGGGTCCTACGCCTCTGGCTCCAGCCGCACACCGAACGGACGCATCTCTTTGCCCGCCGGCAGCGCGTTGCGTGCTCAGTTCGGTTGCGGCAGCATCACTCGCATCGGTGCCCCGGGAAGCGCGGCGCCCACGGGCGGCTCGCTGGCTGACTATCGCTGTTTCGACGCCTCCTTCAGCGGTACTACCGACCGGTTCAACTATCAGCCGTTCAACCTGTTGACCACCAACGTCGAACGCGCCAACGCGTTCAGCACGGCGAAGTACGACATCAACGATTCGGTGTCGGCGTACGCAAGCCTCATCTACAACCGCACGCACTCGGCCAATGAGCAGGCGCCGTTGCCGTTCGACTCGCCGGTGGATGACATCGTCATTTCCGCGAACAACATCTACAACCCGTTCGGCATCGATTTCGGTGGTTTGACCACCGGCAATCCGGCGGCGTTGTGGCGTCTGTCCGGACTGACCGATCGCGTGGCAGTGGCCAATACCGACAGCACCATCTTGAACGGCGGCCTCAAGGGCAAGCTGGCCAATACGGGCTGGAACTGGGACTTGAACGTCAGCTACAGCCGTCTGGATCAGATCCAGAAGCAAGGCGGCTACTACCTGAAGAACAAGTTCGCGAACGCGGTCGGGCCGTCGTTCGTCGACCCGGTCACCGGCGCTCCGACCTGCGGAACGCAGGCTGCACCGATCGGCGACTGCACGCCGTTGAACATTTTCAACATTTTCGCACCTGGCGTGCAGGATGTCCTGGCTGGCCTTTCAGCCAGCGTTGTCAATCAACAGACGTCTCGCTACAAAAACGTGTCGTTGAACTTCGATGGCAAGGTCATCGACCTGCCGGCAGGCGCGTTGCAAGCAAGCATCGGCGCGACCTACGCAGGTCTCGAAGGACAGTTTGAAGCTGACAGCATCGCGGTTGCATCGCCACCGCTGTACCTGCAGTGCGGCGTGTCCAACGAAGCCTGTACCGGCAACACGCGCGGTAAATACAACTCGAGGGAAATCTACCTCGAATTGTTCGTCCCGATCCTGAAAGATCTGCCGGGCGTCAAATCGTTGAACATCGATGCGGGCATTCGCCACTCGACGTACTCGATCGATTCTCTCGGCACGGCAACCAAGGCTGAGTTCAAGCTGGAATACAAGCCGATCACTGATTTGTTGATTCGCGGCACCTTCTCACAGGTGTTCCGGGTTCCGACAATCAATGACTTGTTCCAGGCACCCGTCAACACGTCGGTCACGTTCAACGATCCTTGCGTTGGCCTTACGGCGGCCCGATTGGCGGCGAACCCGAACCTGAACCTCGCCTGCCAGTTCGTCGTTGCGGATGGCACCTTCAGCCAGCCCAACGGACAAATCACGGGTCTGAACGAGAGCAATCTCAACCTCAAGCCTGAGACGGGCAACGTGAAGACGTTCGGTATCGTTTACGATCCGAGCTTCGCTCCGGGCTTGTCGGTCGACGTCGACTACTGGAAATACGAGATCAAGAACCTGATCACGCTGCTGGATTCGAACTATTCGATCCAGCAGTGCGTAGCCACCGGCAGTCCTACTTTCTGCGGTCTGGTGCAACGCATTGCAACGGGCGCCCAGCAGGGTCAGATTCTGGTGTTCGAGAATCCGACCTTCAACTTGGGAACGCTTAAGACCGACGGCATCGACTTCGGTGTGCATTACATGTTGAAGAACACGCGGATTGGATCATTTCAGTTCGGCGCCGACGTTACGCGTATCAACAGCTACCTGAATACTCCGTCAGAAGGTGCGCAACCGCAGGAAATCGTGGGCACCTACAACCGGCAATTCGGCAACTATGCGCGCTACCGCGCCCTGGGATCCGTGGGCTGGACGCTTGGCGGATTCGATGGCTTGTTGGTCGCTCGTTACATCCACAAGCTCGTGGTGCAGAACCCGGCCGCATCGGGTATCGATGCGAATGGCAATCCGTATCCGGATCTGCCCGTTCCGTCGTTCACCTATCTGGACGCGACGCTTGGTTACAGTTTCCCAACCAAGACGAAGGTTCAGGTCGGTATACGTAACTTGACGGACAAGCAGGCGCCGGTTCTGTACCAGAACAACGTCACCAACGCGAACACGGACGTGCAGACGTATGACACGCTCGGTCGCCAGTGGTGGGTAGGCTTCAGCCAGAAGCTGTAACTCAAGAGTCTTTGTCTGATTTGGCCGCGCGTTCGCCAAGGACGCGCGGCCTTTTTATTTCTCGTATGCTTCGTAGATGACTGCACCGACCCCCTCGATCGCGGACTCGCTGCGTGCGGCCTGGGCCGCTATCGAACAAAGCAATCTCGCCGCTGCGGAAGCAGCCTGCCGTGGAGCGCTCGCGCTAGATGCGGTCCATATCGACGCCTTGTCGACCCTCGGTCTCGTCCTGCATTCGGCGCAGAAATTTGACGCCGCGGAAGAAACCTACGGAACGTTGACGCGACTGGAACCGGATCAGCCGACGCATTGGATGAATCTGGCGACGGCACGGCGAGGCGCCGGGAATCCGGATTCGGCATTGACAGCCTATGCTCGTGCGGCGACGCTCGGAGAGGCTTCCGCGAATTTCTACTTCAATCTGGGCCTTACCCATATTGATCGCAAGGACTACGAATCGGGCCGCGCGGTGCTCGCCAAAGCAGCGGAACTCGAACCGCGCGATGCCGAAATCCACTACTACTACGCGCTGTGTTGTTATGAACGGGTGCGGACCGAGGAGGCCCTCGCGGCGCTGCTCAACTGGGAACTTTTCAGCGGCTTGACGCAGGAAATCGTCGCCGATCTGGGCCTCCTGCTGATGAAGCTGGGCGAGCCTGAACGGGCCGAGCCTGCCATGCGGCAGGCGGTAGCGGCAGATCCTGCCAACGTTCGCACCCAGATGACGCTGATTCAATTACTGGAGAGGACCAATCGAGTAGACGAGGCGACACGCATGCTGCAGTCGCTGGAGGCGAATCCTCGGGCGAGGTCTCTCGGCGCGGAGCTCGTCAATGTTCAAGCCCAACTGGCCCAGCGCAATGGCCGGCACGAGCAGGCAATTCAATTGTTCGACACACTGCTCGCGCAAAACAAAGAGCCTCAGCTGGCGCATCTGCTGCAATTCCCACAGGCTAAATCTCAAGATACCCTGGGCCGATACGCACAGGCTTTCGACACTCTGAACGCAGCGCACGAGTCCCAGGCGCTCCTTCTGCGCATGACCGCACCCCTGGCCTCCGCCCGTGGCGCGCCGGCCATGACCATCACCCGTTTCGGCGTCGACCCCGCGGACGTGGCATCCTGGGATGAGTCCGGCGCACCAGGAATTGAAGAGAGCCCGGTCTTCATCGTTGCGTTTCCGCGCTCAGGCACGACGTTGCTGGAATTGACGCTGGATGCCCATCCGGCGCTCAAGTCGATGGACGAGCAACCTTTCGTGCAGAACGCGCTCGACGACATCGTCGCGTTAGGGGTTGGTTACCCGGAAAAGCTCGCCACTCTGACACCCGCTCAATTGCAGACCACCCGCTCGCGATACTGGGAACGTGCGAAACGGAAAGTAGCACTGCAGCCGCAACAACGGCTGGTGGACAAGAATCCGCTCAATATCCTGCGCCTGCCCGTCATCCGCCGATTGTTCCCCAACTCTCCGGTCATTCTCGCCGTGCGTCATCCCTGTGACGTGCTCCTAAGCTGCTACATGCAGCATTTCAGAACGCCGGATTTCGCCTTGCTGTGCCGGGACCTGGCGACATTGGCGGTCGGCTACCGCAACACCTTCGATTTCTGGTACCAGCAACACGCACTGTTGCGCCCCTATTCGATGCAACTGCGCTACGAGACGTTCGTCGACGATTTTCAGAATCAGATTCGCGACGTGGTCGAATTCCTGCGCCTGCCCTGGAGCGATGCGGTACTACAGCCGCACAGCAATGCGCAGTCCAGGGGGTTCATCAGCACGCCGAGTTATTCGCAGGTCGTGGAACCGGTGAACAAGAAGGCGGTGGGGCGATGGCACCGTTACGAATCCCATTTTGAGGCCATCCTGCCGACGATACGACCGTATCTGGAACGCTGGCACTATGAGGGCTTGGGATCTTCGAACAGCAGATAAGTGGAGATGATGAACTTGTCTGCGGATTCGGGCGGCCGTCCTTCATGTTGATACATCCAATACGGAGGGAACATCAACAGGCGGCCGGCGCGCGGGGCAATGCCGAGATTCAGCTGCGGGAAAAAGGTCTCACCGCCTTTCTCGACATCGTTCAGATACCACATCAGCACCATATAGCGATTCGCAACATGATTCAGCGCATCGAAATGCAGCTGAAATTGCTCGGCCACGCCGGGGCGATAGCGCTTCATCACCGGGCTCGCAAATTTCTTGGAATTTGGGATTGCGATCGGCAATCCGACATCCCGGTTATACTGTGCCAGCGAGCGATCCACCAGTGCGCGGAACATGCCCATGAAGGCGGCATCGGCAACTTTTCCGACGTTAAGTTCAGTCCAGGCTGATCCTTCGAGTCCGGCGCGCACACCACGCCCATTGCGCTGCTGCAGCGTGGCCATAGAGTCGAACGCTTCGATCATTTGCCGGCACATTCCAGGCGCGAGACTTTGGTCGTAGGCGCGGACGTAAAAATTGAGATCGGGACCTGTCATGTGGGATATCGTAGCGCTAAATCGAGGCCCATTGGAGTCAAGGTCGATAGGTCTTTGTTCGCAAACCGCATGAACCTAGAAGATGAAGCACAGCGATTGCTTGGGGAAGGCCGCGTCGCCGAGGCGGAAGAGGCATTCCACCGTCTGCTGGAGATCTCTCCTGACAATGTACGGGCGTTGAACGCCGTCGCGCTGTCGTCAGCGCGAACCGGGGATCTGCCGCGCGCCTTGACATTGATCGAGCGCGCAGTGCGGGCGGACCCGCAGGACCCGGTGTCGGCCCATCATCTGGGGCGCATACGCGATTCCATGGGCGATGTCGCGGCGGCCGTCGCGGCGCACCGATCGGCAGTCAGACTGCGGCCGGATTTTCATCTTGCACGCATTTATCTGGCGGAAGCGCTCGAGCGTTCGGGCGATCGACACAACGGTGTGATTCAATATGCGCGGGCTCTGCAGGATGCGCAGGCCGGCGGACGATGGCTCAACCCGGCAACCACGCCTGAGCCGCTGCGCCCGTTGATCGAGCATGCAGTTCTGGCGGTGCGATCCGGCAGACGCGAGGCGTTCGCCGCACTGTTCGATCCATTGCTGAAGCGCTATGGCCCCTTCTCCCTGGAGCGCGTGCACCGCGCGCTCGATTTGTACATGAACGAGGCATCGGATGCGCCCAGCGACCCGCGCCAGAAGCCCAGCTTTTTATTTTTTCCAGGCTTGCCCACCACGGCCTATTTCGATCCGATGCTGTTCGACTGGATTCCCGCGTTTGAAGCCGACACGATGCGCATCAGAGACGAATTACTGGGCTTGTTGCCATCGGATGCCGGGCGCGAGCGAGTATTTGATAGTGACGATATCGAACGCGTCAATCTGCGCGGCGTAAACCAGGCACCCAGCTGGAACGGCTACTACTTCTTTCGGCATGGCGAGCGTCGTGACGAGAATTGCTCCCGATGCCCCGTCACCGCCGCCGCGCTTGACCGGCTGCCGCTGTCGCGGGTGCGCGATCACGGCCCGGAAGTCCTGTTCTCGGTGTTCACTCCCGGCACGCATCTACTGCCACATCGGGGTGTGACCAACACCCGGCTTGTCGGGCATCTGCCGTTGATCGTGCCGGCGGATTGTGCGCTCAACGTCGGCGGTGAAATTCACGCCTGGCGCGAAGGCAAAGTCGTGGTGTTCGACGACACCTTCGAACATGAGGCCTGGAATCGAAGCGATTCCATCCGCGTCGTGTTGATCTTCGACTTGTGGAATCCCCACTTGACCGAGGCGGAACGGGCCGCGGTGGCGGATCTGATCGCGGCAATCGGGGACTTCAGACACGGAGTCGAAACGGCATAACTTCACCAGAGGGAAATCAATGAAGTTTTTTCATCAGGGATCGAAAGGTTGGTTGCTTATTTCGTTGTCGCTGTTCGCATGCGTCGCCTCTGCGGCCAAGCCGCCGACCGAGTCATTTTTCAGGTACCCCGCATTTTCAAAGATGACGATCTCCCCCCACGGCCAATTCGTCGCGGCGCTGGGCGCGACCACCGGCACGCTCAACGTGGTGGTGATCGATCTGGAGAAAAAGTCGGCGGGGGCGATCACAGGCTACGCAGAACCTGCCACCGTCGTTGCAGTAAACTGGAAATCCGACGATCGATTGATTTACACCGTCAGGGACTATGACCACTACCGAAACAGGGTATCGAACATCGGCGCCATGAACCGCGACGGCAAAAATCATCTGCTGATGTTCGACAACCGCAACCCCGTCGGCACCGGCTACTATTCCGACGAACTCGTCGATCTGCAGATCGACGATCCCATCAATGTGTTGATGACATCGGAACGCGAAACGCCCGCCTATCCGGTCGTCTACAGGACCGACACCTCGGCGATGTGGCACACCATGACTTCGCACACGGGTAATACGCGGTATATGTTCGACACGCGGCGCGACAAGCTGACAGCAGCACCAGGGCGCAATTGCCACTATCTCGCGGATCTGAAGGGCGACGCCCGCGTCTGCCTGTCTCTGGAGACAGATTTGTCGAGGCTGCTGCTGTATCGCGCCGGCCACGATGCTGCCTGGGAAACACTGGCGCGATTCACGAACGACAGCGGCTACGTGGAGCCAATCGGCTTTACCCCCGATAACAAACGGCTGTATGTGCTGTCGAACTTCGGAGCGGACACGCGGAGCCTGTACGAGTTTGACCCTGCCACAAAGACGTTGGGCAAAAAGCTGTTCGAAGCGCAGGGCGTTGATGTAAGCGATCCATTGTATTCAGCCGACGGCCGCCAGTTGATGGGGGTCGAGTACTCGACGGATCACAATCACGTGTTTTATCTGGGCAAAAATCTGGCTGAACTGCAGGCCAGCCTGGTTCGCGCATTTTCTGCCGACCGCGTCGGCATCTACAGCCAGAGCATCGATGCCAAACGCGCCATCATCGATGTGGCGAACGACCAATCGCCGGGAAAGTATTTCCTGTACGACGATATCAAACAGTCTGTGACATTGATTGCCGATCGCGCGCCCTGGATCAACCCCAAGGAAATGGGCCAGGTCAGGACTGTCAAGGTCTCCTCGCGCGACGGCCTGGAGTTGAACGGCTATTTGACCCTCCCGCCCGGTCGCGAGGCCAAGAATCTGCCG
>JANXOV010000017.1 GCA_025357635.1 Pseudomonadota bacterium
CCCGGCGCCTTGTGGAGATGTTCGGCGGTCGGATCTGGGTGGAGAGCGTCGAGGGCAAGGGCAGTAAATTCTTCGTCCGGCTCAACCTTGAGGTTGCCACCAAGTCCAAGCATGTTGAGGCCGACAAGAAAGCCAACGGCGGCGAGCGGGTATCGCTCGACGGGCGGTCTCCGCAGATTCTGCTGGTCGAGGACAACGCCGTCAACCAGCGTGTGGCGCAAAGGCTGCTGCAGAGGCTGGGCATCGAGGTCACCACCTGCAACAACGGCGCGGAGGCCCTGGAGCGCCTGCGCGAAGAGGTCCGCTTCGATGCCGTGCTGATGGACTGTCAGATGCCGGTCATGGATGGGTTCACGGCCACGCAGCACCTGCGCGAGTGGGAGAAGGCGCGCGGCGCGACGCAGCGCCTCCCCGTCATCGCGCTGACGGCCAACGTGATGCGCGAGGACCGCGAACGATGTCTGGCGGCGGGCATGGATGCGCATCTGGGCAAGCCGATTCAAGCCACCCAACTGCGCGATTGCCTGATGCGCTATATCACCGGCAAAGGAGCGCCCGCCGTCGACATGCCCGCATTGCATGAAATCACCGGCGGCGACCAGGAATTCGAGCGCGACTTGATTCAGACCTTCATTAGCAGCGGCGACAGCAATCTGGCCGACATCCTGGAGGCGCTGGGGAGGCTGGATTTCGACACCATCGCCAGGCGTGCGCATGCCTTGAAGGGATCCAGCGCCAACATCCACGCCGACGGCCTCAGTGCGGCGGCCATGCGTCTGGAGCAGGCGGCGCAGAAGCAATCCGAGACCGAGGTGGCCACGCTGGTGACGCAGCTCAGCGCGCGATTGCAGGAAGTGACCGAGCTGCTACGCGACGCTGGTTGAGAGCAGGGGCGCAGCGCTCAGCCGCACGCCTTCCACCCGGTTGCGCCCGCTCTGCTTGGCCCGGTAAAGACACTCGTCGGATTGGCGCATCAGCGCATCGATGCCAAACGCACCCGCCGGGTCCGGCGCATCGAATGCCGCAACGCCGAAGCTGGCGGTGATTCGCAGCTCGCCTGCGCTGGAGGCGAACGGCGTCGACTCGATCGCGGCCCTGAATTTCTCCGCCGCCTGCATTCCACCCTCGAAACCCGTCTCGGGCAGGACGATGACGAATTCCTCGCCGCCGTAGCGCGCGATCCAATCGGTGGTCGTGCGGGTGAGCTTGCGAATGCGGTCCGCGAACAGATTCAAGATGACGTCACCGACGCTGTGGCCGTGCGAGTCATTGACACGCTTGAAGAAGTCGATGTCGCAGGTGATGACCGTCAAGGCGCGCCGATAGCGGCAGCAGCGATCGATTTCCCGGGGCAGCTGCTCCATCAGATAGCGGCGATTGAAGGCGCCGGTGAGCGAATCGGTGATCGACAGCCAGCGATTCTCCTGGATTGCACCGCGCAGCGACTGTTCCAGATTCAGGATGCGGCGCCCCGTGTTCAGGCGCGCCACGAGCTCAGCCTCGTGCACCGGCTTGGTCAGGTAGTCGTCGGCGCCGGCTTCAAGGCCGGTGATGATGTGGTCCTTGGAATCACGCGCGGTCAGCAAGAGGATGTAGACATAGCCTTCCAGCTGCATGGAGCGCACGGCACGGCACAGCGACACGCCATCCAGGCCCGGCATCTCCCAATCGGTGACGAGCAAAGGGTAGAACCGCTCCCGAACCTTTTGCAGCGCTGCTGTGCCGTCGGTGACGGATTCCACGTCATAGCCCGCCCTTTTGAGCTGGCGGGTCAGGAGCATGAGTGCCACCGGATCGTCGTCCGCCAGCAATATTCGCGGCGGGGTTTCTGGCAATCCGGCGCCGGCGGGGACTTGGTCGGTCAATCGCGGCTCCATGGGGCACAACATCCATCCGTATACCCGGCATATCGGCCTGGCAGCGATCGACTTGAGCTTCAGCGGTTACATACGTTCACATCACTGCTCATCGACTTGATGTGTATGTCGGAGGTCGCGCCCGCAGCGGCGTAGCGCCAGGAACTGCCGGGGCCGTACTTGGGCCGCTGCACCTCGACATTGCCGAAGCAGCTGGTGATATCGCCGCTGAAGCTTTCCACCTCGACGTTGGCTTTTTCAGCGCCCGGCCAGCGCATGCGCAGATCGCCGCTGACGCTGGACACGTCGATGCGCGAGTCGGCGCTCAGCCGGCCCGTCATGACGACGTCGCCGGAAATGGTCTTCATGCGCGCGCGGCTGATGCTGCTCATGTCGATGTCCACGTCGCCGCTGACCGTGTCCATATCCAGCTCGCCGCCAACGTCCAGCAGACTGATGTTGCCGCTCACCGTGCTCAGCGTGAGGCGCAGCGGGTTGTTCTTGCCGCGCAGTTTGAGATTTCCGCTGATGCTCTTTAGCACCAGGTCGGCTGCGGCCGCTTCGGTCTGCACGTCGCCGCTGACGCTCTGCAGGCGCTGATCGCCTGTGATGCCGCGCACGTCGATGTCGGCGCTCACCGCCGAGACCCGCAGCGCCGAGCCGGCAGGCGCCTTGATCTCCAATCGATTGTCGCCATGTCTTGTCACACCCGTGCGCTGCAGGACGCGGATGCTCACGGTATTGCCCTCGCGTTGGACGTCGAGCCGCTCCGCACTGCCGCTGAGTTCGCCCGTGATCTGAATTTCCGGCCGGTCCCACGCGGTGCACAGGATGGAACCCGAGGTATTGTTGATCTCGAGGGTGCCATGCGGATCGGCCGGCACGCGCTGATCGATGGGTTGAGAGGCAGGCGACGCAGAGGGTGCGCCCGCGAATGCCGCCACCCAGAACGCTGCGGCGATCGCTCGTTTCATAGAATTCATATGCTCACCTCGGAATGCGCCGAACTCGCCAGGGCCTGTATGTTTGCCAGCGTATCGAGCTCGTTTTGATAAGTAGTAACCAGGAGATCCTGCAGCAGCGCATTGCCCGGATCCCTGGCAAGCGCCGATTGGATGTCGGCAACCGCGTGCTTGATCAGCAGCAGATCCTGCTCGACCTTCGCGCGGGCCGCGGGCGGCAGATTGGCGAGCTGCACAGCGCAGGACTCACGCAATTTGATGCGAACGGCATCGGTGGATGCGGGCACGAAGGAGTATGCGGCCTGCGCCGCCGCTGCAGCCATCGGCGGCGCAGGTTCGCGCTGCAGGGCCCGCGTGATGAAGACGCCCACGGCAAGGCTTGCCACGCTCGCGGCGATCGCCCAACGAATGCTGATGCTGCGGCGCTGCGAGACCGGCGCAAATGGTGTCGCGGCCGGCGTGATCGCGCTGTGAATCCCAGCCCACAATTCACGCTCCGGTTCCACCGAGCGCGGCAGCCGCTGCAGCTTTGCGCGCAGCGCCAGGTCCTCATCCTCCGGCGTGTTCATGCCCAACCCTCCGCCTGCATATGGTCTTTCAAAAGGTGGCGCGCCCGGTGAAGCTGCGCCTTGCAAGTGCCCACCGCGATGCCGAGCATCTGCGCGGTTTCTTCGTGACTGTAGCCATAGACTGCGTATAGAACGACGACACTGCGGGCGCCGCCCGGCAGCCGGCCCAGCATCGTCTCCAGATCCTCCAGCTGCAGCTCATCGCTCGAGACGATCAACCCAGCCGGGGTGGGCATGGAATCGTCCAGCTCCGGCTCCAGATCCAGCTCCCCGCGCCGCGCCCGCCCCAGCACCGCATTCACGGCGATCCGGTGCAGCCAGGTTCCAAAGGCGCTGCGATTCTGGAAGTCTTTCAACCCCTTCCACGCGTTGATGAAGGCCTCCTGGGTGCAGTCTTCAGCCAGGGCACGGTTGCCCGTCATGCGCAGGCACAATCCGTAAATCCGCCCGACATAGGCCTTGTACAGACGCTCGAACGCATGCGTATCCCCCCGGCGTGCGCCGGCGAGGGCGACCTCGTCGATGTCGTCCGTGTCCTGTCTGAGGGTCATTTGCGCCATTACGCAAGCTTAGATGGTGGGGGACCGCAGAAGGTTTATGGCCGGGTGCAAGCCGACGCCGAACCCAGGCACGGCAGCAGGCGCTGCCCCGCCCCGGCGCCCTTTCAAGACGCCTGCGCGTCAGTTGACCGGTTCGCGCCCCGCAAACCAGTTGACGGCGTACTGCACCAGCTGCGCGCCGGTGTTCAGGTTCAGCTTGCGCTTGATCCGCTGGCGGTGGGACTCCACCGTCTTGATGCTGAGATTGAGCGAGTTGGCAGTCTCGCGCGTGCTCATGCCCTTGCCGATCATATGCAGGATCTGCAGCTCGCGATTGCTCAGGCGGTCAATGGGATTTGCCGAGGTATAAGAACCGCCCGAGGCGAACTTCTGGATCATATTGCTGCCGACGGCTTCGGAGACATAGATGCCGCCGTCGAGCACGCGCCGCAGCGACACGAGGAACTGCTCGCTCGCCGCCTGCTTCATGATGTAGCCGTTCGCGCCCGCCGAGAGCATGCGCTCGGCGTAGATCGCCTCATCGTGCATCGACAACACCAGCATGGGGAGGGTGGCGTAGTGAGCGCGCACGTCGCGAACCAGTTCGATGCCATCGCCCTGTTTGAGGCTGATGTCGACGATGACCGCGTCGGGGTTCAAGTCCTTGATGGCGGTGCGCGCGTCGCGCGCCGTTTCAGCCTCACCACAAACGGACAGATCTTCCTCGTTCTCCATCAGACGCCGCAGACCCTGGCGAACGATCGGGTGATCGTCGACGATCAGAATGCGGCGGGCATTGCGCTTGGTCAAAACGCCGCTGGGCGGCGCCACGGCAGTGCGCGCAAGGTTAGTGGTCATGTTCATGATTCCCTCTTGGAATTGCTGTGATCCCTGTCCGACAAGTCTACATCACCGGCGGCTGCTCGCCGCAAATTTGAACCATGGTACCTTTGGGTTCGTTCGCCACAATCTCAAGCTTCGCGCCGATCGTACCTGCGCGATACGCCATCAGCTTGAGCCCCAAGCCGTTGCTGGATTTAAACGATTGGCTGAGCCCTACTCCATCGTCCGCAATGCTCAGCGTGTACTTTCCGTCGGACACCTGCAGCCGAACTTCTGCGCGCGTCGCCTGCGCATGGCGCGCAACGTTGGTGAGCGCCTCCTGCGCGATGCGATACAGGTGATTGCTGCGGGCTTCGTCCAGCGTCAGCTGCGGCCACACTTTGCTGCGAAAATGCACATTCAGACCGTAGAGCTCGCCGCTGCGCACTGCCAGAGCGCGCAGCGCGTGAACCAGGCCGCCCCGCCCCGGGTTCAACGGCGACAGCCCGCGCGCAAGCGACCGGGTGCTCTCGATGGTGTGATTGACCAATGCCACGATTTCATCCACGTCGCCGGTGGCGGCGGAAAAATCGCGGTGGACTCTGTTCGCCAGGCTGCGCAGCATGAGCGCTATGCCAGTCAGTTCCTGACCCAGACCGTCGTGCAGATCCTGGCCGATCCGCTCCTGCTCGCGCGTTGAGATTCCCAGTATTTCCCGCTCCAGGCGCATGCGTTCAGTGATGTCGGCGACGGTCACCGACAAGCCGGTGACAAGGCCATTGTCACACACCGGAACGGCACGGCTTTCGTAACGGTGGAGCTGGCCGTCTTCGTTCAAGGATTCGTGTCCGAAAGAGACGCAAGGAGCGCCTTGCAACACGGAGCGCAGCAGCTGCGACTGCACGTCCCAGTCGCTCCCCGACAGGGCGTTGCTCGCGCTCATGCCCACCAATTGCTGAGGGTTGAACCCGCCGATGCTTCGATTGCAGAAGCGGATGTTCAATTGCGCATCCAGCAGCAGCAGAACGTCTGCCGTTTGTGCGGTTGCGGTACTCAACATGTCGCCGTATTCGCGCACCCGCGCCTGCGCGCTGCGCCGGCTGGTCACATCCTGAGTGGCGCCCACCAAACCGCAGACCGCGCCGTTCTCAGCCAAGAGAGGGCGGCCGACGACCACGTACCAGCGATAGGCATCATCGTCCAATCGGAATCGGAACTCTTCCATGATTTCGACGCCCTGTTCCAGGGCCAGCCGGACTGCACACGAAACACGCTCGGCGTCATCCGCATGCACCCGGGTGAGGAAGCCGTCCATGCTGCGAAAATCCGGAGGCAGATACCGGACCAGATTGTCCGGCAGAACGAACTCGAAACTATCGGTGCCGCGGTCCCATCGCCACGCATACATTTGCGCCGCCCGCATCGAAAGCTTCAACCATTCAGTGGCGCGGGTCAGCGCCTGCCCGGCCTGGGAAACCTCCGCAGAGTGCCCCGGACTCTGGCGCAACGATGGCAGCGTCAGCATGACTGCCGCACCGAATTGCGGTTCCAGCAGCAGCTTGAATTCGGTGGCGAAATCGCCGCCCAACTCCGCCAGGCGCCAGGAGATTTTTTGAACGTGGGAGGTATTGGATGAGGACAAGAGGCGAACGGAGTTGGCGAAGGATTCTATGGAGGAGAGCTCCAGAAAATCGCCGACCGGGGCACCAACAATGGGAGAATCAAGGTGGCCCACCCGCTTCCGCGCGACGGCATTCGCGAAGAGGATGCTGAACGAGGCGTCGGAGATGTCGATAATGAGGATCGGGTCGCGCACCGCATCCAGCGCCTGAGCCAGCCAAAACCGGCCCGAGGCAACCTCTGCCGTTATTTCTTCCCTAGATGCAGCCATCCATAAATGCTCTGGGTTCCGTTAGACAGATTCTGGAACGTTACCCTCACAATCTATATCAGGGAGAACCTTAAAACAGTCCCCCGTCGGCGACGTGTCAGGCCCGCATCTGGCGAGTTTCCGAGTCTAGCAGCCGCTAAGACTAGGGGTTTGCAGCAGGATCTTTGGCGGCGCGTTAAGGGTCGCCGGGGAATACACGACAGAGCATTGCTCCGGCTTCGGAGCCCCGTATTTCTTGTAGATGATCGCGCCCGGCGCAATCGTGGCCGAGAAGCCCGCGGTGTCGGGAAGCGTGTTTGGCAGCCCGCTCGAGTCGACGTCCGGGTAGCCATTGCGCATCTTGATGGTGCGCCCCTCCACTTCGATCGTTTCAGGTTTGCCCGAAGCAAGCCACTGCGCATGCGCCAGCGAGGAGGCGTTGCGGATGCTCGTGCTCAGCGCAGCGATTGCAGCGACCCGCCCCTGATTTTCGATGGACGTAAAGCGAGGAATTGCGAACGCAGCAAGCAAGGACATGACCGACGTGACGACCGTCAGCTCCAGCCGCGTAAAACCCAATGATTCGGACCGCATGATATCAAGACCTCCTCGACTCGCACCGGCTGAGCCAGCGCATCGACAAGCCGCATTTTATGTCCGTTTGCCGATTCGTTTGAGGAGCGGATGCGCAGGCTGTGAGCGGGGTCACAGCGAAAGAATGAGCGACCCGTCGATGCGGCGAAAGCCGACCTGGTCATTTGCATTTAGAATCGAAGCATGAATCCAGAGGCAATCGCTTTCCTGAAGGCCCGCGAACCGCGATTTGCCGAGCATATCGAGCGCATCGGTGATGTTGCGTTGCCGAAGAGCAGGTCAAAGGACCCGTTTCTGGCGCTGATCGAGTCCATCGCGTATCAACAGCTCGCCGGCGCAGCCGCACGCGTCATCTGGAGTAGAGTCCTCGCCCTGTTTCCAGATCAGACGCCCAGCGCCCACGCATTGCTGGCGTTAAGCGAAGCGCAACTTCGAGGCGCCGGGCTGTCACGCAGCAAGGCACGCGCGCTGCGCGACATTGCGGAAAAAAAAGCGGCAGGCATCGTGCCGACCGCGCGCAGCATCGCGCGGATGAGCGAGAAGAATGTTTACGAGCGCCTGACCCAGATCCGCGGCGTTGGACCTTGGACCGTCGAAATGCTGTTGATCTTTTCTCTGCGCCGCCCCGACATCATGCCCGCCACAGACTACGGCGTTCGCAAAGGCTTTCAGGTTTTGTACCGCAAGCGATCGCTGCCGACGCCAAAGCAAATCGAGAAGTGTGCGCAGCACTGGCGGCCGCATCGAACCACCGCAGCTTTGTATCTCTGGCGGATTGCAGCGACCGCGAAACCGGCGAAAAAGAAGACCGCTACTTCTTGAACAGCGCATCCAAGGCAGACTTGGATTTTTCGATTTCACTCACGTTCTTCG
Source organism: Pseudomonadota bacterium (assembly GCA_025357635.1). Classification (GTDB taxonomy): domain Bacteria; phylum Pseudomonadota; class Gammaproteobacteria; order Steroidobacterales; family Steroidobacteraceae; genus TMP-86. The sequence continues at coordinate 8,086 of JANXOV010000017.1, forward strand.
CCACGAAAGCGTTGTTCTTCGGCTTGAAGTGATCGCAGAAGTTGGCTTCGGTCTTCTTGCGGACTTCTTCGGCCGTGGGCTCACGGCAATGCTTCGCGTAGCTCGTGTCGTACTCGACGCACATCTTGCAGACGTGCAGTTCGGAGTTGCACGCCTTGCAGATTTCAAGGCGCCGCAGCGGGAGGGTCAATGCGGAGAGGGAAGCGCTGCAGTTCCAGCAGACTAGGGAGTGGGACATTTACCAACTAAGTTTTAGTGGTCTTGATTTTCCGCTACTTCGTCAAGCGGTCACTACCGGTTTGCCCACGCGTCAGTCGATCACTGCCAGTTTGTCCCAGCGCCAACCGGTCACTGCCGGTTTGCCCAAGCTTGGCGCGGTCACTACCGGTTTGCCCACGCGTCAGTCGATCACTGCCAGTTTGTCCCAGCGCCAACCGGTCACTGCCGGTTTGCCCAAGCTTGGCGCGGTCACTAC
>JANXOV010000046.1 GCA_025357635.1 Pseudomonadota bacterium
CCCCACGGGGTTTGCCCACGGCTTTCAGACTCTGACGGATAACGCAGAAGTTCAATATCACATGACCGATGACTTTCAGCCGGCGCTTAACGACGGCTTCCGGTGGACCGATCGCGCATTTGGAATTTCGCTTCCCCTTCCAGTCAGTGTTATATCGGCACGCGATACCGAGTATCCGGACTTCGACCGCGAAGGATACGAGACCCGATTCATTGCGGATCATCACTCTGGCCAGCGCACGCCGTGAGCGACCTGGTCACTGGCACGGACCTGATGACGCTCGCCGGGCGCCTCTATCCGATTTGTCGCAGCATTTCGGGGAACGGGCTAAGAGAAACCCTTCGAATTCTCGGCGGGCATGCACCACTTGTCCTCACGGAGGTTCCTTCCGGGACTCAAGTATATGACTGGGAGGTCCCGCTCGAGTGGAACATTGAATCGGCACGATTGACTGACCCGGACGGCAAGGTGGTTGTCGATTTCACTGACCACAACCTGCACGTTGTGAACTATTCGGAGCCTGTCACTGGAGCGTACTCCCTCGATGAACTCGGGCCACGACTGCACACGGATGCCCGGAATCCCGAATGGTTGCCGTACAAGACGAGCTATTACCGGCGAAGCTGGGGGTTCTGCCTCAGCCAGCAAACATTACAGAGTCTCCGGAAAGGGACCTTTGGTGTGGATATCAAGTCCCGTCTGGAACCCGGATCACTTACCTTCGGCGAATTCGTATTGCCAGGTGCCAGCCGCCGGGAGGTGCTCCTGTTCACGCATGCTTGCCACCCCTCCCTCGCCAACGACAATGTGAGTGGGCTCGTCGTTGCCGCCGCGCTGGCGCAATGGCTTTCATCCAGGCCACGTAAATATACGTGGCGTCTGGTATTTGCTCCCGGCACCATTGGCTCGCTCTGCTGGTTGCGCAACAACGAATCGCACCTTCACATGGTGGAGCATGGCCTCGTGATAGGCCTTCTCGGAGATTCCGCGCCATGGACCTACAAGCGCAGCCGGCGGGGCTGCGCACCAATTGATGAAATCGTACCGTACGTCATCAGTGCCATGAACCCCCAGAGCCGCGTCATCGACTTTGAACCCTACGGCTACGACGAGCGCCAGCTATGCTCACCGGGATTCAATCTCCCGGTTGGTCGTCTCACGCGGTCTGCGAACGATGGCTATCGCGAATACCATAGTTCTGCTGACGACCTGAAGCTCATTTCTGCGGATTCGCTGCTCCAAAGCCTGGATGCGCTGAAGGCGATAGCGGAGACCGTCGAAACCAATCGGCGCTACATCAACCTCTCACCAAAGGGTGAGCCGAGGTTGGGAAAGCGTGGGCTTTATGGTTCGATGGGCGGAAGCTCGCCGGCCAGGTCGGAACTGGCAATGCTCTGGGTCCTCAATCAATCCGACGGCGAACAGTCGCTCTTGGATATTGCGAGGCGCTCTGGCCTGGATTTTGAAGTCATCCGCACGGCGGCGAACGCGCTTGCGAATTCCAAACTACTTGACGAACGAGATGACGGGAGCAGTTCTGTATGAAGGTCGTTCTCTTCTGTGGTGGTCTCGGCACGCGGCTGCGGGAGCACTCGGACACAATCCCGAAACCACTCGTCTCTATAGGCTACAGACCGATACTCTGGCACCTGATGCGCTACTACGCGCACTTTGGGCACAAGGAGTTCGTGCTCGCGCTGGGATATCGCGGCGACTTGATCCGCGAGTACTTCCTGAATTATCGGGAGGAGATGACCAACGACTTTACGCTGGAGCAAGGCGGCGAAAATACGCTGCATTCCGAGGATACCCGGGGCTGGAAGATCACCTTTGTCGACACGGGCCTCCACAGCAATATTGGGCAGCGACTGTTGCGCGTGAGGAAATATGTCGAAGACGACGAAATGTTCCTCGCGAATTACGCCGACGGTCTTTCGGATGTCCCCATTGATCGACAGATCAGGGACTTCCGGGCGAGTAACGCCATCGCCAGCTTCGTTGCGGTACGCAGCTCGCAGAGCTTTCATGCCGTACAGATGGATCCGGGCGGCGCCGTAATCAACATGGGCGCGATGCCAGACCAGGCGCTATGGATTAACGGGGGTTTTCTCGCTCTTCGGAGGGACATCTTTTCGCATATCAACGAGGGCGAGGAACTCGTCGAGAAGCCGTTTTCAAGGCTCATCGCGCAGCGGCGACTCTCCGCCTTTCGGTGGGAGGGCTTTTGGCAGTGCATGGATACATTCAAGGACAAGATCAGCTTTGATCGCATGGAGGCGCAGGGGAAGTGCCCATGGATGGTCTGGCAATCGCCCGCGCCCTCGAGGCGCGACTAGGGATCACCAGAATGCTAAGACTGGACATTTCCGCCGGTGGACAACCACGTCGCATCTTGTGTGTCGGCGCGCACTGCGACGATATCGAAATCGGCTGCGGAGGAACGCTGCTCCAACTTCAGAAGGAAAATGCCCCACTCACGATCGACTGGGCCATTCTTTCCGGCACACACGAGCGCCGGTCCGAGGCGATTTCCTCAATGGAGCAGTTAATTGCCCCGCGCCATCGCGGCACCCTTACCTTCGGCGACCTTCCCGACGCCAGCTTTCCTGCTGAATATGCGCGCGCCAAGGCTTTCTTCTCGTTGCTTCGCTCGAATGTTAATCCTGACCTGGTGCTTTGCCATGCTCGCGACGACGCCCACCAGGACCATCGCATCGTCAACGAGATGACATGGGGCGCCTTCCGCGACCACTGCATCCTCGAGTACGAGATCATGAAATGGGACGGAGACCTGGGCCGTCCGAACGTCTATGTTCCCCTGGACTTAGAGCAGGCGCAGGCGAAAGTCGCACTTCTGATGAGTGTCTACGGCAGTCAGCGAAGCAGGGATTGGTTTACACCCGACGCCTTCCACGCCGTCATGCGTATCAGAGGCCTGGAATGCCGTGCGCCAAGTGGCCTGGCCGAGGGCTTTGTGGCAAGGAAGCTCGTGCTCTTCTCAACGGGCCACTGATGGACACCGTCCATACTCTTTCCCGTAGCCCGATGAATTCATTTGGCAGGACAGGTCCAACATGAACAGTGCATACATGCGTCGTGGTGACACGGTAGAAGTCCGTTCCGCCGGCGAGATACTTCGCACACTCGATTCGCTGGGTCGGCTGGAGGGTCTGCCCTTCATGCCCGAGATGCTGTCATATCTCGGCCAGCGCTACATTGTGTCTGCCCGTGCGGACAAAGTGTGCGACACCATCAAGTACACTGGAAGCCGGCGGCTCTCCGAGAGCGTCATTCTCGATGCTCCGCGTTGCAATGGCAGCGGCCATGACGGCTGCCAGGCTGAATGCCGGATCTTCTGGAAAGAAGCCTGGCTGAGGAAAGTTGAGGATGGTCCGGCAGCCAGTACGTCTGCGTTGGTCGATCTGGACCACGAAGCGCTCTTGTCTCTCGTGTCTCAGGCCGCGAGCCGCGAGGCAGAGGCTGACACGGGCACCCAGGTGCGTTGGGTCTGCCAGAACACCGAGCTCTATGACGCAACGGAGAGACTCAATACCTTCGACCCTCGACCATACTTAAATACGTACCTGAACGGGAACGTGAGCCTTGGCAAATGCCTGCGGGTCACTGCGCGCGCTGCGGTCGAGGAACCACTGCGGGCACTGGGGCTCAAGAAGCCATTCCAGGTCAAGGGTACTGCGACGGGCCCGGTTTCCGAGAGCCTGAACCTCCAGCCTGGCGAATGGATCCTGGTGAAGACCCTGGATGAAATTGCCACGACACTGACGCCGGATGGCCGCAATAGCGGCCTGTGGTTCGACCGCGAGATGGCCCCTTACTGCGGCCGCAAATTTCGTGTTCGCCAGCGCGTTACGCGCTTCATCGACGAGTTCCAGAATCCAGGAAAAATGGTGAAGCTCGCCAAGAACCCGGTCGTCACCCTAGATGGCGTATTTTGCAGCGGCGATCTGAGCTTGCGTCGCTGGCTTTGCCCGCGGGAAATCACGTCCTATTGGCGCGAGTGTTGGCTGCGGCGTGTCGATGACTCCTCCCAGAGCTAGGACGTTCAGGTCCCGTTTTCGTAGTATTCCCCGGCCCAGGCACCAGCAACGTGACTTCAGCAACTCAGCTTATACCGGGTCCGATTGGCGATGTCCTATTGCTGTCCACGCGACGGATTGAAGATCTCGTCGCCTACTGTGGACCTTACGAGTTCGAGGATGTGGTCGTCGAAGTGACTGGAGCGGACCTGGTCAAGGTGGACGACCGCCATGCGCTGGAATTCGCCCGGCGCGTCTACAAGTGGGTGTCCCACACCACGCGTTCGCGGCGGTTGGCGAGGCTTGTCGCACCACCTCCGTCCACCGTGCGGTTGACGCGCGATTATGCATTGTTCCTGCCGGTCTTCTGTTCCCCGTATCACCTCTACGCCCTCGCGGCGATACCGGGCTGGCGCAAGCACTGCCGGAAGGCCGCCTGTATCATCACCGAAGCCTGGTCCGATCAGCTGCCGGAGTACCTCCTCGAGCAGTTGGCTGACTTTGACCACATATTTGTCTGCACCCAGAACGCGGTCCACCAGGTTGCGAAGCTCTGCGGGCGACCCGCCACCTACCTGCCATTCGCTGTCAATGTCTTGCGCTTCGCGCCAGCGGCACTAGCCGGACCCCGCTGCATCGACGTGTGCAACATTGGCCGCCGTTCGGACGTGACCCATCGGGCACTGCTGGATATCGCCAGGGACAGCAGATTCTTCTACTACTATGACACCGTGGCTGCCAGCGCCGACAAAAAGCAACGCACGTTCCGGGTTGACGTACCCAGCGAACACCGCGCCCTGCTGGCGAGCCTCATGCGGCGTAGCCGCTATTTCCTTGCCAATCGGGGCCGCGTGAACGAGCCTAAGTACCTGGCGGGCCGCGATGAAATATCTGCGCGGTTCTATGAGGGAGCGGCGGCCGGGGCGATCATGCTTGGGGAGGCGCCGCGCAACGAGGAGTTCAGGAGGCAGTTTGACTGGCCTGATGCCGTGATTCACATGCCGTTCCACTCCGGGGACATCCGTGACCTGCTGGGCCAACTTGACGCCAATCCGGATCGCCAGGAGAGGATTCGCAGAGACAGCGTGTTCAATTCATGTACAAGGCATGACTGGATGCACAGGTTGGAGCAGATCTTCGAGACTGTCGGCGTCAGGCCCGACTCCAGATTCGTCCCACGCCGGGAAGCCCTTGAAGATGTCGCCCGAACTGCGCGCGCCGAGCCGGCCTAAGCTCCTGCCTGCGCTGATGGCCTTGCTGATTGCCTGCGGGGGGATGGTTTCGTACTCCCGCGGCGCAAAGGCCGCCGGCGTAGGAGGCCGCGGAATCAGCGAGCGACCAGTCTCAGTCCCGGCCGTGGCACCCAAAGCAACAGGGATTTTCCCCGCTGACCGAGTGACGACGTGGAACCCCGGTGTACCGGGGGGCATTCCCAACCGTGCCACGGTGTGCGCCAACGTCTCGGCCTCGACCTACGGCAACGGCTCCAGCGACGCCACCGCCGGCATCCAGGCCGCCATCGACGCCTGCCCGGCCGGCCAGATCGTGCAGCTCTCCGCCGGCACCTTCACCCTCAACGGCGGCAACTTCCTGCTGGTCAGCAAGGGCATCACGCTGCGCGGCGCTGGCCCGGCCCAGACCACCCTGCAGAAGACCGACGGCGCCAAGCCCGGCGTCGAGGCTACCGGAGCGCATCCCTCCCCCATCGTGATCCTGGGACCGGCCCAGTATGCGAGCAACGGGGGCTTTGCCAGTTCCACCAACCTCAGCGCCGACGCCGTCAAGGGCGCCTCCTCGGTCACCGTGGCCAGCGCCAGCGGCTTTGCCGCCGGCCAGACCGTGCTGCTCGATGAGCTCTCGGGCGCCTCCTGGCAGACCGACCCCACCGGCCGCGGCCAGATCTGGGCCTCGCCGGACTTCCGCGTCGTCTGGCAGCTGCACAACCCGGGGCAGGGCACCGACGATCCGCTCACGCTGCCGGCCAACGCCGCCAACCAGGACGCCTTCGGCTGGTTCAGCCGCCTCGACCGCCCCACCGCCGAGATCAAGCAGGTCGCCAGCGTCTCGAGCAATACCGTCACCTTCACCACCCCGATCCACATCTCCTACCGCGCCTCCCACACCGCGCAGCTCTCCCGCTACAGCGTCGCCCACACCGTCAATGCCGGCATCGAGAGCCTCAAGGTCATCGGTGGCGACAACGGCAACGTGCGCTTCCAGTGGTGCAACGCCTGCTGGGCCAAGTCCATCGACAACACCCAGTGGCACGACGAGGGCTTTGCGATCGACGACTCCTTCCGCGTCGAGATCCGCGACTTCTACGTACACGATGCCGCCTGGGCCCAGCCCGGTGGCGCCGGGTACGCGATCAGCCTGGCCAACGGCTCCTCCGAGGTGCTCATCGAGAATGGCATCTCGGTCCGCGCCAACAAAGTCATGGTCGCCCGCTCCGCCGGCGCCGCCTCCGTCTTCGGCTACAACTACGTCGACGACGGCTACATCAACACCAACGGCGCCTGGGTCGAAGTCGGACTGAACGCCTCGCACATGGTCGGCCCCCACCATGTGCTCTTCGAGGGCAACTACGGCTTCAACTTCGACTCCGACAAGACCCACGGCAACGCCATCTACCACACCATCTTCCGCAATCACCTCAGCGGCACCCGCGCCCCGTTCACCAACCAGCTCGGCGGCCTCGTCGACGACGCCAACCAACCGGGGAACGGCCCTCGGGCTGCCGGAACACGCACGCGCTCCTATTTTCGCGAGCTGCTCCACGAGCTCAAGGTGGCCTATCGGAACGGGGGACAGGCTTCCGCATCCGACGCTCTGCAACGTGACCTCATCGATGACGCCAACCAACCGGGCAACGGCCCCAGGCGCACCGCCGGCGCCGGCGCCTATTCGTACTGGCACAGCTTCATCGGCAATGTACTCGGCCAGCCAGGCAAAATGGGCGGATGGGTGTACGAAGCCCCCAGATGGGCGTTGCTCGGCGAGCCCACTATCTGGATGCTCGGCTGGGACGACTGGTCGCCCTATCCGACCGACGCGAACGTGACCGCCACCACGCTGCGCCATGGCAATTTCGACTACCTCACCAATACCGTCCACTGGGACCCGCGAATCTCCAGCCGTACCCTGCCCGCTTCCCTCTACCTCACCCAGAAGCCTGCGTTCTTCAGCGCAGGACGCGGCTATACCTGGCCCTGGGTCGACCCCACCGGCTCAACCAAGCTCTACCAGCTTCCCGCAAAGGTCCGCTACGAATCGGGCACACCGTTCACTCAGCCGTGAAGCGCCCTGTGGCGGCGGATCCTCCACATCTACCCCTTTGCTATTTCCGACAACTTTAAGAATCAACAAAAAACGGCGACCCTCTGATTCTCTTCAACGAACGTCAGGACCAGCCTGAAT
>JANXOV010000055.1 GCA_025357635.1 Pseudomonadota bacterium
CTGCTGGCGGCTGTTCCGAGGTTCTCTGAGCCGAGTGTTGGTGCGGTGCTGGAACAGCAATTGGCTAAGAAATTGGAGGTTCTTGATTTGACAGATTGGCAACAAGCAAAATTGAAGGAGCTCGGTCTTGAGTCTGTCCGGGATGTGTTGACCACCAGTGAAGGCACGCTTCAAACGTTGTCTTACGTGGGAGAGAAGCGATCGCGAAGGATTCGAAACGCTGCACTCGCCGCTGTGTTCGAGTATTTATCTGGATAATCGATGCCCCGTTCTCCCGCAGCGGTCGTTGGTAGCGGGTACATTCAAATGGGTATCGCCTTGGTCTGGTAAAACTTGCGAACCATCGAATTCGCGATATCATCCGATTGAATGCACTCGAGCGTAGTCAGTCATGCTCCAGCGTTTCCTGAACCGGTGACACTTTGGGGGCAACTCAGATTCCCAAAAAGATAAATATCGAGTCGAATCAAAATCCTAGTCGGACTATTCGAGAGCCTCCCTGCACCATTTCCCACTCAACACAGCCTCAGATGTCGAGGTTCGCCACGTTCAGCGCATTTTTTTCGATGAATTCGCGCCTCGGTTCCACTGCATCGCCCATGAGCGTGGTGAAGATGTCATCGGCCGCCACCGCGTCTTCGATGCGCACCTGCATGAGCCGCCGCGTTTCGGGGTTGATGGTCGTATCCCACAACTGCTCGGCGTTCATTTCGCCCAGGCCCTTGTAGCGCTGAATGGTCTGGCCCTTCTTCGCCAGGTCGAACAGCCAGTCGATGGCCTGCTTGAATCCCGCGACTTCGCGCCGCTCGTCGCCCTTGGCAACGTAAGCGCCCGGACCCATCAGATCGCTGAGCGTCTCGGCAAGGTCCGCGATGCGCCGGTACTCGGCAGACTCGAAGAATTCGCGCGGCAGGTGCTTTTCCACCGTCAGGCCATGTTCCATGCGGATCAGATTGATGCGGTGCGCGCCACTGGCCACGCTCTGAACCTCGGCTCGATAGCGCCGCGAGACATCGGCCAGCGCGTTCAGCCGCGCTTCGAGTCCGCCGCACCAGTCGCGCAGCCAGTCGGTGCGGTCGAAGGCCTCGGTGGTGACTCGCGGCAGGTACAGCAGTTGATCCAGAAAACGTTCGTCGTAGCGCCGCGCCCAGCGGCGTACGATGCCGCCTACTTCGACGTATTTGCGAGCGAGCGCTTCCAGCGCCTGGCCCGACAGCGGCGGCGCGTCGGCATTGACGTGCAGCGCAGCGTTGTCGACGGCGGTACTGAGCAGGGCGGCATTCAGTTCGACGTCGTCTTTGACGTACTGCTCTTGCTTGCCCTTCTTGATCTTGTACAACGGCGGCTGCGCGATGTAGATGTGGCCGCGTTCAATCAGGATGGGCATCTGACGGTAGAAGAATGTCAGCAGCAACGTGCGGATGTGCGAGCCGTCGACGTCGGCGTCGGTCATGATGATGATGCGGTGATAGCGCAATTTGTCGACATTGAACTCATCGCGGCCGATGCCGCAGCCCAAGGCGGTGATGAGTGTGCCGACTTCGGCGGAGCCGATCATCTTGTCGAAGCGAGCGCGTTCCACGTTGAGAATCTTTCCCTTCAACGGCAGGATGGCTTGCGTGCGGCGGTCGCGCCCTTGCTTGGCTGAGCCGCCGGCGGAGTCGCCTTCCACCAGGAATATTTCCGACATCGCCGGATCTTTTTCCTGGCAATCGGCGAGCTTGCCGGGCAGTCCGGCGATGTCCAGCGCACCTTTGCGCCGCGTCATTTCGCGCGCCTTGCGCGCCGCTTCGCGGGCACGAGCGGCTTCGAGAATTTTGTTGACGATGGCCTTGGCCTCGATCGGATGTTCCATCAGGAACTCTTCCAACCGCTGCGCAACGATGGATTCGACCACGCCTTTGACCTCGGATGAGACCAGCTTGTCCTTGGTCTGCGAGGAGAACTTCGGGTCCGGCAGCTTCACGCTGAGGATGGCGGTCAAGCCTTCGCGCGAATCGTCACCCGTGGTTTGAATTTTTTCTTTCTTGGCCGCGGATTCTTTTTCGATGTAGTTGTTGAGCGTGCGCGTGAGCGCGGCCCGGTAGCCGGCCAAATGCGTGCCGCCGTCTTTTTGCGGAATGTTGTTCGTGTAGCAGTACATGCTCTCCTGGTAAGAGTCATTCCACTGCATTGCGACTTCAACCTGCGTGCTGCCTTCCTTGGTTTGAAACCAGAGCACGGAATCGTGAACCGCGGCTTTGCTGCGATTCAGATGCTGCACGAAGGCGCGCAAGCCGCCTTCGTGCTGGAACACCTCTGTCTTCTCATCGCGCTCATCGATGAGTTCGATGCGAACGCCGGAATTCAAGAACGACAGTTCTCGCAGACGTTTTGCGAGCGTTTCGTAGTTGAAGGAAATGTTTGTGAAAATCTGCGCGCTGGGCTTGAAGCGCAGCGTCGTGCCACGCTCCAGCGTATCGCCGATGACAGCGAGTGGCGCGACCGGATCCCCGAGACGGTACTCCTGGCGATGCAGTTTGCCGTCGCGCCGGATGTTCAATTCAAGAAAGTCCGACAGCGCATTGACGACGGAGACGCCGACGCCGTGCAGTCCGCCCGAGACTTTATAGGAGACGTCATCGAATTTTCCGCCGGCATGCAGGACCGTCATGATGACTTCGGCTGCGGAGCGCTGCTCTTCCAGGTGGATATCCACAGGGATGCCGCGGCCGTTATCCGACACGGTGACGGACTCGTCAGCGTGAATACGGACAATCACCTTGTCGCAATGCCCGGCAAGGGCCTCGTCAATGGCGTTGTCGACCACCTCGAAAACCATATGGTGCAGGCCAGACCCGTCATCGGTATCGCCGATGTACATTCCGGGACGCTTCCGGACCGCGTCTAAGCCCTTTAAGACCTTGATTTTACTGGAATCGTAGACTTCGTTATCGGCCATGAAGACTCTTCGGAGAAACGGGCCGGCATTGTACCACGCAAGTGTAAAAAAGCCGAATGAAAATGCGGTAAAAAAACTATTGAATTCAGATAGTTATGGAGCTGAAATCGCTCTTTCTACCAGGTTGTTTCACGTGGAACATGATCTAGAAGCTGACGAGGTTTCCGCTGTCAATCCGAACTCGTGTTCCGGGCGTTCCCAGTGCGTCGACCTTTTCACTCAGCGACGTGACGAAGAGCTGTAACGGCAGGGTCCGAACTTCGTCCATGAGCAATCCAAGGTGCCGGCTGTCAAGTTCAGCGGCCGGATCATCCAGCAGCAATACGGGTCGCGCAGCTGACTCGGTACCGAATAATTTCAATTGAGCCAAAAGAAGCGCCGCGGCCAATAGTTTCTGTTGGCCTCGAGACACTTCGTCCTTCGCCGTTACGCCATCGACTTGAACAAGCAGTTCCGCGCGCTGCGGTCCCACCAGCGTGGATCCGCGTTCCCGATCCGCGTTCCAGCTTTGCTGTAGTGCCGCTTCGAGACCGAGCCCCTTCTGCCAGCCAGACCGCAAGGACAACGACACATCTCGGCCCAACAAACGCCTCCCGACTTCGCGGGTGTGCGGCAACAATATCTCCACATATCGGGAACGGGCAGCTGAAATCGACTCGCCATGCCGAACCAGCTCCGTGTCCCAGACAGTGGTAATTGCCTGGGGCTGCCTCGCCTTCAACGCGGCGTTTCGCTGCCTGAGGGCTTGCTGATACTTCTGCCAATGATTAACGAAACCCTGTTCCACGTGGAACACTCCCCAGTCGAGAAACCGCCGCCGCCGGCCGGGACCCTCCTCGATGAGCTTATGGACCTCCGGATCGATGATTTGTGTCGGCAGCGCCAGTGCCAATTCCGCCAGGCTCGCGGCGTTACGGCCGTCTATCCGCGCCCGCAATCCGGTCGTGGACCCTTCAACGCCAAGCGGAACATCGCGATCCCCTGCTTTTGCCTCACCAAACACAACGAAGCGCTCGGCGCCTCGGCGGAAAATGGGGTCCAACCGGCGCGTACGAAAAGAACGGCCCCGTCCAAGCAGGTAGATGGCTTCGAGCAGACTGGTCTTGCCCGAGGCATTCGCGCCGCAGATAAACGTGAAATCCGGATCCGGCACGAGATCGATGCGCTGCAAGCAACGAAAGTCCGTTACTTGCAGCCTGCGCAGCGTCATTCCAGTTTAGAGCCTCATGGGCATCACGACATACCGGGCTGCCGCACTGCCAGGCGAACGAATCAGGCAACTGCTGTTGCCGTCTGTGAGTCCCACTTCCACTTCCGCTCCATCGATGGCCGACAAGGCATCAAGCAGGTAGTTGACGTTGAAGCCGACCTCGAGATCCGCACCGGCGTAGTTGACCTCAATTTCTTCCTCTGCTTCCTCCTGCTCCGGGTTATGCGCCTGCACGGTCATGACATTGGTGCGCAGCGTAATGCGTATGCCTCGATATTTTTCGTTCGAAAGGATGGCCGTGCGTTGCAGCGCCTGTCTCAGGACATCCCGATCGGCCTTTACGGCATGCGGCGGCGTGGGTGGGATAACCCGACCATATTCCGGGAAACGGCCGTCAATGAGCTTTGAAGTAAAGCGAATGTCGCCAATCTGGGCGCGAACGTGATTCGTGCCAATGGCCAGCTCCACTTCCCCTTCACCCTCCAGGATTCGCTGCAACTCCAGTACACCCTTGCGTGGCACGATGACTTGCTGGGAGGCAGCTGCTTTCGCGGGCAACTCCGTTTCGCAAATCGCCAGGCGATGGCCATCTGTCGCAACAGCTCGCAGCGCCTTGCCATCGATTTCCATCAGCATGCCGTTGAGGTAGTAGCGGACATCCTGCTGCGCCATGGAGAAATGCGTCTTATCCAGCAGCCGGCGTAACTCTTTTCGAACCACCCTGACTTTCTGCTGCGCATTGATGTCTTCGATGACCGGAAAATCCGTTGCCGGCAGCGTCGACAAACTGAAGCGGCTGCGACCCGCCTTGATGACCACCTTATCGCCTTCAGCGGACAAGGCCACCGCGAGTTTCTCCGGCAACGCCCGCAAGATGTCGAGCAACTTACGGCCGGGAACGGTGATGTCACCGGCTTGCTGCACGGACACTTCAGTGGCTGCGACGAGTTCCACTTCCAGATCGGTTGCGGTAATGAGCAAACGGCCATCACGAACTGCCAGCAATACGTTGGCCAGAATGGGCATGGTCTGCCGCCGCTCCACCACTCCGATGACCGCTTGCAACGGCGCCAGTAATTTTTCCCGCTCAACCGTCAATTTCATGGCTTTTCCGTCCAACTGTATTAAGAATTAAATTCTTATATGTATTGATTATGATGATTATGAGCGCAGCGAGAGTCTGTTGATAATGCGCAAAACCAGCGCAAATTCATCGCTATACGACTGCTTAAAACCATCTTAACAACTGTCCGCCGCATACTCGCAACTTGTGATCGGACTGTGGATATCAAAACTCACCGCATCATCCACAGCTTTTGCACGCTAGCCTGCCAGGGTTCTCAACAGGTTCATATAGTCCTCGCCAATTCGCCGTTCCACTTCGCGCAGATCTTTGATCCGCTTGCATGCATGCATGACCGTCGTGTGATCTCGTCCACCGAAGGCATCGCCGATTTCCGGCAGACTGTGATTGGTCAACTCCTTCGCCAGCGCCATCGCCACCTGGCGCGGGCGTGCAATGGAGCGGCTGCGGCGCTTGGACAGCAGATCGGCGACACGGATCTTGTAATACTCCGCCACGGTCTTCTGGATGTTCTCAACAGTCACCAGCTTTTCCTGCAGCGCCAGCAAGTCCTTCAGTGCGTCCTTGGCGAATTCCAACGTGATGGGCCGGCCGGTGAAATGCGAGTTGGCAACGACGCGCCGCAGCGCGCCTTCCAATTCGCGCACGTTGGATCGAATGCGCTTGGCGATAAAGAACGCGACCTCCTCGGGGAGATCTGTGTGGGCCATTGCCGCCTTGCTCATGAGGATGGCAACGCAGGTTTCCAGTTCCGGCGGTTCCACCGCCACGGTCAGACCCCAGCCAAACCGTGATTTCAAGCGCTCTTCCAAGCCATCCACTTCCTTCGGATAGCGATCGCAAGTCATGATGACCTGCTGCTGGCCCTCCAGCAACGCATTGAAAGTATGGAAGAATTCCTCCTGGGAACCCTCCTTTCCGGCAAAGAATTGAATGTCGTCGATCAACAAGGCGTCCAGCGAACGGTACGCCGTCTTGAATTCATTGATGGTCCGATGCTGCAGTGCACGCACCATATCGCCAACGAACCGCTCGCTGTGCACGTAGGCCAGCCGCGCCCCCGGCGAGTGAGTTTTGATCTTGTTGGCCACGGCATGCATCAAATGCGTCTTTCCCAGACCGACGCCCCCGTAAATGAACAGTGGGTTATAGGCCTTGCCGGGATTGTCCGCGACTTGAATGGCCGCGGCCTTGGCCAGCTGGTTGCTCTTGCCTTCGACGAAATTATCAAAGGTGAACTCCGGATTGATGCGGCTGCCCAGCACCACCGCCTCAGCTCGTTTTGGTTTGGGCGTCACCGCCACGGATGCCGGAACCGATGCGACCGGCGGGGCGCGTGTGCCCACGTCCAGAACCACCGACCTTGCCAGGCCATCGCCAAAGCTGCTCACCAGTTCGTTGATTCGGGCCAGCGAGTTCTGGTTCAGCCACTCCACCACATAGCGGTTGGGGGCGAGCAGATGCAGTTCACCGTCGCGCTCCAGTGCCTGAAGCGGCCGTACCCACGTATTGAACTGCCGTTCGGGCAGTTCGCTCTCCAACACGCGAAGACAGCGATTCCAAAGCGACTCTGACAAGAGCGCACGCTCCTTAGGGAAAACGGGGCCGGACCATCGAAAAGGGGCAGCGAGTCTAGCCGCTGCCGCCGTCCCAGTCTATTGACACGTACGCCTGGCTTACGTACCCTTGCCGCCTTTCGCGAGAACTCCAGGTTATTGTTTTCGCACCTTTTTTGGGCACATTTTCATGAAACGCACATTCAACCCCAGCAACCTGCATCGCAATCGCACTCACGGGTTTCGCGCTCGCATGGCGACCAAGAGCGGCCGCCGATTGCTGGCACGCCGTCGCGCCAAGGGCCGCAAGCGGCTCTGCCCGTAGCCCCCGCCGCGAGTGGCGCAGCGACAATCCGTGCTCTGACATTCGAAGCGCGCAAGCGCTTGACCCAGCCGGCGCAGTTTCAGGCGGTTCGCACCAAAGGCCGGCGATTCTCCGATGGTTTTTTCACCGTCTCCGTGATGAACAATCAAATCGAGCACCCGCGCTTAGGCTTGGCCATCGCGACCAAGGTGTTCGGTACGGCCGTGGCGCGCAATCGGGTCAAGCGCCTGATACGCGAATCCTTTCGGCAGAATCAATATGTGCTGCCGAATCTCGACATCACCATCTCCGCGCGCGAGGCGGCGAAGAACGCCCTGCCGGCGCAGCTGCGCTCAAGTCTGGAACGAACCTGGAAATCCATAGCGGCTCGGGCTTAGCGATGCGCGCAATATTTTTGTTGTTGATCCGGGGATATCAATTGGCGATCAGCCCATGGCTTGCGCCCAGCTGCCGCTTCTATCCCTCCTGTTCCTGTTACACCCACACCGCCATCGAACGCTTCGGCGTTCTGCGCGGTATCTGGCTTGGGTTGCGCCGCATCGGGCGCTGCCATCCATTCAACGCGGGCGGATATGATCCGGTGCCGCAGAAGAGTCCGACTCATGGCTAATCAGCGTTTATTTCTTTGGCTCGCATTGGGAGCCATCTTGTATCTGAACTACGAAACCTGGATGCGCGACTACCATACGGCGTTGCCGGCCAGTACGGTTGCCGCACCGCCCGCTTCCAGCAGCGTCGGCGGTTCGCTTGCGAACTCCGTCCCCAAGCTCGACACGGCGCCGGCCGCCGCGCCTGCTCTGCCAGCAGCGGGCAACACGCCCGCGGGCACGGCGGCGCCGGCCACGGCTGCCACCGCCGGCGCACCGACCGCACCGCCCGGCGCATCCGCCAACACGCTCAGCGGCGCCATGGTCTCCGCGGGCGCGCAACCGCTGCTGCAAGTCCTCACCGATGTCCTCGACGTCGGCATCAATCTGACCGGTGGGGAATTGTCGCGCTCGGATCTGCGTCTGTACCCGCTTCACAAGGACAACCCGACTGTGCCGGTGCGGCTGCTCAACAACACCGCCGAATCCACGCTCTATGTTCTGCAAACCGGCTTGACGGGCGCGGGCGATGAACCGCAGCCTGATCACCGCGCCGTTTGGACCGCTGCGTCCGCGGTGACTGCCTACAAGCTGGCGGACGGAGCGAATGAACTTCGTGTGCCGCTGAGCTGGAGCGACGGCAAAGGCCTCAGCGTCACCAAGACCTATGTGTTCAAGCGCGGATCGTACGCCATCGAGCTTCTTTACGAGGTGCACAACGCCGGCGCCGCGTCGCGCAAGTTTGCCTCCTATGCGCAGTTCCTGCGGCATTGGGAACACGCCTCGCGCTCGTACTTCGACGTGGAGACCTATGCGTTCAAGGGGCCGGCCATTTACGACGGCACCAAGTACCGCAAGCTCAATGTCGAAAACGAAGAGGACACCAAGTACAGCGGCGCGGTGAACAACGGCTGGCTTGCCTCCATGCAGCATCACTTCGTGTCTGCGATCGTTCCCAACAGCAATCAGAGCTACGGCTACAAGCTGCAGGTGGCCAACAACGATTACCTGCTCGGCGCAACCGGTCCCACGGTCGAGGTTCCGGCGGGGGGCCAGGCACAGTTCAAGGAAACGCTGTACACGGGGCCGAAGCTGCAGGCGCAATTGGCCACGGTCGGTCCGCGGCTGGAGCTGACGGCCGATTACGGAAAACTGACCGTGATCGCCGGCCCGCTGTTCAGCGCGTTGAAATGGATTCACGCACTGGTCGGCAACTGGGGCTGGTCCATCATCATCGTCACCGCCCTGATCAAACTGGTGTTCTATCCCTTGAGTCAAGCCAGCGGCCGCTCGATGGCGAAAATGCGGGCGGTCGCGCCGCGCATGAAACAGATCCAGGAGAACTACAAAGACGACCGCGAAAAACTCGGCCGCGCCATGATGGATCTGTACAAGCGAGAGAAAATTAATCCGCTCGCCGGCTGTCTGCCCATGGTGGTGCAGATACCGTTCTTCATCTCCTTCTACTGGGTGCTGCTGGAGAGCGTGGAAATGCGCCAGGCGCCTTTCATGCTGTGGGTCAACGATCTGTCCGCGCGCGATCCGTTCTTCATTCTGCCGCTGTTGATGGGCGCGGCCATGTTCGGCCAGTTCAAACTGAATCCGCCGCCGCCGGATCCGACACAAGCCAAGATCATGCAGTTCATGCCGCTGGTGATGACCGGCATGATGGCCTGGTTCCCGGCCGGCCTGGTGCTGTACTGGCTGACCAATACCGTGCTGTCCATCGTTCAGCAATGGCGGGTCAACGATGTGGTCGAACGGGAGGCCGCCAAACAGCGTTCGTAGATGAGCGCCAGCGACACCATCGTTGCCGCTGCGAGTCCGCCCGGGCGCGGCGCGGTGGGTGTGGTGCGCGTCTCCGGATCACTCGTGCCGGAGGTGGCAATGGCGCTCCTTGGCACACTGCCGCCACCGCGCGTGGCGCATCTGGCCGATTTTCAAGACGGCGAGGGCGGCACGCTGGATCAGGGCCTGGCGCTGTATTTCCCCGCGCCGCATTCTTTCACCGGCGAAGACGTGCTCGAATTGCAGGGCCACGGAGGCAGCGTCGTCATCGACCTGCTGCTGCAGCGATTGCTTGCGCTGGGCTGTCGCATGGCCCGGCCCGGTGAGTTCAGCGAGCGCGCCTTTCTCAACGACAAACTCGATCTGGCGCAGGCTGAAGGCATCGCCGATCTGATCGATGCGTCCTCGCAGGCTGCCGCGCGCGCGGCCCTGCGAACCCTGCGCGGGGAATTCTCGGCGCGTGTGGCGGCATTGGAAGCCGGACTCAAACAGCTGCGCATCTATGTCGAGGCCGCGATCGATTTTCCCGATGAGGAAGTGGATTTTCTGTCGGATGCACAACTGCAGCGGCGCCTGCAGGAAGTCTTTGCGCAATTCGATGCGCTGGCAGCCGCGGCGCGGCAGGGCGTGGTTCTGAACGAGGGGCTGAAGATCGTGCTGGTCGGCGCACCCAATGTCGGCAAATCCAGCCTGATGAATGCGCTTGCCGGCGATGACGTGGCCATCGTCACGGAGGTCCCCGGCACCACGCGGGATCTGCTGCGGCAGCAGATCCGCATCGATGGCATTGCCATGAATCTGGTCGACACGGCCGGATTGCGCGCATCCGAGGATCGGGTCGAAGTGGAGGGGATCCGTCGCGCGCGGCAGGAGATGGCGCAGGCCGACCACGTGCTGTATGTCATCGAGGCCGCTTCGGCTGATCCGACGCCGCAACAGCTGGCCGAGTTACCGCAAGGCGTGCCGGCGACTCTGGTGTTCAACAAAATCGACACGCTCGGACGGAGCGCTGAATTGATTGCATCGGTCACGCTGCCGCGCGTCTACCTCAGCGCCACGGGCGGGCAGGGGCTGGATCTGCTGCGCGCACATCTGAAGGCAGCCGCCGGCTTGAGCGATGCGGACAGCGGCGTGTTCGCCGCGCGCCGCCGCCATCTTACGGCCTTGGGCGAGGCCCGCGAGCATGTGGACGCGGCCGCGCGAGTGCTCCTGAACCAGCGAGCCTTCGAGTTGTTTGCCGAGGAACTTCGTCTGGCTCAGCAATCATTGGGTGCGATCACCGGCACGTTCAGCAGTGATGATCTGCTGGGTGCGATTTTCGGCAGTTTCTGCATCGGAAAATAAACGCGCAGAGCCTACCTGGCCGGTTCCGGCTGGCCCGGCGGCGCGCGCCGCAACAGTCGATTCACGAATCGCTCAAACTGCGACACGTACATATAAGACACCGGCACCACCAGCAGACTCAGCGCTGTGGAGGTGATCAAACCACCAATCACCGCGATCGCCATGGGCTTGCGAAAACTGCCATCGCCGCCGCCGATGCCCAGCGCCAGGGGCAACATGCCAGCCACCATCGCCACCGTGGTCATGACGATGGGCCGCGCACGCTTGTGGCAGGCCTCGATCAGAGCGTCATGCTCGCTCAATCCCATGTCGCGCATGCCGATGATGGCGTAGTCCACCAGCAGGATGGAATTTTTGGTGACGATGCCGAGCAGCATGACCAGGCCGATCAAAGCAGGCAGGCCCATTTCGCTTCCCGCCAGCAGCAGAGCGACGAACGCACCGCCTACCGACAGCGGCACGGCCGACAAGATGGTCACGGGTTGAAAGAAATCCTTGAACAGCAGCACCAGCACGCAGTAGATCAGCAGGACGGCGATGGTGAGCGCCGCGCCGAAGCCGGCGAACAATTCCTGCATGAATTCGGCATCGCCGGATTCGCTCCACCGCACGCTGGAAGGCAGCGACTTGGCCGCGGGCAGCGACTGCGCATCCTTGAGCGCATCGCCGAGCGAATGCCCGCCCAGGTCGGCGACGATCGACACGTTGCGGCGGCGATCGTAGCGGTTGATCTGCGAAGGACCGCTTTCCATGGTGATCTGCGCCACCGAATCGATGGGCACGGGACCACCGCGAGCCGGTACACGCAATTGCGACAAGGTGGCCAGATCACCGCGCATCGCTTCGGGAATCATGACGCTGATGTTGACCTGGCGGTCGTCCAGATTGAGCTTGGCAAGCGCGGCGGTGAAATCGCCGCTGGTGGCGATGCGCATGGTCTCGGCGATGGATTGCGCGCTCACGCCGCGTTCGGCGGCGCGCGCCGCGTCGGGGCGTACCGTGATCTCCGGCTTCTCCAGGCTCGCGGTGGAAATGATGCTGCTCAGATACGGCAGCGAACGCAGCTGATTCTGCAGTTCGTCCGCCGCCGCTTTGAGTGTCGCGCCGTCGCGGCCCGACAGCAGGATGGCGAGCTTTTCCCCGGGTGCGCCACTGCCGATCGAAAAGCGTGCGCCGGCCACGCCCTGCAGCCGCTCGCGCATCAGGTTTTCGATCTTCGTCTGCGACAGGCGCGTGTTGCGCGGCGCGAGCGTGACCGTCAGCGTCGCCTTGCGCAGCTCTCCGCCCGAACCGCCGCCGCTGGGTCCCGCCACCTGCGGCTGTCCGACGGTGGTGAAAACGCGGATGATTCCCGGCACGGGCGCAGGTCCCGCGGTGAGACGGTGCCGTGCATCCTCGGCGACCGCCAGCGTGGAGTCGATGCTGACACCGGGTGGAAGCTCCAGGCTGATCGAGGTGGAGCCGCGGTCGCCGGCAGGGATGAAGCCGGTGGGCAGGAGCGTGATCAATGCGATGGAGGCGATGAAGAACACCGTGGCCGCGGCAAAGGTCGTTGCGCGATGGCGCACGCACCAGCGAACGCTTTGCAGGTAGGTGCGCATCAATCGGCCGTCGGCGGTCTGCCTGTGAGCGCCCGGCTTGAGCAGCCACACGGCCATCATGGGCGTCACCAGCCGCGCCACCAGCAACGAGGTCAGGATGGCGGCGACCGCGGTCCAGCCGAATTGACTGAACACCAGGCCCGGCACGCCGCTCATGAACGCGGTGGGCAGAAACACCACCACCAGAGCCATGGTGGTGGCGATCACGGCGAGTCCGATTTCGGTGACCGCGTCCTCGGTGGCCTGGCGCACGCTCTTGCCCATGTGCGAATGGCGCGCGATGTTCTCGATTTCCACGATGGCATCGTCGACCAGAATGCCCACCACCACGGACAGCGCGAGCAGGGTGAGGGTGTTCAGCGTGAAGCCGGCCCATGACATGATGGCAAACGTCGGGATGATCGACAGCGGCAGCGCGAATGCGCCCAGCAGCGTGGCGCGCCAGTCGCGCAGGAAAATCCACACCACCAGCATCGAGAGCACGGCGCCTTCGTACAACATGTCCATCGATCCGTCGAACTGCTCCTGCGTGTGTTCCACGGTGCCGCTGATGAGTTCGAACTTCAGGTCCGGATGCTGTTGCGCCAGTAAATCTACGGTTTTTGCCACGCCGGCGGCGATCTTGATCTCGTCATAGCCCTTGGTCTGCTTGATCTGAAATCCGACTGCGGGCTTGCCGTTGAGCAGAGCGGCCTGGGTCCGGGCCGCGACGGTGTCATTGATGGTCGCCACCTGATCCAGACGCACGTAGCCGCCGCTGGGCAGGGCGATGGGCAATGCAGCCAGGTCAGCCGCCTGCCTGACGGTGGCAATGGTGCGCAATCCCTGCTCGCCACCGCCCACCTGGCCGCGGCCGCCCGAAGCCTCTTGCTGTGCCCGCTTCAGCGCGTGCGACACATCCGAGGCGGTGATGCCCAAGGCGTCCAGCCGCGCCGGCTCGACATTCACCTGGACCTGGCGGGTGCCGCCGCCCACGCGTGAAAACTGACCCACACCGGGTACAGCGACTACGGTGCGCGAGACGGTGTCATCGATGAACCAGCTCAACGCCTCTTCGTTCATGCGCGAACTGGTAACCGCATAGATCAGAATCGGTCCGCCCGGACCGATGGTGAGCTTGCTCACCGTCGGCTCTTCCAGGTCCGACGGCAGATCGCGGCGCGTCTTGTCGATCGCATCCTTGACGTCGATCAGCGCATCGGAGAGGTTGCGGCCGATGCGAAACTCCACGGTGATGGTCACCTGTCCTTCGCCGATGCGCGTGCTGAGGTGCTTGAGGCCTTCCAGCGAAGCCAGTGAATCCTCGACCCGGCGCGCGACTTCGGTTTCCAGTTGTGCCGGCGCCGCGCCCGGCAGGCGCAGGTTTACCTCGACGGTCGGAAAGTCCAGATCCGGAAAATTCTTGACCGGCAGACTGCGAAACCCCCACAGGCCCGCGATCGTCAGTACGGCGAACAGCAGCACCGAGGGGATCGGGTTGCGAATCGACCAGGTGGCGAAGTTCATGTTCGGGCGCCGTTGCCCGCTGCCGCATCGTCGGCGATTTTCACGACGTCGTTGTCGTTGATGAAACCGGCGCCGCGAGCCACCACGGTTTCACCCTCGTTGATGCCGGCGAGAATCTCGGTGACGGCGCCGTTGCGGCGGCCCGTGCTCACGGCCACTTGCTGCGCGCGCGTGCCTTGCAATCGCAGACAATAACTGCGGCCATCGCGGATCACCACGCTCGCGGAGGGCACCGTGATGGCCTCGCTGACGCTCCTGCGGATCTCACCGCTGGCGAACATGCCGGCGCGCGCGGCGGCGTGTGGGTCCAGATCGGCATAGGCGATGACCAGCCGCGTCTCAGCGCTGAGGGCCGGTGCGATCTGCCGGATGCGGCCGCTCACCATTTGCCCGTCCGGCATCTGCACGCTTACATTCAAGCCCGGCGTGACCTGCGTGACCTGCGAGGCATTGAGTTCTGCGCGCCACTCCAGCCGGCCTTGCCGGATGAATCGGAACATGTCCGCTCCGGCCTGCGACACCACGCCCAGCGATGCGCTGCGCGCGGAGATGACGCCGTCATCCGGCGCCGTGAGTGCGGTGTACTGCAGTTTGAGCCGTGCCGCTGCCAAAGCGGCGCCGGCCTGCGACACCTGCGCGCGCGCCGTCGCCGCCTGTGTCGTGTTCTGCAGGATATCCTGCTCACTCAGGGCTCCGGATGCTTTCAATGCGAGTGCGCGATCGCGGTTTGCCTCGGCCTGGCGCGCGCTGGCTTCAGCCTGCGCAAGATTCGCCTGCGCCTGCGTCAACTCCGTGCGCACCGTCGCATCGTCCAGCCGTGCCAGTACCTGTCCCTTCTTGACGATGTCGCCGACGTTCACATTGACGAGCACCACGGGCAGACCTGAAATGCGCGCTCCGACACTGCCTTCCTGCCACGCGGCAATGGCCCCGGAGGCTTTGATCACCGAAGGCAGCGCCACCCGCGTGGCCCGCGCCACGGTGACGGTCAATGCCGGCCGGTTCTGCGCAGCCGCCGCGGCCCCAGGGTCCTTCGGTCTGGAACCCGCCGCCCAGGCGGCGAGGGCAATCAGCGCCACCGCTCCAACCACCAGCGCTGCGCGGCTGCGGCTTTGCAATCTCAGCCAAGCGTTCAACATGTTCAGCTCCCTTTCTGCCTGGCCTGCGCGCGTGAGTCGCGAATCAACCGGTCGAAGGCTGCGCCAATCAGATTCCGGGCCTGGCGCGCCGAGGCGGCGGTTCCGGCACTGGCGTTGAAAACCGAGACGCCCACCAGGGTGGCGTGGAACAGGGCGAGTTCACGATCGCCGACTTGCAGTCCCAGGCGCTGTAGCGCACTGCCCAGCAGCTTGCGGATGCGCAATTCAAAGGCCGCCATCCAGGCCTTGAGCGAGGGATCCTCGTCCGACGCCACGGCCATGGCGATCATGAGTCGCGGCATGCGCACATCGGAGGCCTGCCTGACCAGACGCTTGCGCAGATCCGCGACGCTCTTGGCCGGAAATTCGGGCTGCCCGCCCACCAGGCCCAGCACCGCGCTCGAGGCATGCTCGACGATGGCTTTGAGCAGGTCGGAACGGGCCGGAAAATAGTAGGTGAGATGACTTTGGCGCATGCCGGCCGCCGCCGCCACATGGGTCTGAGTGAGCGCGAGAATGCCGTTTTCGTGCAGCACCTGCAGCGCAGCGCTCAACAGCCGTGTGCGCGCGTCGCAGGCTGCGATGGCGGGAGGCGTGGACGCGGATTGTCGTCGGGGTTCCATCATGCTGGTTATTCTACCAAACCGTTTGGTATTACTACCAGTAACGCATCGCCCCAGCCGCATGATGGACTGCGCACCGGAGCGGTGCGCGCCGGGCCGGCGCGCGGATACGCGTGGCTCTGGCAACGATTGCTCAATACGAATATCGTGGTGGCCCCCGGGGTTTGGGTTCTAAAAAGAGGAATACAACATGTGGCGGTCAAGCGCGGCGGAGTTCTTCGGCACTTTCTGGCTGGTTTTGGGCGGATGCGGTTCAGCGGTTCTGGCGGCGGCCTTTCCGCAACTGGGCATCGGCCTGCTCGGCGTTTCTCTGGCTTTCGGCCTGACGGTTCTGACCATGGCCTACGCTGTGGGACATATATCGGGGGGGCATTTCAATCCGGCCGTCACGGCGGGCGTGGTCGCAGCGGGGCGCATGCCGTTGAGCGGCGCCATCAGCTATGTGATCGCACAGGTGCTGGGCGCGTGCGCGGCCAGCGCCGTGCTGGCCTACATCGCAAGCGGCAAAGCCGGGTTCGATCTGGTGGGCAGCGGATTCGCGGCCAATGGCTATGCTGAGCATTCACCTGGCGGCTACTCGATCGGCGCCGCCCTGGTCAGTGAATTCGTCATGACCTTTTTCTTTCTCATGATCATTTTGGGCACGACGGCCAAGCGGGCTGCGGCGGGGTTTGCGCCGTTGGCCATCGGTCTGGCCCTGACCCTGATTCACTTGGTGAGCATCCCGGTGACCAACACCTCGGTGAATCCGGCGCGCAGCACCGGTCCGGCAATGTTCGTGGGCGGCTGGGCGTTGGAGCAATTGTGGCTGTTTTGGCTTGCACCGATCGCTGGTGCGGTCGCCGCGGGGGTTGTGCATCGCTGGCTGGACCCGGCCGACTGAGCCGGTTTCATGCCGCAGGTTTCGCAACAACGGCAGCTGCCTCGACAGGTCGAGGCAGCGTTGTGCGAAATCTTCGGACAGGCAGCGTGCGAGGTGCGCGTGGTGCCCAATTCACTGTATGCGCGCCTGCACGGCCGCGCCGACGCCACCACTCGCCGCAATGTCATCTATCTGCGCGGACCGCTGCAAAGCTTCCTGGCGGATCCGGAGCTGATGCTGCACGAATACTTTCACGTGCTGCATCAATGGCGCTCCGGCCGATTGACGCTATTGCGCTACGTGCTTGAGTGGCTGCGGCGGGGCTATTGGAACAATCGATTCGAACGCGAAGCGCGTGCCTTTACCGCCACGCACCTGCACCGGATGCACGCCCTGCTGGCCCCCCGCTCGGCGCCGGCCGCATAAGCGGACCCGCCGCATTCACCCCAGCATGCTTTCACGCCGCCAATGGCGGGCAGTGACGCTGATCAGCACGCCGGCCAGGGCCAAAGACACCAGGGCCGAGACGAGCAGATCCAGCGGCGCGGGCGTTTCGCCGCGCAGCACGCTGGTCATGAGCAGGTGCTGGCTCAAGGAGGGGATGGGCATCAGCGAACTCTTGGTTTTGAGCGAGTAGATGCTGGCGAAAGCGATCGGCAGCGTCGGCACCAGCAGCACCGAGGTGAGGTAGGTCTGAGCCTCGCGATAGCTGCGGGTGAAGGAGGCCACGAAGGTCATGAGCGCCGCGCCCAGCGGCACGAATGGCAGGCAGATGGCGAACAGCAGCAAGGCGGAATCCGCGCCCAGATTGGAACTCATGCCGAGCTTTTCCAGCGGCACGAAGCGGAATACGCTGACGAAGGCGGTGAGCGTGATGGCCAGCGACAAGGTCATGTAGGCGCAAGTTGCCAGAATTTTGCCGCCCACCAGCGCGCTGCGCGCAACGGGCAGGGTCAGCAGCGCCTCGAGGGAACCGCGTTCGCGCTCCCCGGCGGTGCAATCGATGGCCAGATACAGCCCACCCATCAGCATGGCAAACAACACGAAATAGGTCATGAACCCCAGCACGACCACTGCCTTGCCGGTGGGCGTTGCGATATCGACGTCGTCCACGGCAATGGGCAGCGCGATCATCGGATCGATGCCGCGGATCTGCAGCCGCAGCTGCGCAATTTCGCTGCCGAAGCCTGACAGCAGCGACTTGATGCGATCCACGTTCTTGCGCGCCTGCGAGTCGGAGCTGTCGGCAACCAGCAGCAGCGGCGCCGGCGTAACCGCCAGGAAGCGGTCCGCATAGTCGGCCGGCACGAACAGCACCATCTGCGCGCCGCCTTCGCGCACCACGGTTCGCGCCGCTTCTTCCGACAACTCGACGCGGGTCAACTCAACGCCGTGCGATTGCAAAAACTGCAGCAAACCCGGTGCGCGTGCGCCGCCCGCGACCGTCATCTGCAGCGGCACGTCGGCTTCGGCTAGGCTTTGATCCAGCATGCGCGTCACCATGGCGCCAAACAGCAGCGGGCCGAACAGCGGTCCGAACAACAACGCTGAGAGCAGCGTGCGCCGGTCACGCAGATTCTCGACGAACTCTTTGTAGAAGACCGTGAACAGGGCGCGCATCAACTCACCCCTTCAGCGCTGCCCAATACCTGCAGGAACGCATCTTCAAAGGAGGCCGTGCCGCAACGCTCGCGGATTTTTAGCGGCGTGTCGTCCGCCAGCACCCGGCCTGCGCCGATGATCACCACGCGATCGCAAAGCGCCGCGATTTCCTGCATCACGTGCGAGGAGAACAGGATGCAATGACCTTCACTCTTGAGCCGCAGCAACAGTTCGCGCAGATTGCGGATGGCCATGACGTCCAGTCCGTTGGTGGGCTCGTCCAGGATCAGATTGCGCGGCGAGTGGATCAGCGCCCGCGCCAGCGCGGTCTTGACGCGCTGGCCTTGCGAAAACCCCTTGGCGCGGCGATCGATGAAGCCGCTCATTGCCAGCGTGCGCTCGAGCTCGCCGATGCGCGCATCCACCGCCGCCGCGCTCAGGCCATGCAGCGTTCCGAAATAGGCGATGTTTTCACGGGCCGTGAGATTGGCATACAGGCCGGCAGCATGCGGCAGCACGCCCAGTCTGGCGCGCGCGGCGGAGGTTTCCCCCGCAATGTCGGCGCCGTCGATGAGCGATGCGCCCGCGTCGGCTTCCAGAATCCCGTACAACAGGCGCAGGCAGGTGGATTTGCCGGCACCGTTGGGGCCGAGCAGTCCGGTGATCTCGCCGTCGCGCGCGATGAAGGACACCTCATCGACCGCGCGCACCGCGCCGAAATGCTTGGACAATGCCCGCGCTTCGATCACGGTGCCGGACCGCTGACGTTCACGAAAAAAGGTTTGGGACGATGCCGCTTCAAACAACCGGCATCCAGCTGTGCCGGCCGAGGATCGTCGAGAAAATCGGCCATCAGGCGCGGCACGCAGGCGGTGGCCAGCTGGCCGTGCCCTTCACCCGAAAGAATCAAATGCCGGTGCCGCGTCAACCCTCGCGCCGCCCGCTCGGCGGCAGCCGGCGGCGTCACCGGATCCGCCTCCCCGGACAACAACAGCGTGGGCACGTCGCTGCGCAGGGGCGCATACATGTCCGCCGCCACCGGCCCGCGCGGCCAAAGCAAACAGATTTCCTCCAGCCCGTCGAGCTGATCCGTTCCTTGATAGGTTTTCGCCAACGCGGCGCGGTCGATTTGCATGCCCGGGTATCGCGGCCAGTCCTCGCTGCACACCACGGAGTTTTGCATGCCGATGGCCAGTTGATCACCGACCTGCCGCGCGGTCATGACCGCCTGCGCCGCCAGCGGCGCAAGCTCGCCTCGCGCTGCGCCGTGGATGAGCAGGGGCAGCATCGCCGCCTGGGTGCTGCTGTAGGACAACAGCCGCAGCGAAGCGCTGAACACCTCGCGGTTGAAGCGCAGCGGCATCTTGGAGGAGTTGGTGGGATCGGTTAACTCGAGTGCCACCTGCGCGGGCCCGAAGCGCGCCTTCAAGCCCGCCCATTCACCGGCCAGCTGCGGATAAGCGCGGGCGCAATCGCCGCTGGCGCCGCAGCGCGCGATGATGGCCTGCAACGTGCGCTCGCCGTCGAGTGGCGTATCCGGTCCGATGGGCCGCTGCGGATCCGTCACGCCGTCGAGCATCACCGCCTCCAAATGCGCGCCATGCCGGCGCATGTATTCCTGCGCCACACGCGTGCCATAGGAGGCGCCGTACAGGTCGATGCGTTCGTAGCCCAACGCACGCCGTGCCTCCTCCAGATCCTGCACCGCCGGCGCCGTGGTGTAAAAGCGCACGCGCATGCCCAGCTTCGTCAGGCATGAGCGTGCGGCTTCGCGAATCGCTGCCGGGGAATTCGCCGCCTCACTCCAGTCCTGCGGAAAATCGCAAGGCATGGGCGAGGAGGCGCCGGTGCCGCGCTGATCCAGCAGCACGATGTCGTGATTGCGGTTGATGCGCGCAAAGGCGGCCGCGTAACTGACGTACAAGGCGATGGCACTCTGGCCAGGCCCGCCGGCAATGAGAAATAACGGACTTGCGTGGCTGCGCCGGTTCAGCGCTGCGACCCGGGCTATCTTCAAGGTGATGGCGGGCGAAGCGGGGTCGTCACGGTTTTCCGGCACCCGCAGGCTGCTGCAGTGCGCGGGAACCGAATTCAGCCGCAGCGGGTGCTCCAGCCGACACGGTGTCCATTGCAGCGGCGCCGCGCTCCATGCCGGGTTTGAGCTTAGAATCACCAACGCCACGGCGCATAGCGCGAAGCGCGTCATGAAATCCCCTCGCGCCGATGCGCGCAGGGCTGCGCGAGTTGGTAAATTGTCAGCACTGAAACCACGAGAATCGGTAGAGCATTTTATGAGCGTCATTCGAGAAGCAGATCTCATCGCCAGCGTAGCGGATGCCTTGCAGTACATTTCCTATTATCACACGCCGGATTTCATACAAGCGATGGGACGTGCCTACGATTTGGAGCGCAGCCCGTCCGCCCGCGACGCCATCGCGCAGATTCTGACCAATTCGCTGATGTGCGCGCAGGGACACCGTCCCATTTGCCAGGATACGGGCATCGTGGTGGTATTCGTCAAAGTGGGCATGGGCGTGCGCTGGGACGCGCAGCGCGATCTGAACGCCATGATCAACGAGGGCGTGCGCCAGGCCTACATGAACCCGGTCAACAAATTGCGCGCCTCCATCGTCGCCGACCCTGCTTTCATGCGCGGCAACACCAAGGACAATACGCCGGCCGTCATCCACACCGAGCTGGTGCCCGGCGATCGCCTGGAGATCACCGTGGCGGCGAAAGGCGGTGGCTCGGAAAACAAATCCATGTTCGAGATGCTCAATCCGTCCGACTCGGTCGCCGACTGGGTGCTGGAGCGCGTGCCGGAAATGGGCGCCGGCTGGTGTCCGCCCGGCATGCTGGGCATCGGCATCGGCGGCAGCGCCGAGAAGGCCATGTTGCTGGCGAAGAAATCGCTGATGGAGCCCATCGACATTCTGCAGCTGCAGGCGCGCGGCGCGCACTCCAAGCTCGAAGAGTTGCGCCTGGAAATCTACAACCGCGTGAACTTGCTGGGCATCGGCGCGCAGGGTCTGGGCGGGTTGACCACGGTGCTCGATGTGAAGATTCTGGATTACCCGACGCACGCGGCATCCTTGCCGGTCGCGGTCATCCCCAACTGCGCCGCAACCCGGCACGTGCATTTCACGCTGGACGGGTCGGGGCCGGCGCATCTGCAGCCGCCCGATCTGAACCTGTGGCCCAAGGTCACCTGGACGGCCGATGCGAGCGCGCGGCACGTGGATCTGAACACGCTGACGCGCGAGCAGGTGCAATCCTGGAAACCGGGCGAGCGCATTTTACTGTCGGGCAAGATGCTCACGGGACGCGACGCTGCGCACAAGCGAATCTGCGCGCTGCTCGATGCCGGTCAGCCGCTTCCCGATGGCCTGGATTTCAACGGCCGCGTGATCTACTACGTCGGACCCGTGGATCCGGTCGGGAACGAAGTGGTGGGTCCCGCCGGTCCGACCACCGCGAATCGCATGGATCGCTTCACCGAAACCATGCTGGCCAAGACCGGGCTCCTGGCCATGGTGGGCAAGGCTGAGCGTGGCGAGTCCGGCATCGAGGCCATCCGCAAGCACAAGTCCGCCTATCTCATCGCGGTCGGTGGCGCAGCGTATCTCGTCGCCAAGGCCATCCGCGCCAGCCGCGTGGTGGCGTTCGCGGATCTGGGCATGGAGGCGGTGTACGAATTCGACATCCGCGACATGCCGGTTACTGTGGCGGTGAGCGCGGATGGGGAGTCGGTGCATGAGAGCGGCCCGGCGAACTGGCGCGGGAAATTCGCCGGCATACCGATCAGCGTGGGTCCCTAGAATACGTAGCTGAAGGTGATGGAGCCGAATTGCTGCGAGGCGCTCTGGCCGTAGAATTCCTTGGTGCGAATGTAGTGCGCGTAGGCGATCTTGCCGCGCCGCCAGGACCAGGCCACACCCAGTGCGGCATCGCCCACGAAGATCCGCTTGTCCACGCTCGGACTTGCGCGGAACGTGTTGCCGTCGAGAAAAATGTTGTGCAGCACCAGCTGCGCATCGAACGACGCGAACAGATGAATGCCCTTGGCGGCAAAGCCTGTTTGCATGTCGCGCACGGACAGCGGGGCGCTGTTGTTGCCTCCGGGGCGGATGGCCGACGTGCCGAAGTCATCCGGCAGCGAATAGCCCACCCGGAATTCGGCGCCGGCATTCAGAAAGGTCCTCACATTGCCAAGCGTTGCGCCGTAGTGCGGAATAACATCGAGCCCCGGGAGGGTCTTGCGCATGGGTGGCAGGAATCGACGCTTTCGCTCGTAGGTGAATTGCAATCCCGGCTCGTTGGGCAATTGATTGGCCCAGCCCTGCCACTTTGGAATGTTGCGCAGATCGTGAATGAAATCCTGGCTTTGCTTGGCGTAGGACTGCGGCCCCACGATGCCGAGGTCCAGCTCAAAGGTGCGCATAGACGTGTCTGTGCGTGAATTGTAGCCAAATCCCAGATACAGCCAGCCGGCGTAGGGTCGGTCATTCGGATCCAGCGTGGTGCGTTCCCGATCGCGGGGTGTGAACATGGCTTGACCCACCGACACCACCATGTTGCGCGCCGTGTAATTGCCGCTGTCGACGAAGCCCACCAGGCGGTTGATGCGCTTCAAAACCGCCGGCAGGCAGGGGTCGTTGCGGTAGTCGTCCAGATTCGCCGAACCCCAGGATAACTTGACGCCGTTGGTGTACTCGCGGTCGCTGCCTGTAAACAGATCGTTTTCGAAGTTCAGCGTCACGGTGTTCGGGCGGCTGGCCTGGGATTTCGCGTGTTCGGCAGTATCGCAGCCGGCGCTGCCGTGCTGCGCCTGCGCCCCCGCGGCAAACCCCAGCAGCGCCAGCAGCGCACGGGGGCCCCGATTGCGTCCAACCTCATACATACAATGGCATCCCGGACACCGACCCGCTTATAGTACGCACCCTATGCAATTTGCCGAAAAATTCGATGTCATCGTGGTGGGCGGCGGGCACGCCGGGACCGAGGCTGCCCTGGCATCCGCGCGCATCGGCGCGCGCACGCTGCTGCTGACCCATAATATCGAAACGCTGGGACAAATGAGCTGCAACCCGGCCATCGGCGGCATCGGCAAGGGCCATCTGGTGAAGGAAATCGACGCTCTCGGCGGTGCGATGGCGTTCGCCATCGATCAGGCCGGGATCCAGTTTCGCACGTTGAACGCAAGCAAAGGGCCCGCCGTGCGGGCAACGCGCGCGCAGGCCGATCGCCAGCTTTACCGCTGCGCCATACGCAGCATTCTGGAGAATCAGCCGAATCTGACCCTGTTTCAGCAAGAGGCGGCGGATCTCATCATCGACGGCGATGCCGTGGCCGGCTGCGTCACGCAGAGCGGCATCGAATTGCACGCCCGCTGTGTGGTGCTGACCGTGGGCACCTTCCTGGGCGGCAAGATCCACTTGGGTTTGCAGAATCATCCCGGCGGCCGCGCCGGGGATCCGCCCTCCAACCGGCTCGCCGCCCGGCTGCGTGAATTGCCGCTGCGGGTGGGTCGCCTGAAGACCGGTACGCCGCCGCGCATCGACGGCCGCAGCATCGACACCCGCGTCATGCTCGAGCAGCACGGCGACAAGCCACGGCCCGTGTTCTCCTATCTGCAGACGGGCGCGGCGCACCCGCGGCAGCTGCCCTGTCACATCACCGCAACCAATGAGCGCACGCACGAGATCATCCGCGCAGCGTCGGACCGCTCGCCGATGTTCACCGGCCTGATCGAAGGCAGGGGTCCGCGCTATTGCCCGTCTGTCGAGGACAAGGTGGCGCGATTTGCGGACAAGTTGTCGCACCAGATTTTCGTCGAGCCGGAAGGCTTGAACACGCACGAGATCTACCCCAACGGCATTTCCACCTCGCTGCCCTTCGATGTGCAGTACGAATTCGTGCGCACCATCAAAGGCTTTGAGCGCGCGCACATCACGCGGCCCGGCTACGCCATCGAATACGACTTTTTCGACCCGCGCGATCTGCAGAACACGCTGCAGAGCAAGTTCATCCCGCGCTTGTTTCTGGCGGGGCAGATCAATGGCACCACCGGCTACGAAGAGGCCGCAGCGCAGGGATTGCTCGCCGGCGCGAATGCCGCGCTCAGCGCGTTGGGGCGCGAGCCCTGGTCGCCGCTACGCAGCGAGGCCTATATCGGCGTGCTGGTCGATGATCTGATCACGCGCGGCGCGCCCGAGCCGTATCGTATGTTCACCAGCCGCGCCGAGTACCGGCTGAGCTTGCGCGAGGACAATGCCGACGTTCGCCTGACACCGCAGGGCCGCAGCATCGGGCTCGTCAACGATGAGCGTTGGGAATTCTTCGAGCGCAAATCCGCCGCCGTGGCGCAGGAGGTGGCGCGCCTGGAAACTTCTCTGGTGCGGGCCGGCGATGCGCAGTCGGCGCTGAGCGCGAAATTGGGAGGCGCGCTGCCGCGTGAGCAGTACGCATTGGATCTGTTGCGCCGCCCGGAACTGGGATTCGACGATGTGGATCAGGCCGGTGCGCCAGACGATGCGGCCGCGCCGGATGCGTCATGGCGAAAGGACGAGCGGTTGAACGTGCAGGTCAAACTGCAGGTCGAAGTGCAGGCCAAGTACGCCGGCTACCTCAAGCGCCAGGAACAGGAAATCGCCCGGCAACGCCGCCACGAAGGCCTCACGCTGCCGGGCGATATGAACTATCACGAGGTCAACGGCCTGTCGCACGAAGCGCGGCAGCGTTTGTCGGAAGTGCGTCCGCAGACGCTGGGTCAGGCGGGACGCATTCCCGGATTGACGCCCGCCGCCGTGTCGCTGCTGCTGGTTCATCTGAAAAAGCGCGACCGCGCGGCCTGATCGACTCTCAATGCGGCGTCTCGGATTGCTCGCCGGTGTGGCCGTTGGTGCGGCGCTGCTGGCCTGGGGCGCCTCGCGGCTGCTGCTGGCGCCGCCGGATCCGGTCCTCGCCAACACCTTGCATCGCGGCAATGGCGCAGAAGCCGAATCCTTGGATCCGCAGGCCGCGCGCTCCGAAGCCGCCTTGACCATCGTCCGCGAT
Source organism: Pseudomonadota bacterium (assembly GCA_025357635.1). GTDB lineage: Bacteria > Pseudomonadota > Gammaproteobacteria > Steroidobacterales > Steroidobacteraceae > TMP-86. The sequence continues at coordinate 25,225 of JANXOV010000055.1, forward strand.
CTATACGAAGGCCTGATGTCGGTCGATGCGAGCGGACAGCCCGTGCCGGCGGCGGCTGAACGCTACGAGGTATCGGCGGACGGCGGCGCATACACCTTTCATTTGCGGCCGCAGCTTCGATGGTCGAACGGCGATGCGGTGACGGCGCAGGATTTCGTCGCCGCCTGGCGCAGGCTGGTGGATCCGGCAACCGCTGCACCGTATGCGCAAATGCTCTCCGTCGTGCGCAACGCCGACGCCATCCAGGCAGGCGCTGCAGGTCTTGAGTCGCTCGGCGTGCGGGCGGTCAATTCGCAGACTCTCCTTGTGGAGTTGCAGAAGCCCACGCCGTATTTCCTCAACCTGCTGACGCATCCGGGCACCTTTCCGCTGCATCGCCCGACGCTGGCAGCGCATGGCAATCGCTTCGCCAAACCCGGCATCTTGGTCTCCAACGGAGCCTACAGTCTGGCGCGCTGGGATTTCGGCTCCAAGATCATCGCTGTGCGCAATCACCAGTATTGGAACGATTCGCAAACGCATATAGACCGCGTCGAGTATCACGCCATCGCGCAGGCAACGGCGGAGCTTGGCGCCTATCGTGCCGATGCGCTGGACTGCACCGCGACGCTGTCGATGTCGCAGATGGACTGGATCCGGGAGCACCTCGCCGCCGAGTTGCACGTGTCGCCGCAACTGGCTGTTTACTACTATGGCTTGAACTTGCGCGGCCCGCCGTTCTCCGGCGCACCGCAGCTGCGGCAGGCGCTGTCGATGGTCATCGACCGGGACAGGCTGGTGCAATCGGTCACCGGGCTGGGAGAAATCCCCGCTTACGGCATGGTGCCGCCGCAGACGCTGGGCTACGCGGCGCAGATGCCGGACTGGGCCGGCTGGCCGCTGCAGCGGCGCATCCAGCGCGCGCGAGAATTGCTGCGCGAAGCAGGCCGCGATGCGCCCCGCCGCATCGAGCTGCGCTACAACACGGGTGAATTGCACACCAGGATGGCCGTGGCCGTCGCGTCGATGTGGAAAGAGGCGTTGGATATCGATACCGATCTGCGCGGCGAAGAATTCAAGGTGCTGCTGCAGGACATCGACCGCGGCGAGGGTGTGCAGGCTTTTCGCGCCAGCTGGGTCGCGGACTACAACGACGCCTACAGTTTCCTGCAGCTGCTGCGCACAGGTTTTGGCATCAATCTGCCGCGCTACTCGAATGCGCAATACGATGCCGCATTGGACATCGCCAACGCGCAGGCCGATCCGGGCAGACGCGCCGGCTATCTGCAGCAGGCCGAGCGCCTGATGCTGGAGGATCAGCCGCTGATTCCGTTGTATTTCTATGTCAACAAGCACCTGGTGAAACCGCGCGTGCGCGGCTGGCGCGACAATGTCATGAATATCATCTACAGCAAGAATCTGAGCCTGTAGCGATAGTCAGGCGTCCTCACCGTGGCGGAATGAAAAGGATTGTTGCAAGAACTCGCCGCCGCCCTTTAACATCGCTGCCGAAAACAAGCACCAATTGTCGGAGAATTGAATGGGTTTTGGATCAAATCGCGGTCGTTTGGCGGCTGCTGTAGCCCTTTTTTGCATCACCGCGGCGGCGCACGCTGCACAGGGCGAGGCGGCGCGCGGCGATCCGGCCCGTGGCCAGAAGAAGTTTTATACCTGCCTGGGTTGCCACGGAGTTGAAAACTACAAGAATGCCTATCCGTCGTATCGCGTGCCGAAACTGCGGCATCAACACGCCGCCTACCTCATCGCCGCATTGAACGAATACAAGAACGGCGAGCGCCCGCACGCGACCATGCACGCGCAGGCAGCGTCGATGACGGACCAGGATATGCTCGACATTGCCACTTACCTGCAGGGCGGCGAACCGACCAAGCCCACGAGCAGCGTGGCGGGCGTCACCCCGAAGCAGGCTGAAACCTGCGCCGCATGTCACGGCATCAACGGCAGCGGGGTGGATGCGCCGCTGGAACCGAAGCCGCCGGTTCTCGCCGGCCAGCATGCGGATTATCTGGAACAGGCGTTGATTTCCTACCGCAATGGCCGGCGCAAAAATGCGGTCATGGGCGCCATGGCGGCGGCGCTGAAGTCGGATGCGGATGTTCAGCAGCTCGCGGCGTATTTCGCCAGCCAGCCATCACCGCTCGCCACGGCCAGGCACGACCAAAAGTAGCGCCGGCTATTTGTTCTGCAGCAGGAACTGCGCGAACGTCTGCAGATAGGCATCGCGGTTCTGTTTCTTCTTGAATCCGTGCCCTTCGTCCCTGGCGAGCAGGTACCAGACCTCCACACCGCGAGCGCGCAGCCGGTTCACCATCTGCTCCGATTCGCTCATCGGTACGCGCGGATCGTTCTGTCCTTGCACGATCAGCATCGGGCGCGTGATGCGCTCGGCATTGGTGAGCGGTGAAATACCGCGCAAGAATGCACGCATGTCGGGGTCCCGTTCATCGCCATATTCGGCGCGCCGCAGGTCCTGCCGGTACGGCGCGGTGTTGGTCAGAAAGCTGACGAAGTTCGCAATCCCCACCACATCGATGCCGCCGCGCATCCGGTCGCCAAAATTCACCATGGTGGCGAGTGTCATGTACCCGCCATAGGAACCGCCGGACACGAACACGCGCTTGGCGTCGAATGCCGATTGCGCGGAAATCCACACCAGCATGGCGCCGATGTCCTTGACCGAATCCTCACGCAGAGCGCCGTTGTCCAGGCTGAGGTAGGTTTTGCCGTAGCCTGAGGAACCTCGGACGTTGGGCGCCAGCACCACGAAGCCCAATTCGTTGACCAGATACTGCAGCCACGGATCGAAACCCGGACGAAACTGCGACTCCGGTCCGCCGTGGATGGTGATCAGCACCGGATGCGGCCCCGGCGTGGCCGGTTCATACACGTACACGGGAATTTGACGGAATTTGCCGCCGTTGCGATCGAAGGTCGGAAACTGCGTCAGACGCGGCGTGACGAACTTGGACACTTCCACCGGCCCGGCTTCGCTGCGGGTCCAGGGCTCGACTTTGTTGTTCGACAGGTCCAGCACATAGGCATCGCGCGGCTGCGATGCGCTGGCGTGGCCGAAAGCCAGCTGCCGGCTTTGCGTGTCGAAGCTCAGGTTGGAGATCAGTCCCGGCGGTAACTCTGTCACCGCCAGCTCCTGCTTCGAGCGCAGATCCAGCACGTTGAGCCGGCTGGCGCCGGCTTGATTCGCCGTGTAGGCCAGAAAGCGCGCGTCGCGCGACACAGCCAGGTCTTCGACGTCCCAGGGAATATGCGCTGACAACACCGTACGCTCTCCCGACCCCAAATTTACGAACTGCAATTGCACGAATTCGCCATCGCGGTCGGAGGCGATGAACACGCCCACGCCATCGCGCGAGAACAGCGCGGGACCGATGCCGATCTTGGTCTTCGACGGGTCGATCTCGCGCGCCTGACCACTGGCGATGTCGAGCAGGTAGAGGTGGCTTTCGCTGATGGAGACGTACTTCTTGAGCAGCAGCTTGCTGTCATCGGGCGACCAGTCCAGCACCGTCCAGCCGGGCGCATCGCCCGTGTACACCAGCTTCGGCGGCGTGCCCGCCGCCGGCTCGACCACATAGATGTCCGAATCCTTGCCATTGCGCAGATTGCTGTAAAAGGCCACCGCCCGGCCGGCGCTGGACCAGACCGGATCGCCGTTCAAGGACTTCCCGTCGGTCAACAGCCGCGCGGTGTTTTCACCCTGACGCTGAAAATACAGCTGCGAATTCTCATCCCCGCCCACGTCCTTTAGGAAAACGAAGCCCGGACGATTCGAGTCCGGGGAAAACACGGCCTCGTTCACCGGCTCTTTGTAAAAAGTAATCTGACGGCGTGCGCCGCCGGCCCTTTCCAGCAGATGCAGCTGCTCGGCATCGCCAAAGCGGGTGGCGATGAGCAGCTGACCGCCCGGCGACCAGCCCAGCGGCGTGGCCTGGCGCGCATTCAGGTAGTTCTCGATTCCGCTCATGAGCGTGGCAGGAGCGGCGGGCACATTGTCGAACACCAGATTGCCTCGCTCGAGCCGGGCGGCGGAGGCGGGCAGCTGCGCCAGCAAAGCGGTGCCGATCAGAAAAAAGAACGATTTTTTCAAACGCATAGAACTCTCAGGTCGCATCGGAGCCAGGCGTCGAGGATAATGTCATCTGGTACGAATATCGAGAGTGCGCCGATGCTCAAATACGAACAAGTCGGTGAAGGCATCTTCGCCGTCGACACCGACTATGTGCGGCCGCGCATGGATGCCAGCCATCTGATCGTGGATTCGGGACGCGCCGCCTTCGTAGATACCGGCACCAACCATTCGGCGCCGAATCTGCAGGCGGCGCTGCTCGCCCAGGGGTTGAGCCCGTCGGATGTGGACTTTATCTTCCTGACCCATGTGCATCTGGATCATGCCGGCGGCGCCGGCTTGCTCGCGCAACTGTTCCCGCGCGCGCAGGTTCTGGTGCACCCGCGCGGCGCGGGGCACATCGTCGATCCGGCGAAACTGATCGCCGGCACGCGCGCGGTGTATGGCGATGCGGCGTATTTGAAGCTGTATGGCGACATCCTGCCCGTGCCGAAGGAGCGCGTGTCGAGCGTGCAGGATGGCGAGCGCCGCTCGCTCGGGCGCCGCACCTTCGAATTCCTGCACACGCCGGGTCACGCCCTGCATCACCTGAGCATCGTGGACCGCGCGGCGGCCGCGGTGTTCTCAGGCGACACCTTCGGCGTAAGCTACCGCGAATTCGATACCTCCCAGGGGGAGTTCGTCATTGCCACGACCACGCCCACGCAATTCGACCCGGGACAATTGCATGCTTCGGTGGACCGGATCCTGGGCATTCGGCCCACTGCGATCTACATGACCCATTACAGCCGCGCCAATGCGGTGGAACGCCTCGGCAGCGACATGCACGCCGACATCGACCGTTACGTCGCCATTGCGCTCAAGCACGCCAATGCCGCGGATCCTCAGCAGCGCATCTGCACCGATCTGTTCGAGCACATCGCGCGTCGCTTGCAAGCGCATGGTTACCAGGGTGGGGATGCGCAGATGCATGCGTTGCTGGACAACGATGTGGACTTGAATGCCGCGGGGCTTCTCGCCTGGCTGCAGCGCGCCGCGGCATGAGCATGCGATTGCAGCGATGGGTGCCGGTAGTTTGTGCCGCAGGGCTTGTGGCCTGCGCTGCCCCGGCCGTGCAACCGGCGCCTGTTGCGCTTCCCGCGCCGCCCGCCGCCGCCGTTCGCACGCTGCCCGTGGGCGAAGACTGGCGCTCGCTGCTGCCGGTTCCTTTCGGTGGCACGGTAAGCCAGATCCCCTTTGCTCTCAAAGAAGTGTTGCTGTTCCAGGGAGAAAGCCGCCCTCCCGGCGAAGGCGATGATCAGGAGTGCTATTCCAAGAGCGGCGCGCCGCTGCATTTTCACGGCTACGACGCCGATGATTATGTCCTGTGCTTTTTTCACGAGCGGTTGTATCGCGTTGAGGCGGTGCTGCGTCTGCCCAAGGATGTTCCCGCCGACACTTTCATCCAGTGGTGCGATCAATGGCTGACCGGTCTGGGCGCCGCGGATCGAAACGCGGATCATTGCGAGGGGCGCGAAAACGACAGCACCTTTTCTGCGGGCATGACCTATGACACGGAAATCGCCGGCCCCTTGGTGACTTTGGTGGTGTTCGATCAGCCCACCCGCGATCTGTATGAACAGCGGCTGCAGGAGCGGGCGGAAAAAGCGCCGCCGCAAGGCAAAACTCCGTAGCTCAGGCGCTTCGGTTTGCTAGAATCCCGGGGCTGATTCCGCACCGCTCGCTCCACGGGTTTTCAATGCCATCCATCTCTTCCGCCGGCCTCCGATTGCGCGCTGCGCTGCAAGCCGAGCAACCTCTGCAGGTGGTGGGCACGATCAACGCGTTCACCGCCCGCATGGCAGAGGCTACCGGCTTCAAGGCCCTGTATATTTCCGGCGGCGGCGTCGCCGCCAATTCTCTCGGTGTTCCGGATCTGGGCATCAGCAGCATGGAAGACGTGCTCACCGACATCCGCCGGATCACCGACGCAAGCTCCCTGCCGCTGCTGGTGGACGCCGACACCGGCTGGGGCGGGGCCTTCAACATCGCGCGCACCGTGAAATCCTTCATCAAGTTCGGCGCCGCCGGTCTGCACATCGAAGACCAGGTGCAGGTCAAACGTTGCGGACATCGTCCGGGCAAGGAAGTGGTGTCAAAAGAAGAAATGGTCGATCGCGTCAAGGCGGCGGTCGATGCGCGTACGGAAGACCAGTTCGTCATCATGGCGCGCACCGATGCGCTGGCGGTGGAGGGCATCGATGCGGCCATCGAGCGTTCGCTGGCCTGTGTGGAAGCCGGCGCGGACATGATCTTCCCCGAGGCCATGACCGAACTGTCCATGTACCGCAAATTCAAAGACGCGGTCCGAGTGCCCATCCTCGCCAACATCACCGAGTTCGGCCACACACCCTTGTATACGCGCGAAGAGCTGGGTTCGGTCGGCGTCGACATCGTCCTGTACTGCTGTTCTGCGTACCGCGCCATGAATGCCGCAGCGCTCAACACCTACCAGGCCATCCGCCGCGACGGCACGCAGAAGAACGTGCTCGACACCATGCAGACGCGCGCCGATCTGTACAAATACCTCAACTACCATTCCTACGAAGACAAATTGGACAGTCTCTTTGCAAAGGGTAAAGCGAAATGAGCGAGCAGCAAGCGCCTTCCACCGGACCGAAGCCCAAAAAATCCGTGGCCCTGTCCGGCGTGCCCGCGGGCAACACAGCGTTGTGCACCGTCGGCCGCAGCGGCAACGACCTGGCGTACCGCGGCTACGACATTCTGGAAATCGCGGAGGCCTGCGAGTTCGAGGAAATTGCGCATCTGCTGGTGCACGGCAAGCTGCCGACACAATCTGAACTGCTCGCCTACAAGGCCAAACTCAAGGCGCTGCGCGGCCTGCCCAGCGCCGTGCGCGCAGTACTCGAGCAGCTTCCAGCCGCGGCGCATCCCATGGACGTTCTGCGCTGCGGCGTATCGGCGCTGGGCTGCGTGCTGCCTGAAAAGGACGATCATGGCGCCGCCGGCGCGCGCGACATCGTCGATCAGCTCATCGCCTCGCTGGGTTCGATGCTCGCCTATTGGCATCATTTCAGCCACAACGGGCAGCGCATCCACGTCGAAACCGAAGACGATTCGGTCGGCGGTCACTTCCTGCATCTGCTGCATCGGCGCGCGCCGCCCGCCACGTGGGTGCGCGCCATGCACACCTCGCTCATTCTGTACGCCGAGCACGAATTCAACGCCTCCACCTTTGCCGCGCGCGTCATTGCAGGCACCGGCTCCGACATGCACTCGTGCATCACCGGCGCCATCGGCGCGTTGCGCGGACCCAAGCATGGCGGCGCCAACGAAGTGGCCTTCGAGATTCAAAAACGCTACGACACTCCGGATGAGGCGGAGGCCGACATCCGGGCGCGCGTCGCCAACAAGGAAGTGGTCATCGGCTTTGGCCACCCCGTCTACACCATCGGCGATCCGCGCAATCAGGTCATCAAGGGCGTCGCCAGGCGGCTGTCGCAGGAGGCCGGCAGCACCAAGATGTTCGACATCGCCGATCGCCTGGAGACGGTGATGTGGGATGCAAAGAAAATGTTCCCAAATCTGGATTGGTTCTCGGCCGTCTCGTACCACATGATGGGCGTGCCCACCACCATGTTCACGCCGCTGTTCGTCATTGCCCGCACCACCGGCTGGGGCGCCCATGTCATCGAGCAGCGCATCGACGGCAAGATCATCCGCCCAAGCGCCAACTACGTAGGCCCCGAACCGCAGAAATTCGTTTCCATCGACAAGAGAAAGTAAATGTCCTCGCACGATATCAAGTCCGCCGTCCGTCCCGATCCCGATCAAGCACTCGTCGATATTGCTGAGTACGCCGCCAATTTCCAGATCGATTCCCACGATGCTTACGACACGGCGCACTACTGCCTGATGGACACCCTCGCCTGTGGTTTCCAGGCACTGAAGTACCCGGCCTGCACCAAGCTGCTGGGACCCGTGGTTCCCGGCGCCACCATGACGCACGGCGCGCGCGTGCCCGGCACCAGTTTCGAACTCGACCCCGTGATGGGCGCCTTCAACATCGGCGCCATGGTGCGCTGGCTGGACTTCAACGACACCTGGCTTGCAGCCGAGTGGGGTCATCCTTCCGATAATCTCGGTGGCATCCTCGCCGTCGCCGACTATCTGTCGCGCAAAGCGGTCAACGAAGGCAAGAAGCCGTTGTCGGTGCGCGACCTGCTCACGGCCATGATCAAGGCGCATGAAATCCAGGGTGTTTTGGCCATCGAGAACAGTTTCAACCGCGTCGGCCTGGACCACGTCATTCTGGTCCGCGTCGCCTCCACGGCCGTGGTCACCAAGATGCTCGGCGGCAGGCGCGAGCAGATCATCAACGCCGTGTCGAATGCATGGATCGACGGCGGCGCCCTGCGCACGTATCGCCACGCGCCGAACACCGGCTCACGCAAGAGCTGGGCGGCTGGCGATGCCACCAGCCGCGCGGTGCGCCATGCCTTCATCGCCATGACCGGTGAAATGGGTTACCCCTCGGCGCTGTCGGCCAAAACCTGGGGCTTCTTCGATGTGCTGTTCAAGGGCAAGCCGTTCACCTTTCAGCGCGGCTATGGCAGCTATGTCATGGAAAACGTGCTGTTCAAGATCAGCTTCCCGGCCGAGTTCCACGCACAGACCGCGGTCGAGTGCGCCATGACGCTGCACCCGCAGGTGAAGGACAAGATCGACCAGATCGGTAAGATCGTGATCGAGACGCAAGAACCCGGCGTGCGCATCATCGACAAGACCGGCCCGCTGTCCAACCCTGCCGACCGTGACCACTGCATCCAGTACATGACCGCCGTGCCGCTGATTTTCGGCCGCCTCACCGGCGAGGACTACGAAGACCGCATCGCCAACGATCCGCGCATCGACGCACTGCGCGCAAAGATGGAAGTGAAAGAAAACACGACGTTCACCCAGGACTACTATGCACCCGACAAGCGCTACATCGGCAACGCCGTGCAGGTGTTCTTCAAGGACGGCAGCTCGACGCCTCGCGTGACCGTGGATTTCCCCATCGGTCACCGCAAGCGCCGTGCCGAGGGCATGCCGGTGCTGGTGAAGAAATTCGAATCCAGCGTGTCGGCTCATTTCGGGCCCAAGCAGGCATCACTCATCCAGGCAACCTTCGCCGACAAACGCAAGCTGTTGACCCTGCCCGTGAATGAGTTCGTGGCGACGATGGTCAAGAACGGCTGACGTGCGGGCGGGCGAATACGCACTGCTCGCGGCCGGTGCAACCGAGCTGGGTTTGAGCCTTACTGAGGGACAGCTCGAGGCTCTGCTGAAACTCGTGGATGAGGTGGAGTCGACCAATGCCAAATTCAACTTGACCGCCATCCGCGACCGGCTGGGCATGCTGCAGAAGCACGTCCTGGACAGTCTGACACTGCAGCGATTTCTGCACGGGCAGCGCATTGCCGACGTCGGCACGGGCCCCGGGTTCCCCGGCCTGCCCCTGGCCATCGCCAACCCGCAGCGGCACTTTACGCTCATCGAATCCGTCGCCAAGAAGGCGCGCTTCGTGCAAATGACGACGGAGGCACTGGAATGCGCTAACGTGGAAGTCGTGCACAAGCGCTCTGAAAACTACCGGCCGCTGCAATTGTTCGACACGGTGACGGCCCGGGCCCTGTCATCGATCGCGGACTTCGTCGCGTACGCGGGGCATTTGTGTGCGCCCGGCGGCCGGTTGCTCGCCATGAAAGGCAGGAGCCCGGACGCGGAGATCGCGTTGCTGCCCAAGCGCTACCGGGTGCGCGCCATCAACCGGGTCCGGGTGCCGGGCCTGGAAGATGAACGACACATCGTGGAAATATCGATTGCCTGAACCCATGAAGCGCGTCATCGCCATCGCCAATCAAAAAGGCGGGGTCGGCAAGACCACCACCGCGGTGAATCTGGCCGCGTCCTTGTCCGCGACGAAGCGGCGCGTCTTGCTGATCGACATGGATCCGCAGGGCAATGCCACCATGGGCTGCGGGGTCGACAAGAATGCGCAGGCACGCACCACCTGCGATGTGTTGCTGGGCGAATGCTCGGCGCTCGAAGCGTTGGTGCCGGTGGCCGCCGGCGGCTTCATGGTCATGCCGGCGAATCAGGATCTCACCGCCGCTGAAATCCGTCTGCTCAGCGTCATGGCGGGGCGCGAGTTCAAGCTGCGCAATGCGCTCAAACCCATCCGTGACAGCTTCGATGTGATTCTCATCGACTGCCCACCCTCGCTGAACATGCTCACGCTCAATGCATTGGTTGCCGCCGATTCGGTCATGGTGCCGATGCAGTGCGAGTACTACGCACTCGAAGGCTTGAGCGCGCTGTCGCACACCATCGAGCAGATCCGCGCCAATCTGAATCCGGAATTGGAAATCGGCGGTGTGCTGCGAACCATGTTCGACCCGCGCAACAATCTGGCCAACGAAGTCTCTGCGCAGCTCCTCGAGCATTTCGGCGACCGCGTCTACCGCACGGTGATTCCGCGCAACGTGCGCCTGGCCGAGGCGCCCAGTTTTGGCGTGCCGGTGTTGTTTCACGACAAGGATTCGCGCGGCGCTCTCGCGTATCTGGCACTGGCAGGGGAGTTGATACGGCGTGCGGATGATCCGGGTCCGTCGGATGCCGCACCTTCTGCAGACGCGCCGAACGATGGTGCGCATTCGGGGAGCTGAACGATGAGCGAGAGTCACGACGGCAGATGTCTGTGCGGCGGCGTTCGATATCGCGTCAACGGCCCATTGCGACACGTCATCGCCTGCCATTGTTCGCAATGTCGACGCACCAGCGGCCACTTTGTCGCCGCCACCAGCGCGAACACGACCGACATTGAATTCCTCAGCGACGCGACGCTTACCTGGTATGCCTCCTCCTCCGAAGCTCAGCGCGGTTTTTGCAATCGCTGTGGCGGCAATCTTTTCTGGCGTGTCAACGGTGCGCTGAAGACCAGCATCATGGCGGGAACCCTGGACACGCCGACCGGGCTGCGCATTGCCGAACATATCTTCGTCGAAGACAAATCTGACTACTACGAGGTGGATGACGACTGACAGGCCCTTTCGCATGACCCTTCAATACCGATACCCGGCCGTCAGCCACTGTCGCCATTAGCAAACAACCCGGCGTCGGCACGTCAAAATGCGAAGCTGTTGGTCGTTGGCAGTTGCCCTGCTCTGCTACAACACGCCAACAACTGATTCAGCTTTCGGATGCACTCATGATCAACCCTACCTGCCGACGCGCTCTTGCCTTCGTCCTGCTGTTGGCTTCCCTCACACCGGCCGTCCGCGCCGAAGAAGGCGCGCTGCTGGCCGATTCTCAATGGCTCGTGCACGGTGGCGGGGATGTAGGAAAAGACCGCAGTCGCGGCGTCAGCGCCAGCATCGATTACACCGGGCGTAGCAACGCGAATGCGTCGGACTTGCGCTACTGGGATGCTGGCGGAGCCTTTTCCCGCAGCCAGTCGAACGTGGCATCCACCGCTTTGCGTCCGGCAACGCAGACGCGAACCGGGGCCGGCAGTGCGTATGCCAGCTACGGCGGCGAACGCTGGCGCGGCATGCTGGGGTTCGATGCCACCAAGGATGAAGGCTTTCGCAAATCGCAACGCGTCAGCGGCGGGGTCGATTTCACCCACGGCGCCTTTGGCGCCAATCTGACCGCCTCACGCCGCCGTACCACCTTTGATGACTTCACCATTAGCGCGCAGGCCGCCGCTCTTCTGGGCATCCCGCTGGGCTCAGACGTCATCGTAGGCTGCTCCATTGCCGACAAGGGGGTCGGCGCGCGATTGAGCTACAACGGTGCGGCGTTCGGCGCATATGCCGCCGGAAATACGTATCACTACGACGAGGCGGCGTGCGCCGCCAGTCTCGTGCTGCCGGACCGGCTGCAACGTTTGAGTGATGCCGACTTCTCCGGGCTTGCCAGTCGCTCATTGAGCCGCGCCCGTTCGCGCAGCGGAGGCCGCATCGGCCAGAACAGCCGCCTGCTCAAGTCCGAGTTCGGCGCCGGGTTTACCTTCGCGTGGCACATTCAGTGGGCGGTGGACTACATGCGATACGAGGATCAGTTCGGCGGTGCGGCGACGAGCAACTACGCGCTCACCGGAATCTTCGGACTTGCATCAAACGTTTCTTTGGACCTGACGCTCGGAAACACCAGCGGCGACGGCGGCAGCGTGCCTTACTTGGGCGTGATGCTGGCGGTGGGTTTGTAGCGATTGTCGGATTTGGAGTACTTGAGTCGCATAAGAACTGACTCCCGGCAATCGTCCTGATCTGTCGGCCGCGCACTCGGCGGTTTTGCGGTCGGCCTTGGGTTTGCGAACCACCGCCGCGGCTGGCCCTGCAGGGTTTCGGGGTTCGTGTTCGCTCACGGACCGGCGCTTTAATGCATCAACGGAATGTTGACGGCGAGCTTCAGGTCGACGATGGCGTCGAGCTTCTGATCGATCTGGAAGAATCGGGCGACCGTGCGTGCGAAGAGCACTTTTGACATCTTGCCGATATGGGTTTCCTTTACGCTCAGCTCGTTCACTCCATGGGGAAAAATAGCAATATTAAGGAACCGTTGATGGGTCGCATTAATGCGGTCGATATCCTAGCATTACACGGCTTTTGAGCGCCTGCTCACCTTGGGGTATGGATCCGGTAGAAGGTGTCCGGGCGCAGCGGATCCACGCCGCTCGCCATTGCTGCCGCTCGCCGCTACACTTTCGCGCATGTCCGGCAAAAAACCATCCTTGGGTCGTGGCCTCGCTGAACTGAGCCCTTTCCTGGCGCATCGTCCTGCGAGTCAAACCGCCGCCGTCGCAGCGGAATTGCCGCCCGGGGATCGTCTGGCCACCCTGCCGCTGGATCTGTTGCAACGTGGCAAGTATCAGCCACGCATCGACATGCGCACGGACTCCCTGACCGAACTGGCGCAATCCATCAAGGCGCAGGGCATCGTGCAGCCCATCCTGGTGCGCCCGGTGGGCCGCCCGCAGCTGGGTGAATCGCAGCGCTACGAGATCATCGCCGGCGAGCGCCGCTGGCGGGCGGCGCAGATGGCGGGGCTCACCGACATTCCAGCCGTGGTCCGCGACGTGCCCGATGAGGCTGCGGTCGCCATGGCGCTCATCGAGAACATTCAGCGCGAGGATCTGAACCCGCTGGAAGAAGCGCGCGCGCTGGCGCGGCTGATCGATGAATTTGGACTGACCCATCAGGCCGCGGCCGAGGCGGTCGGCCGCTCGCGCGCCGCGGTCAGCAACCTGCTGCGGCTCATGGAATTGTCGGATGAGGTCAAGACGCTGCTGGAGCAGCGCAGCATTGAAATGGGGCATGCGCGCGCCCTGCTGGGCCTGACTCAGCGCCGCCAGCAGATTGAAGTGGCCAATCTGGTGGCCAAGAAATCCCTGTCGGTGCGTGAAACCGAGGCGCTGGTGCGCCGCCTGCTCTCGCCTGCCGGGACTCCGGCCCGCGAAGCCGCTGCAATCGACCCCGATATTCGCCGTTTGGAACTGGAGCTGGCCGACAAGCTCGGCGCCAAGGTCGCTTTTCAGCATTCGGCCGGCGGCAAGGGCAAATTAGTGGTCAGTTACAACAGCTTGGATGAACTTGAAGGCATTCTCGCCCATATCCAGTAATTGTTAAAAACTTAAGGCCCTTCAGTCGCTTGAGCCTGCCGGAAAAGCTTGAAGCACCGGCCCCGCCTCCTTATAATGCCGCGGCTTTTTTGATCGCCGCGGCTCAACAATGACAGTGCAGGAATCAAGCCGTAGCGTTCCGGCCCGCGCCCGGCCCCCTTTAGGGATGACCTACGGATGAGCGACACCGTCAACCGCGCCAAGCGGCTAGTAGTGCGTGTCGTCCTGCTGCAGGTTGCCACGGCGTTGGCGGCAGCGGCGGTGTCGGGGGCTTATTCGGGGTCGCGAGCGGCAGTTTCAGCGATGGCGGGCGGATGCATCGTCGCCATTGGCACCGCGGTGTTCGGTTGGCGCATGTTCGCACCGGGCATCGCCAGTGCCTCGGTGCTGAATCGCGCGATGATGGCAGGCGAGGCGCTGAAATGGCTGTGGCTGGTGCTGGCGGTGTGGGCCGCACTGACGAAGCTGCAACTGCTGCCCCTGCCGCTGTTGGCCGGGTTGATCAGCGCGCAGTTCGGCTACTGGTTTGGTTTGGTGGGTCGTAACAAATAGTTCGATTGGGACTGGGGTTGAATGGGAATGGCAGCTGCGGAAGCCGAATCAGGCGGGATGACCGAGTACATCAAGCACCACCTCACGCATTTGACCGTGAATGAGGGGCAGGGCTTTTGGGCCGTGCATATCGACAGCGTCGTGTTCAAGCTGTCGATCGCCGCGCTGTTCCTGGTCGTGTTCATCACAGTGTCACGCCGCGCCACCTCCGGGGTTCCGGGCAAGTTTCAGGCCTTCGTCGAGATGGTGGTGGAATTTGTCGACGGCCTGGTCAAAGAAACCTTCCACGGCAAGAGCCGGCTGATCGCGCCGCTCGCCATCACCATTTTCTGCATGGTTTTCCTGGAAAACTTTCTCGACATGATTCCTGTCGATCTGCTGCCATTGCTGGGCCAGAAGCTGGGCGTCGCCCACTTGCGCATCGTGCCGACGGCGGACCTCAACACGACCATCGGCATGGCGCTGTGCGTCTTTCTGCTGATTCAATACGTGGGCATCAAGCACAAGGGCATCGTTACTTTCTTCGGCGAATTCGTCTCCGCGCCCTTCCATGCGCACGGACCGGTCGGCAAGATCCTGACCGCAGCGCCCAATCTGTTGCTGCGCCTGATCGAAGAAGCGGTGCGGCCGCTGTCGTTGAGTCTGCGGTTGTTCGGCAACATGTACGCCGGCGAACTCATCTTCATCCTCATCGCCGCGCTCACGCTGGGCTCGTCCCTGGCGCATGTGTCGACGTATCTGTTCGGCACGGCGCAATTCATCGCCGGCTTCGTATGGACCGCCTTCCACATACTCGTCATCACGTTGCAGGCCTTCATCTTCATGATGCTGACCATCGTGTACCTGAGCATGGCGGCTGAGCATCACTAGTTTTTTACACTGACCTTCAAGACCCTCGGAGAGAAAAATGGATCACGTTCCCCAGATTGCTCAAGTTCTGAGCATGACCGTCATCGCAGCAGGCTTGTTGATCGGCCTCGGCGCCCTTGGCACCGCCATCGGCTTTGCGCTGTTGGGCGGCAAATTCCTGGAAAGCTCGGCGCGCCAGCCGGAACTGACCCCGATGCTGCAGACCAAAATGTTCATCGTCGCGGGCCTGCTCGACGCGGTGCCCATCATCGGCGTCGCCATCGCGCTGTTGCTGTTGTTCGCGAACCCGTTCCTGGCTTACCTCAAGTAAGAGCGCCCAAGGCATGGATCTAACAGTCACCATCGTCATCCAGGGCCTGGCGTTTTTCGCCGTGGCCTGGTTGGTCATGCGATTCGGTTGGCCGCACATCATCGGCGCCATCGAGGAGCGGCAGAAGAAGATCGCCGAAGGCCTGGCAGCCGCCAACAAGGGTCAGAAGGACCTGGATGAGGCCAAGGTCCGCGCGCAGGACATCATCAAAGAAGCGCGCGACAAGGCCGTACAGATCGTCGATCAGGCCGGTAAGCGCTCGAATGAGATCGTCGAGGACGCCAAGTCCACGGCCAGCACCGAGGGCCAGCGCCTGCTGGGCCAGGCGCGTGAAAGCATCGTGCTGGAAAGCACGCGTGCGCGTGAAGGCCTGCGCCAGGAAGTGGGTGCGCTGGCGGTGAGCGGCGCTGCGCGTCTGCTCGGACGCGAAATCGATGCCAAGACGCACGCCGATCTGCTCGACAAGCTGGCGGCGGAGATCGCGCGTGGCTGAGCGAGCCACCATCGCCCGTCCGTACGCGAAGGCTGCGTTCAGCGTGGCGCGCGAGAAAGGCTCGCTCGCCGCCTGGTCGCACACGTTGCAGACCGCTGCGGCGGTGGTCAGCGATGCGCGCGTCGAACAGCTCGTCACCAGCCCGAACGTCAGTGAGGATCAGCTGGTCGACCTGTTTTCCGATTTGAGCGGCAAGGGCGACGACAACGTGCGCAACTTCGTGCGGTTGCTCGCCAAGAACCGCCGTCTGGCGCTGCTGCCGGACATTTCCGCGCTGTTCGAAATCCTGCGCGCCGACATCGAGAACACGGCTGCGGTTGAAGTCACCTCGGCGGTGCCCTTGAACGCTGAGCAACAGGCGAAGCTGGCCGCGGCGCTCAAGACGCGTCTGAAGCGTGATATCCAGATGACCACGGCGGTGGACCCCAGCCTGATCGGCGGCGCTGTGATCCGTTGCGGCGATCTGGTCATCGACGGCTCGCTCAAGGGCCGGCTGGCGCAGCTGCGAACAGAATTAAGCAATTGATCAATT
>JANXOV010000103.1 GCA_025357635.1 Pseudomonadota bacterium
GGCGGTGAAAACCTCACAGCCTTCCTTGGTCAGAAGCGTCTCGGCCGTGCGCCGAATAGTCTTGCTGTCGTCGATCACCAGGACCTTGAGCCCGGTGAGTTTTGGTTTGCCGTTGGTGACCATGCTCTCCATGAATTCTTCCTTACTCGGCCTTGCGTTCGCCCGCAAGCGCTTCAGCGCAGCTTTTGGCTTCATGCGTATGTGCCGGAAACTCGTGGCTTTTTAACATATCCGGCACCTTCAAGCCACGCCATCAGTCGTACATTTGGAGCCAATACTGCTCAAACGACTCAGTAGTGGTTCACAGTTTGCCCGGTCGAGCACCTGCCGGGCGTGCCGTGGCTTGCGTTAGACTGCGCAATCTCCGGCGACTCACTTCAAAGGATTCTCAAGCTCCCGCATGCCCAGCCCCATCAGCCTGCTCGTCGTGATGGACCCGATCGAGCACATCAAGCCGGCCAAGGACAGCACGCTGGCCATGCTTCTGGCCGCCCAATCCAAGGGCTGGCAGGTGCTTTACGCCGAACTCGGCGATCTGTACCTGCGCGACGGCATCGCCTGGGCCCGCGCCGCGCCGCTGCGGGTGTTCGACGATGCGCAGCACTGGTTCGAGCGATCCGCACCGCAGTCCATGAAACTCGGTGATTGCGATGTCATTCTGATGCGCAAAGACCCGCCGTTCGACACCGAATACATCTATTCGACCTATATCCTGGAGCGGGCGCAGCTGCAAGGCGCGCTGGTGGTGAACCGCCCCGACGGTCTGCGGGACATGAACGAAAAGGTCTACACGGCCTGGTTCCCGGAGTGTTGCGCACCGACCCTGATCACACGCAACATGGCCGATATGGCGCAGTTTCTGCGCGAGCAGGGCAAGGCCGTTTGCAAGCCGCTCGAGGGCATGGGCGGCAAGTCCATTTTCGTCCTGGAACAGGGTGATAAGAACCGCAACGTGGTGTTCGAGACCCTGACCGACTATGGACGCCGTTACGCCATCGTGCAGCGGTATCTGCCGGAAATCCTCACGCACGGCGACTGCCGGGTGATTCTCGTCGACGGCGAGCCTGTCCCCTTCGCCCTGCAGCGCATGCCGGACGCGGCTGACAACCGTGGCAATCTGGCGGCGGGCGCCACCGCGCATTCGCGCCCTCTGAACGACCGGGACCGCTGGCTGTGCGCCCAGATCGGCCCCAGACTCAAGGAACTGGGCATGCTGTTCGTGGGTCTGGATGTCATCGGCGAGTACGTCACCGAGATCAACGTGACCAGCCCCACCGGCATCCGCGAACTGAACAAGAAGCATGGATTGGATATCGGATCGATGCTCATGAATGCCATCGAAAAACGCCTGTGACGGCCCAGGCCATACCCGACACCTTCAGCCGGCAGCTGCCGCCGGTGAACGATCGCATGCTGACGACGTGTTTCCTGGCCGCGCTGTTGCACGGCATCATCATCCTGGGCGTGTCGTTCAGCCTGCCGGATAGCGATGCCGCCAAGGAGGCTGCGCCCAGCATCGAAGTGCTGCTGGTGAGCGAACAGGGACCAAAACTCAAGGACAATCCGCGTGCCAAGTACCTGGCGCAACGCAACCAGCGTGGGTCGGGCAATTCCCGCAGCCGCGAGCGCGCCACCATCCCGCAATCCTCCCCAGTGCCGCTGGATCGGCCGGGCGTCGCCAGCGGTCAGGGATTGGCAGCGCAACTGGCCGGCGCGGACGGCGGCAACCAACAGGTCATCGCCAGCGTCGGCGCCACCGCGCAGATCCTGTACTTTGCCAGGCCCAAACAGCCCGCTGCCCCGGCCCAAATGCCTGAATTGCTTCAAGACAAGCCGGAACTTGGCATGGCGGCCAACGATGAGGATCAACGCCTGCGTTTGCGCGGTGAGTCCCATGGCGAGCTGTGGATTACCGCCGATACGCGCGAGTCGGGTCTGGCGGTGTACCTGGACTCCTGGCGCCGCAAGGTGGAACGCGTGGGTACGCTGAACTTCCCCAATGCGGCGCGTCGGCAAGGCCTGTCCGGCACGCCCATCGTGGAAGTGGCGATCGCCTCCGATGGCAAGCTCGCCTCCGCCACGATCCGCCGCTCCAGCGGTCACGCGGAAATCGATCAGTCGGCGCTCGACATTCTGCGGCTGGCATCCCCCTTCGACCCATTTCCCAAGGAACTGGGCGCCGCGCATGACCAGATCCGCTTCGCGTATGAATGGCAGTTCCTTGACGGCGGACCGCAAGGCTCCAGCGTGCGGGTGGAGGACTCGACGCAACCGCAGTCCAAACCATGAGCGAGTCCTTGTACCTGACCAATCAACTGCTGATCGCCATGCCCACTCTGGGGGATCCGAACTTCGCCCAGAGCGTGGCATTCGTCTGCGAACACAGTGCGCGCGGCGCGTTGGCGCTGGTGCTCAACAAGCCGCTGCCCATGCGCATGGGCGAGGTGTTTGACCAGCTGGGGATCGAGGTGGCGCCGGGTCCGGTGTGCGAGGGCACGGTGATGCGCGGCGGCCCCATGCAGACCGACCGCGGCTTCGTGGTGCACCGGGCCGCCGGAGAATGGGATTCGACGCTCAAGGTCTCCGACAGCATCCATGTCACCACCTCGCGCGACATCCTCAACGCCATCGCGGTGGGCAACGGCCCCTCACCGGCTTTCGTGGCGCTGGGCTATGCCGGTTGGGACTCAGGGCAGCTGGAAGAGGAGATCAAGGCCAATGCGTGGCTGAATGCGCCGGCGGATGCGCGCATCATTTTCGATCTGCCGTTCGAGGAGCGCTGGACGGCAGCGGCCCGGCTGCTGGGCGTGGATCTGGCCCGGCTTGCCTCCATCAGCGGCAATGCCTGAACAGCTTCCTGCAGGTCCGCGACGCCTCGATGCGCAGATAATCATGGGATTCGATTTCGGCCGGCGACGAATCGGTGTCGCCTGCGGGGACACCCTGACGCGCAGCGCGCGGGCGCTGACCGCCGTTGCCTGCACCGCTGCCGGCGCCGATTGGACCCACCTGCAGCGGCTGATCAGGCAATGGCAGCCGGCGCTCAACGTGGTTGGGCTGCCGTATAATGCAGATGGCTCTGAAAGCGGCATCGCAATCCATGTCCGGGAGTTTGCGCAAGAGCTGCTGAGCCGGTTTGCAATTCCGGTCCAATTCATCGACGAGCGGTATTCCTCGCTCGATGCGCACGCGCGCTTGAAGGATGCGCGCGCGGCCGGGACGCGCAAACGACGCGTAAGCAAGGTCGACATCGACGCCTGCGCCGCATGCGTGATTTTGGAGCGATGGTTCTCGCAGGCTACAACTTAAGGCGCACATGCGTTCGCAACTAGACGATCACGGCGGCTTGCGCCACCTCATCAGCCTCGACGGATTGTCGCGTGAAGCGCTCACCGGCCTGCTGGACCGCGCCGAGAACTACCGGCGCTTCCCGGGCCAAAGCGCCTACGAGGGACGCGAACTGGCCGGCATGACCATCGCCAACCTGTTCTTTGAGCCGAGCACGCGCACGCGCGCCTCCTTCGACCTGGCCGGCCGGCGCCTCGGCGCGCACGTCATCAACCTCGACACGCAGTCCAGCTCGCGCGTCAAGGGAGAGACCATGCTCGACACGATCTACACGCTGGAGGCGATGAACACCGACGTTTTTGTGATCCGGGATTCCGAGGCGGGAATGCCCGAATTCCTCATCGACCATGTGGCCGACCACGTCTCGGTGATCAGCGCCGGCGAGGCCCACGTGTCGCACCCGACGCAAGGGCTGCTCGACGTGCTCACCATCCGCTGCCACAAGCGCCGTTTCGCCGGCCTTGCGGTGGCGATCGTCGGCGACATCAAACATTCGCGGGTGGCGCGTTCCACGGCGCGGGCGCTGCAGACGCTCGGCACCAGCGACCTGCGGCTGGTGGCGCCGGCGCCGCTGCTGCCCTCGGAAGTGGAGTTCTCCGGAGCGCAGCGCTTCATTCACATGGACGACGGCATTGCCGGCGCCGATGTGGTCATGATGCTGCGGATCCAGAAAGAACGCATGGCGCAGAGCGCCGATCTGGACGACGCACAGTATTTCCGCCAATTCGGCCTGGATGCGCGCCGCCTGCAGCGGTGCGCAGCCGACGTGCTGGTCATGCACCCGGGACCGATGAACCGCGGCGTCGAGATCTCCTCAGAAGTCGCCGACGGGCCGCACTCGGTCATCCGCGAGCAGGTCAACAACGGCGTCGCCGTGCGCATGGCGGTGCTGGCGGCGATTGCGGCCACGCTGACGCGCAAGCGCAAGCCCCTATGAGCGGCGAGGCGTCCAAGCCGCACCGCGGCACCATCTTTCTGGACGACGCGGCTGAGATCCTCGAGCAGCAGACTTACGCCGGCGGGCAGCACATCATCCGCATACGAGCGCCGCGCTGCGCAGCGGCGGCTGTACCGGGAAGCTTTGCGCACATCAGCTGCGCCGAATTGCTGCCGATGCGGCGCCCGTTGTCGATCATGCGGGCCAATGCCGGGCACGGCTGGATTGACATCCTGTACAAGACGCATGGCGCCGGACTCAAGCAGCTGGCGGCACGGTCCGCCGGACAGACTCTGAGCGTGCTGGGTCCCATCGGCAATGGCTTCAACCCGCACCCTGATCGGCCCAAAGCCGTGCTGATTGGCGGCGGCGTGGGCATTCCACCGCTGGTATTTCTGGCCGAGAGTCTCAGTGCGCGAGCGCCTGCGACGCATCAGGCTGTCGCTTTTTTCGGCTCCGAGCTGCCATTCGCGTTTCGCACGCGCCCCTCGAGGCTGCTGGTTCCGGGCATGCCAGCGGGCGTGATCGCCTGCAACCCCATGCTGGAAGATTGGGGAATCGCCTGCCGGCTGGCCAGCTTTGCACCGTTCCCGGGGTGCTTCGAAGGCTACGTAACCGACCTGGCGGCTCAGTATCTGGAGACGTTGGATGAGACCGCGCGCGCGCAGGTGGAAGTGTTCGCCTGCGGACCCACGGTGATGCTGCATGCAGTGGCGCGGCTGGCGCATCGCTTTGCAGTGCCCGCGCAGGTCTCGCTGGAGGAGTACATGGCCTGCGCCGTGGGCGGCTGCGCAGGATGCGCAGTGGCCGTGCAGACCCCGCAGGGGCCGGCCATGAAGCGCGTCTGCGTCGACGGACCGGTCTTCGATGCCAGGACGGTGTTCGAGGTCAGCTGATTGGCGCGGCGGTTTGCAGCGGCCACCGGCAACCGACGCGCCTGCCGTCCATCGGCAGGATCATCCGAAATTGATCTTGGCTTCCAGATTGGTGCGCGAATCGGCGCTGGTCAGGGCGTCTTCCAGCTCGATCTTGCCCTCGCGCACCAGATTGTACAAAGAGGAGTCGAAGCTCAGCATGCCGCGCTCGGTTCCCGTGCGGATCGCTTCCTTGATGCCGATGACATCGCCTTTCTTGATGAGTTCGGAGATATGCGGCGTGTTCATCATGACTTCGGTCGCAGCCACCCGTTTGCCTGTCTTGGACTGCACGAGGCGCTGCGAGAGGATGGCGCGCAGATACTGGGACAGGTCCAGGAAGATCTGATTGTGCTGATCGCGCGGGAACATGTTGATGATGCGATCCAGTGTTTCGGCGCAGTTGTTCGCATGCAGCGTGGCGATGCACAAGTGGCCGGTGCCGGCGAGCGCGATCGCCGCTTCCATGGTTTCACGGTCACGGATTTCACCCACGAGAATCACGTCCGGCGCCGCGCGCACGGCGCTGCGCAGGGCGCGGGCGAAGGACTTGGTGTCCAATCCGACCTCGCGCTGATTGATGATCGACTTCTTGTTGGAATGCAGGAATTCAATCGGGTCTTCGATTGTGAGAATGTGGTCGGAACAGGTTTCATTGCGATGGTCGATCATCGCGGCCAGCGTGGTCGACTTGCCCGCGCCCGCCGCCCCCACCATCAGGATCAGGCCACGCTTGAGCATCACCAGTTCTTTGAACACCTCGGGCATGCCCAATTCGTCGAGCTTGGGCATTTCGGCGGTGATGTACCGCAGCACCATGGCCGGATAGCCGCGCTGGTAGAAAACGTTGACCCGGAACCGGCCGAGGCCGGACTCGGAAATCGCGAAGTCGATCTCGAGCTCTTCATTGAAATGCTCGAGCTGCTCTGCGCTCATGAGCCCCAGGGCAGCCTGCCTCACGGTTTCAGGGCTCAGGATCTGCTTGTTGACCGGGAATATCTTGCCCTCGATCTTGATCTTCACCGGCGCATTGCAGGTGAAAAACAAATCGGATGCCTTCTTTTCCACCATCAGGCGGAACAGCGGCTTGGTGTTCATGACCTGCGTCGGAGCTGCGGACATGGGCGTTTAGAACACCTTGCCTTCTTCTTCCTCGACGATTTCCAGTGACTGAGCGCCATCCTCTGGATTCTTCATTTCCCGCTTGCTCTCCAGTTTGACGCGCAGGCGCAGCTCGTTCTTGGAATCGGCGTTGCGCAACGCATCCTCGTAGGAGATGACGCCGGCCTCGTACAGCTCGAACAGCGCCTGGTCGAAGGTCTTCATTCCCAAGCGGTTGGAGCGCGACATGACTTCCTTGATCTTCGCGACATTGCCCTTGAAGATGAGGTCGGAAATCAGCGGCGAGGCAAGCATGATTTCCATCGCGGCGATGCGGCCTGCGCCCGCTTCGCGCGGGATCAGGCGCTGAGAAATCAGCGCGCGGATGTTCAAGCTCAGGTCCATCAGCAGCTGCTCGCGCCGCTCTTCGGGGAAGAAGTTGATGATGCGGTCCAGCGCCTGGTTTGAGCTGTTGGCATGCAGGGTCGCCAGCACCAGGTGGCCCGTTTCGGCAAATTGAATGCCGTATTCCATGGTTTCCCGATCGCGGATTTCGCCGATCAGAATGACGTCGGGCGCCTGACGCAGGGTGTTCTTGAGCGCCAGGTGCCAGCTTTCGCAATCCACGCCCACTTCCCGATGCGTGATGACGCAGCCCTTGTGCGCATGCACATACTCCACCGGATCTTCGATGGTGACGATGTGTCCGCGCGTCTTTTCGTTGCGGTAGCCCACCATGGCGGCGAGCGTGGTCGATTTGCCCGAGCCGGTGCCGCCGACGATGATGACGAAGCCTCGCTTGCTCAAGACCACATCCTTGAGGACGGGCGGCAGGTCCAGTTCGTCAAAAGAGGGAATCTTGGCATTGATGGTGCGAAGAACGGCGCCGGTGAAACCCTGCTGGATGAAGGCGCTGACGCGGAAGCGGCCGATGCCGGGCGGAGCGATGGCGAAATTGCATTCCTTGCTGGAATCAAATTCCTTGGTCTGCCGGTCGTTCATGATGGCGCGGACGAGGCCCGCAGCCTGCTCGGGGGTCAATGGGCGGTCCGACTGCGGTTTGATTTCGCCGTCGATCTTGATGGCGGGCGGAAAGCCTGCCGTAATGAATAAGTCGGAGCCTTTCTTGTCCACCATCCGACGCAGCAGGTCCTGCATCAGTTTGATTGCTTGTTCGCGTTCCATTAGAGGCTGTCCTTGTTCTGGGCCTTGTAGCGTGCTTCTTCGCGGCTGACAACCCCCTTTTGCACCATTTCCTGCAGACACTGGTCCAAGGTCTGCATACCCTGCGACTGGCCCGTCTGGATCGCGGAATACATCTGCGCGATCTTGCCTTCGCGGATCAAATTGCGGATCGCCGGCGTGCCGATCATGATTTCGTGCGCTGCGATGCGGCCGCCGCCGACTTTCTTCATCAGCGTTTGCGAAATGACGGCCCGCAGGCTTTCCGAGAGCATGGCGCGCACCATTTCCTTCTCGGCAGCGGGGAACACGTCGACGATGCGGTCAATGGTCTTGGCCGCCGAACTGGTGTGCAACGTGCCGAACACCAGGTGGCCGGTTTCCGCGGCGGTCAACGCCAGCCGGATGGTTTCCAGGTCGCGCATTTCGCCCACCAGGACGACGTCCGGGTCTTCGCGCAACGCCGAGCGCAAAGCCTCGGTGAAGCCCAGGGTGTCGCGGTGCACTTCGCGTTGATTGACCAGACAGCGCTTGCTTTCGTGAACGAATTCGATCGGGTCTTCGATGGTGATGATGTGATCGGGGCGGTTGTCGTTGCAATGATTGACCATGCCGGCAAGCGTCGTGGATTTACCCGAACCGGTCGGTCCGGTCACCAGAACCAGACCGCGCGGCAGCATGCACAGGTCCTTGAAGGTCTTCGGCGCGTTGAGTTCATCGAGCGTGAGGATGTTCGAAGGAATGTTGCGAAACACCGCTCCGGCACCGCGGTTCTGATTGAAGGCGTTGACGCGGAAACGTGCAAGCTTCGGAATTTCAAACGAAAAGTCGGTTTCGAAGAACTCTTCGAAGGCCTTTCGCTGCTTGTCATTCATGATGTCGTACACCATGCTGTGCACTTCTTTGTGCGCCAGAGGCGGCATGTTGATTCGTTTAATGTCGCCGTCGACACGAATCATGGGCGCAACGCCTGCGGACAAGTGCAGGTCGGATGCGTTGTTCTTCACCGCGAAGGCAAGAAGCTGCGCGATATCGACAGCCATTCAAGGCTCCTAATTCGTGTGCCCGAGAGATGTAATAGAATCCTCGCGCAGTATATAAGAGGGTGTTGGCACCCAATATGTTAATTGGTCCGCAGAATTTGGTGTCTCGACTGACCGAAGTCCGATCTCGGATAAAACGTGCTGCCGAGGCGCATCGGCGTGACCCGGCCGCCATCACCCTGATCGCCGTCTCGAAAACCAAGCCCGCCGCGCTCATTCGGCAGGCCGCTGCGCTGGGGGTCACAGATTTCGGCGAGAATTACGTGCAGGAAGCCGCAGAAAAGATGGATGCACTGCGGGATCTGCAGCTGACCTGGCATTTCATCGGCGCCATTCAGTCGAACAAGACCCGCGTCATCGCCGAAAGCTACAGCTGGGTGCACGGCATCGACCGGCTGAAGACCGCGCAACGGCTCAGCGAGCAAAGACCCTTCCACTCGCCGCCCCTGAACGTCTGCATTCAGGTGGAGCTGGTGCCCGAGCAGACCAAGGCCGGCGTTTGCCCCGAGACGCTGCCGGAGCTTGCCGCCCAGATCCACCTCCTGCCGCGTCTGCGCCTTCGCGGACTGATGTGCCTGCCGCCCGCGATGCACGATGCACGCGTCCAGTCGGGGGTTTTCGAGCGCCTGGCCGGGCTGCTGGCGCAACTGAATTCCCAGGGACTGAAGCTGGATACACTGTCCATGGGGATGAGCGAGGATTTCGAGTTGGCCATCGGCGCGGGCGCGACCATGGTCAGAGTCGGCAGCGCCCTGTTCGGCGCGCGATAATTCAACACAACAAGGCAACACTATGCACAACATCCGCAAGCTTGCGTTCATCGGTGGCGGCAACATGGCGGGGGCGCTGATCGGTGGATTGGTGAAGCGCGGTATTGCCGGCAGCCACCTGGTCGTTGCCGACCCCAGCGCAGAACAGCTGCAGCGGCTGCAGCAGGCGTATGGCGTTGCGACCACGCAGGACAATGCCGCGGCCGTCCAGGACGCCGAAGTGGTGGTGATCGCAGTCAAGCCCCAGCAGATTCGCGCGGTGGCCCTTGCGCTGGCCGCGCCGCTGGCGGCCTCCCGACCGCTGGTCATCTCGGTTGCCGCCGGCATTCCGCACGCGGCCCTGTCACGCTGGCTCGGCAACGGCGTTGCGGTCGTGCGCACCATGCCCAACCGGCCCGCCCTGAACGGTTTTGGAGCCACCGGCCTGTACGCGCCCGAAGCCATAGGCGCCGCCCATCGCGCGCTGGCCGAATCCATCATGGCGGCGGTCAGCGCCACCGTCTGGGTCGACCATGAATCGCAGATGGATACCGTGACGGCGCTGTCGGGCAGCGGACCGGCTTACTTCTTTTTGTTCATGGAAGCACTGGAAGCGGCGGCGCGCGAACGCGGCCTGCCCGCCGACGTGGCGCATCAGCTGACCTTGGAAACGGCGTTCGGGGCGGCGCAGATGGCGCGTCAATCCACCGATTCCCTGGCCACCCTGCGTGAACAGGTCACTTCCAAGGGCGGCACGACCGCGGCGGCGCTTGCCGTTCTGGATGCGGCCGGCCTTCGTGCTATCGTCGCGCACGCGGTGGCCGCAGCAGACCGGCGTTCGGCAGAGCTGGCGGCGGAGTTCGCGGCGCCGTGATCGATTAAAGGAAGTGCGATGGAAGCGATTCGCTACATAGCCGACATTCTGTCCTGGCTGCTGCTCTTGGCGTTCGTATTGCGGCTGCTGTTTCAGCTGATGCGTGCGGATTTCCGCGATCCGCTTGCCGATGCCGTCGTGCGCGTCACCAACTGGCTGATCCTGCCCCTGCGCCGCCTGCTGCCGCCGATGGGCAAGATCGACACCGCCACCGTGGTGGCCGTGCTGGTCATCGCCGCCGGACGCACCAGCCTGCTGATGCTGCTCAGTGGATACACCTCGTTGAACTGGAGCATCGGATTGCGCTCCACCCTGGTCGATCTGCTCGATCTGGTGCTGCGGATCTACCTGTTCGCGCTGCTGGCTTACTGGCTCATCAGCTTCATCGCGCCCGGTGGATATTCCCCCGGCACACGTCTGTTGTCGCAACTTTGCGAACCCGTACTCAAACCGGTGCGCCGTCTGATTCCGCCGATCGGACAGATCGATTTCTCCGTGCTGTGGGTCAGCATCATCATCGGCGCGCTGTTGGTTCTGCTGCGCTGATCGCGCGCGATGCGTGCGCGAATACGCGCAAGCTATGTCCCCTAGCACGCTGAATTCACTGCGAACAAAGCTCTTTTTTCATTGCGCGATCACGCGCAAGCGCTGAAAAATCAGCGCTCGACGCATTTTTAAATTCGAAAAAAAGTCGCGCGAACGCTAAACATCGGCTTTTTTCTGTGTTATTTTCGGCGCCGACTAGAAAACACGGGCAAAATAGCTCGTCTTAAACACAACCCTCCAGGAGATAGATATGGCGAAAAAGAATTCAGCACCGACCAAATCGGAGATTCTCGCAAGCATTTCCAAAGACACCGAGCTTTCCAAGAAGCAGGTCGGCGCGGTATTCGACTCCCTCTCCGCCGTCATCAAGAAGAGCCTGCGCGGTCACGGTCTGTTCACCATGCCCGGCTTGCTGAAGATGAAAGTCGTCAAAAAGCCGGCGACCAAGGCGCGTGAAGGCATCAACCCCTTCAACGGCGAAAAGATGATGTTCAAGGCCAAGCCGGCCAGCAAGAAAGTGCGCATCGCAGCGCTTAAGAATCTGAAAGAATTCGTGAACTAAGTCATTGGTCACGCACCGGAGCGGCCCGCGCCGCTCCGGATTTCAGTCAGCACCATATCCTTCAATTCGACCAGTCTGCCGTGAAAGAAATGTCCGGCCCCCGGCATCATCACCAGCCGCGCCGACGGCAATAAAGAACCGGCCCATTCGATCACCGCCTGCGGGTCGACCACGTCATCCGCATCCCCCTGCACGATCAGCCACGGGCAGTCCGGTTGTGCGCGCTGAGCAAATCCAAAGCGTGTCACGGCGGGCGCAATGGTGATCAATCGCGCGGCCTTGCGCGCCAGGGCGAGTTCCAACGCGACGTACGATCCAAACGAAAACCCTGCGCAGATCAGCGGCTTGCCGGGCCAGCGCTGCGCGCCCCAGTCGGCCACGCATTGCGCATCCGCGCTTTCGCCCCGGCCCTCGTCGTAGAGGCCCGCACTGGCGCCGACGCCGCGAAAATTGAAGCGGACCGTGGAGACCTGCCCCTCCTGCAGCGCCCTCGCCACGCTGACGACAACCTTGTTATCCATCGTCCCGCCGTACAACGGGTGCGGGTGACAGACCACCGCGTAGGCTTGAACCTGCGGTCCGACATCTTCGACGATGGATTCAAGCGTGCCGGCCGGACCTTGGATGCCGATGCGTTCGGAAATCGACGCTCTCACTGCGATTGCCGGCGCTACTTGATCGACATCAACTCGACGTCGAACACGAGGGTGGCGCCCGGTGGAATGTCGCCGCCCGCACCCGTGTCCCCGTATGCCAGATCCGGTGGCAGCACCAGGCGGCGGCGCCCGCCCACCTTCATGCCCGCGACCCCCCGATCCCAGCCGGCAATCACCTGGCCGGAGCCGAGCGTAAAACTGAAAGGGACACCCGAATCCAGCGAGCTGTCAAATTTCTTGCCCTTGTTGTCGGGCGCGGCGTTTTCGTAGAGCCAACCGGTGTAATTCACCACCGCGGTCTGACCGGCGCTGATGGACGGACCGGCGCCCGGCGCCAGATCCTGACTCTGCAGCATTGCCGCACCTGCCGCCACCGGCGCGGGCACCGGCGCGGGCACCGGCGCGGGCACCGGCGGCTTGTGGCAGCCAGAAAGTAAGGCTAGAACGACGGCGGCTCGCAGCGTCAGCGCGATACGGTCAAGCATGTGTGCGGCATCCTGTTGCAAAGCTGATGATCTGCGCGAGTGTATCATCGCGCCCGGGCGCCTCGGCGATGCCTGCGGCCGGAGAACCGCTCAGTCTCAGTCTTGCGGCAGGCGCACGAAGCAGCGCTGGATGAAGAACGCGAGAAAGGCGCTGCTCAGCACGCTCGCGCAGCAAAGCAGCAGGGGACCGGCGCCGATCGCGGCAAGTCCGAGCAATCCGGCGGCACCGGCGATTCCGCACATGATCAAGGCGATGCCGCGCCGCGCGCCCACCCAGCACAATTGCAGGCTGCCGATGACATCATCGAGCTCATCCAGGACTTGCAGCATCCATTCCATGTGCGTGGACTGTAGCGATGCGGCTCCGCGGACTCCGTGAGCCGCCTCACAGCAACGACGCTGCGCGATCCCCGGCGCGGAGTAATATTTGCTTTGACTGTGCTGCGTGCGTACGCTTAAGTTAAATGCAACGCATTCTTGTGCTCAATCCGAAGGGCGGCTCGGGGAAAACAACGATCGCCACCAACCTTGCGAGCTATTTTGCGAGCATCGGCGATCGGCCCATGCTGCTGGACAACGATCCGCAAGGCTCCAGCACGCGCTGGCTGAAAAAGCGCAAACCCGAGCAGGCGCACATTCACGGCGTGTCGGCGTTCGATCGCAACACGCGCATGACGCGGGCGTTCCAGCTGCGGGTTCCACCCGACGCTCAGCATGTCATCGTGGATACGCCCGCAGCGGTCCCGGGACAGGATCTGCCGGAACTGACCAAGAACGCGGACGCCATCATCGTTCCCGTGCTGCCCTCTGACATCGACATCCACGCCTGCTCCAAGTGCATCGCGGACCTGCTGCTGATCGCCAAGGTCAGACGCGACGAACACCGTATCGGCGTGGTGGCCAACCGGGTGCGAAAGAACACGCTGATCTACCAGTCACTGATGCGCTTTCTGGAGACGCTGCGCATACCGGTCATCACCACCATCCGGGATTCGCAGAACTACGTTCGAGCCGCTGAATTGGGCGTGGGATTGTATGAGATGAAGCGCTATCTGGTGGAGCCGGATCTGCAGGAATGGGCGCCGCTGCTCGCATGGCTCAAGGCAAAGGAGGCTTTGATCGCTCCGGCGGCAAACCCGGGAACATCATTTGCGAATGTGCCGGTTCCGCCGGCGATGCCGGAGTCGGCGGCCTGAGGCAGGCTTCTAGCGCTTGCGGTCCTTCTCGTCCCAGTCGACGCGCGCCTTGTCCGCCCAGTTCTTGTAGCTGTGCCAGTTGTACAAACTCTTGGTGATGGCGGCGTGCCGGCCCGTTCCTTTGTGACCTCGCGCGAGCCAAGTTCCGAACGGATCGTTCGGGTCGACCTGACCGCGATTCGCGATCCTCCGATCCACCGCAGCCAACCGATCGGGTACTTTTGTTTCACTCATTTAAAGATGCCTCTTTAGATGATCAAAACGTTAAGACCGCGGTGCCCGTATCCGAAGGAACTGTGTCACATGCATGTGGGGGTAAAATTGGTCACGTGGGCCGCTCTGCGATGCGCATCTCGCACTTCGTCGCGGTAAGTTAAATGGCCGCTGCGCAAGCACGCATCATGCGACCAGGCGGTAGCAGGGTTTGTATTGGGCCCCGGCAAGTTTCATGCGACCCTGCGCCACGAAAGAGCGCAGCAATCGATCCAGCGGTCCCATGATCTGCGGATCGCCCGACAGTTCAAAAGGGCCGTGTTGCTCGATTGCCCGTACGCCGTACTCCTTGACGTTGCCGGCGACAATGCCGGAAAAAGCTCGGCGCAAATCCGCGGCGCGCTCGTGCACAGGCCGTGTGAGGCTCAAATCAAGCCCGCGCATCGATTCGTGCGAGACTTCGAAAGGCAGCTGAAACTCCAGCGGAATCTTCAGCAGCCAGTTAAAGCTGTAGGAATCGCTGCACTTGCGCCGGTAGTCGCGCACCTTCTCCAGACCCTCGACCATCGCCCGGCCCACGCCTGCCGGATCATCGATGATGATCCGATACAGCGACTGTGCGCCCGATCCGAGCGTCTGACCGATGAATTCGTGGATTTTCTGGAAATACTCGGCCGCATCGCTCGGACCGGTGAACACCACGGGGAGGGGAATGTCGCGATTGGCCGGATCGAGCAAAATGCCGAGCAGGTACAGAATTTCTTCCAACGTGCCGACGCCGCCCGGAAACACGACAATGCCGTGTCCGACCCGCACAAAGGCTTCGAGCCGCTTTTCGATGTCAGGCATGATGACCAGCTGGCTGACGATGGGATTGGGTGGCTCCGCGGCGATGATGCCCGGCTCCGTGATGCCCAGATTGCGGCCGTTGAAGATCCTTTGCTTGGAATGGCCAATGGTGGCTCCCTTCATCGGCCCCTTCATCGCGCCGGGCCCGCAGCCGGTGCAAACGTCGAGGCTGCGCAGACCCAGTTCATAGCCGACCCGTTTGGTGTAGTCATACTCGAGACGGCGGATGGAATGGCCGCCCCAGCACACGACCAGGTTGGGTCTCATCTTGTGCTCGAGCGCGCGCGCATTGCGCAGGATGTGAAACACCGCGTTGGTGATGCTGGCCGAGGATTTCAGATCGAAACGGCCGCTTTCCATGATTTCGTTGGAAATGAACACCACATCGCGCAGAACCGCGAACAATTGCTCTTTGATGCCGCGGATCATTTCGCCGTCGACGAAGGCGGAACCCGGCGCATTCTTGATTTCAAGCTTGATGCCCCAGGGCTGGCGCACGATCTGAAGATCGAAGTCCTTGAACTTGTCGAAAATCACGCGCGCATCGTCGATGTCGCTGCCGGAGTTGAGTACCGCCAGGGCGCATTTGCGAAACAGCGGATAAAGCCCCCCCTGACCCGAATCGAGCAGCTTTTCGATTTCCTGCTGCGACAGATGCTCCAGGCTCCCCTTGGGTGCAACCCTGGCATCGACCATATCGGTCGAGATGATGGATGTTTCCACGCGTGTCCTTATGGGAAGATATCGATCGGGATGTTGTCCTGGGTGCGCATCCAGATCTCCACCATATCCGAGTTCGACAGAGCGATGCAGCCATCGGTCCAGTCGGTCTCGGTGTAATAAAGCGGCGAGTGCTTGGGCGTGTTGGGCAGGCCGTGGATCATGATCGATCCGCCGGGCGCCCAACCGCGACGCCGCGCGTTGTTCTCATCCTGCTTGTTCGGATAGGACACCTGGATCGACAGGAAGTAGTCGCTGCGTGTATTGCGCCGTGACAGGAAATAGCGCCCCTCCGGCGTGCGGAAGTCGCGCTCACGCTCCTTCGGGCCCGACGGATTCAACCCCAATGCAACGCGATAGCTGCCCAGCAGCTGCGGACCCTTGTACAGATACAGCTTGCGCTCGCCCTTGTGGACGACCACCCGGTCGGCCGGCACGATTTCATCGGCGAGCACGCCGGCCGGCACGGCAATGCCCGCCAGCAGCACAGCGGCGGCACCCATCAAAAAACTTCTGCGGAAATTGAAAATCATAGTGGAATTATACTGATTGAAGCACGGCGTTAGACCCGCACCAGTTCACTTAAATGCGAGAGCACAGGCTATTCGCGATTGGCCGCCGCCACCTTGGGCAGCGTGATGCTGCTGCCCGGCCGCAGGTCGCTGAAGTCCAGGCGCGGGTTGTACTGGCGGATCAGCCAGGCTGGAATTTCGGGGCGCGCCTGGCGGATGGTCCACAGCGATTCGCCCTTTTTCACCGCATAGGTTTCCGTGCCGGAGATTCGGTGCGTGGCGAAATAGGCGTCCTGCACGCTCTTGTGGTAACTGCGCCGGACCTCTTCGAAATGCGGGATATCGGCTGCGGCGATCTGCAGTTTGAACTTGCCGCCCATGCTGACGGACGCGCCGCGGCGAAGCTTGTTCAATGCCCGCAGACGGTTGATGTTGATGCCCGACCAGTCTGCGTAATGACCCAGCGTCTCCTCCGCCTGAACCACGATGCTCAGATCACGGCCCACTGAATAATCGGCCGGGTCGGCGCTGGCGCTGGGCACGCCGTCGGGAAACACCGACGCATCCTCGCCGCCGGCAGCAACCGGTTCAGGCACAGGCGGTGCAGCGTTCGCAAGCGCAGGCTTTGGCGGCGCGGTCCGCACAGGCGCGCTCACAGGCGCGCTCACAGGCACCTCCGGCGTCTCGGCGGCGGCGACAGCCACCGGAGCCGGCGTGCCTGCACGGGAGCTCGGCAGCGGCAGACGCACGAGCTGGCCGCGTTTGACCGCAGTCGTGCGATCCCAACCATTCGCCGCCAGCAACCGCTCCAAACCGATGCCGTTGCGCTGAGCAATGCTCAGGACGGTATCGCCGCGCCGCGCACGATAGGTGTCATCGTTGCGCTGCACCAGATAGCGTTGGGACAGGGGCACGCGCGCCAGCGCCGCCTGGATCTGCGATTCGCCCACGGTACCCGGCAGCCGCAGCGCATAGCCGCGCGGCACGAAGCGAACGCCGTTCCAGATCGGCGGCCGCAACGAAGGATTCAACGCGCGCATTGCGCCCAGATCGACATTGAAGGCGGCAATGAGCGCGGATACAGGCATGTAGTCCGGCAGTTCCACCGTCGTGCTTTCTGCATCGGGCTGTCTGGGGATGTGTCCAAAGTATTCTTCGGCTTTTCGATCCACATCCAGCGCGGCCAGAAAGGCTACGTAGAAATTGCGCGAAGCAAAGCCAAAGGTCGCGCCGTTGTAGCGGCGCACGATGGTGGCAATATCGCTGGTTCCCAGATCGGTCTGCGCCTTGAGCAAGCCGCCCGGGCCGTGGTTGTAAGCGGTGATCGCCAGCGGCCAGGTGCCGAGCAACCGGTAGTTGTAGAGCATGAGGTTGGCGGCGCCCTCCGTGGCGGTGAACGGGTCCATGCGCTCATCAACCAGGGAGTCCACGCGCATGTAGCGGCGCGCGGTCGAGGGCATGAACTGCCACAGCCCGGCTGCGCCGACTTTTGAATAGGCCGACGGGTTGAACGAGGATTCCACGTGGGGAAGCGCGGCGATCTCCGCCGGCACGCCGCGCTGACTCAAGGTGCGCGCGATGTGGGACTCCCAGATCCCGGCGCGCATCAAGCCTTCGCGGAAGCGATTGGACTGCCCCAGCTGGAAGCGCACTGCGTCCATGGCGGTCTTGAAAACCGGAGCGCTGGCGGTCTCGCCGAACGCTTTGAGGATGCGCTGCTCGTCGGTCTCGAGATTCTCCGTGTCGCCGCCGGCAAAACGGGCCAGCAATGCGCGGTATCGCTTTTTTTCCCGGTCGATGA
The DNA here is from genome assembly GCA_025357635.1 of Pseudomonadota bacterium. Classification (GTDB taxonomy): domain Bacteria; phylum Pseudomonadota; class Gammaproteobacteria; order Steroidobacterales; family Steroidobacteraceae; genus TMP-86. Next base: position 17,689 of record JANXOV010000103.1, read on the forward strand.
TCTGCGCGCGTTCACGCGGCGAGGTGCCAGGCTCGAAGCTCAGCACTTCGTACACCACGCCCAGATTCCGGTCATCGTGCAGCAGACCCTGGTCGGTGCTCACCTCGGTGTAGACCCGGATCCAGAACTGCACATCGCGCTCGAGCTCCGGCGGTCGTTCCAGTGGAACCGCCGCGTCTGCGGCAAACGCCGCCGGCGCGAACAGCAGCGCAAGCCCCAGAGCGAGAAACGGCAGCCTGAACCTGCCCGGCCGCCGTGAAGGCCGCCGCCTCAACTCAGCCGCACTTGGACTCGCCGCAATTCAAGCAGGTCATGCAGCCGTCCATCATCACCACCGCGGCCGTGCTGCACTTGGCGCACAGCTGTGCGCCTTCGGGGAAATGCGACTTGGAGAACGCGTCAGCCTGCTTGCTGCGCGCGTCGAATTCGGCGCGCTTCTGCTCGACCATCTTGCGCTGGTGTTCGTCGAGTTCGGTCCGCTTGAGCATGCCGATGGTCTGCAGGTGACGCTCTATGACGTGGCCCAGTTCGGCAATCGTCGAGGGCATGAACTTGCCGCCGGGCTGCCAGTAACCGCCGCGCGGATCGAACACGGCCTTGAGTTCATCCACCAGGAAGGTGACGTCGCCGCCTTTGCGAAACACGGCCGAGATGACGCGCGTCAGCGCGACGATCCACTGGAAGTGATCCAGATTCTTGGTGTTGATAAACACCTCGAACGGGCGCCGCTGCTCATGCGGGGTGCCTTCATTCAAGATGATGTCGTTGATGGTCACGTACATGGCGTGATCCGACACCGGCGTCTTGATCTTGTAGGTGGATCCGATGAGCACGTCCGGGCGCTCGAGCTTTTCGTGCATCCAAATGACATTGTCTTCGGCTTTGAGCTTTTCGACGGCGGCCGGGCGCGAGTCTTCCGCGGCGGCCGGCGTCTGCACGCGATACTTGGCAATCTTCTTGTCGATCTTGATGGTGGACATGATCAAAATTTCCCGTAGTAGCCTTCTTTGAGGGCATCGAACAGATTCGCGGCGGTGTGCATCTCACCGTCGTATTCGATCTGCTGATCGCCCTGCACCTTGACCTCGCTGCCGTCCTCGAGCGTGAACACGTAGGTCGTGTTCTTGAGGTCCTCTTCTTTGACCAGAACGCCCTGGAAGGCTTCCGGATTGAAGCGAAAGGTGGTGCAGCCTTTCAAGCCCTGCTCATAGGCGTACATGTAGATGTCTTTGAAGTCTTCGTACTTGTAATTGGTGGGAACGTTCGCCGTTTTGGAAATCGAGGAATCCACCCACAGCTGCGCCGCCGCTTGAATGTCGACGTGTTCCTTGGGGCCGATGTCGTCGGCGGAAACGAAGTACTCCGGCAGCTTCTCGCCGGGCAGCTGTGAACTGGGCATGGCGCGCGGATTGATCAACTCGCGGTATGCCAGCAGCTCAAACGAAAAGACATCGATCTTTTCCTTGGACTTCTTGCCTTCGCGTATCACATTGCGGAAGTAGTGGTGCGCAAATGACGGCTCGATGCCATTGGAGGCATTGTTGGCCAGCGACAGGGAAATGGTGCCGGTAGGGGCAATCGAGGTGTGATGCGTGAAGCGTGCGCCAACTTCAGCCAGATCATCCACCAGTTCCGGCGCAGCCTCGGCGATGCGCTGCATGTACCGGCTGTAACGAGCGTGCAGCACCCGCCCCGGGATCGTGGCGCCCAAACGCCAGCCGTCCCTGGACATTTCCGGGCGCTTGCGCAGCATCTCGGCAGTCACGGTGAATTCCTCGGTCATGATGGGCGCAGGGCCTTTTTCGCGTGCCAGTTCCAGAGCGGCTTCCCAGCCGGCGACGGCCATTTCGCGCGACACGTTTTGCGTGAAGGCCACGGATTTCTTCGAGCCGTACTTCATGCCCATCATGGTGATGGTTGAGCCCAGGCCCAGGAAGCCCATGCCGTGACGGCGCTTGCGCAGGATCTCGCGGCGCTGCTGCGGCAGCGGCAGCCCGTTGATCTCCACGACATTATCGAGCATGCGTGTGAATACTTTGACGACCTTGCGGTAGGTCTCCCAGTCAAAGCGGGCCTCCTCGGTGAACGGATCGACCACGAACTTGGTGAGATTCACCGAACCCAGCAGGCAGGAGCCATACGGTGGCAGCGGCTGCTCGCCGCAGTTGTGCGCATGCAGTCCATTGGCATCAAAGGTGTTGATGCCGGGAACCTGTACGTCGTATACGTCTTCGATTCCATCCGGCGCTATCGATTCCACCGTCGCGACGAATCGTTCCCGATTGATGCGGCGACGGTATCCCGCCAATGCAGCGCTGAGCCGCGCCGCCTTGTCCGTATCGGCAAAACCAACCTGCTGCGCGAACTGCAGCAGATTCTCGCCACTGATCACGAGTTCGTGCTGCGCGCACGTGGTGTAGACGGTGCTGCCGCCATGGCCATCGGGCATCTGTCGCGCCCCGGCCTCACGCCGATCGCCATAGAGTGTGGACGCAACGCCGAGTCGCAACAGCATGCGCTGCGCGGCAGCGAGCAACGTGACATCAGACTGCGAAAGACGCACGGAGCAGCCCTTCGCCTGGGTTGCCTGAACGGCAGCCTCGGCATCGAACAAGCCGCGCAACAGTCCCCGGTGAAACTCGCTGGAACTGCGTTCCATCGCGGGCGTGATGGTCTTATTGCCGGCCTGCACACCGAAGTGAGCGGCCAGTTCGTCAAGGCCGGCCACCCGCAGGCGGTACTCGCCACGACCTGCGATGGGATTCCAGCCTCTGAAATCGCTGCGACCAGCCAACCCTCTCGCCGACTCCATCGCGGCGTGCATCACGCCGGTCACGCCGGGTCGAGCCACATCACCGCCCGATGCCACGGCCTCACCGGGCCACACTGAAAGCACCGCGCGAGTGCCGGCCATGGTTCCATCCCCGATCAACAGGCCCAACAGATACCCTTCACCCAGCGAATGCTCGCCGGCCCATGCGACGTTGGAGCGATGGTCCTGCAGCAAAACGTGATCGCCAGGTTGCAACTCCCCCGCTGCGCACCAGGCTGTATCGCTGCTCCACGGCGTCTGCCGCGTCACGCGGCGCACACGATGATCGGCGGTAAGCCGTAGACTGTAGCCTTCTGCCGTGTTGAGCTGCACCACTTCCTTGGTGGCGGTTCGGAAGAACCCTTCAGCGTTGCTGGCGTGATCTTCGCCATCGACGCGCGCCATAAATGGCACGCCGATGAGGTCCGCGACCTGACGGGGCCCTTCGCTGGTCTGCACCCAGGTGTCCGCGGTCACGCAGGGATTGGTGGCGCGGATATTTTCGTCCCACCAGTTGTTATTCATCTCATTGACCTTGTCGATGAGAATGAAGCCCGGCTCGGCGAAATCGTAGGTGGAGGACATGATGACGTCCCACACGCGCCGCGCCGGCAGGGTCTTGTAGATCTTGCAGGCGACGAGGCCTTCGGCGTTGCTCACATAGCCGTCGGTCTGCGGCCATTCGCGCCAGACGTACTTGCCCGGGTCGCTCAGATCCGGCTGTTCAGTTTCAAATTCCTGGCGGCCGATCGGAAACGCCAGCTTCCAGTCCGCGTCGCTCTTCACCGCTTTCATGAATTCGTCGGTGACCAGCAGCGACAGGTTGAACTGGCGCAGGCGACCGTTCTCACGTTTGGCGCGGATGAACTCCAGGGCGTCGGGATGCCCGACGTCGAAAGTGCCCATCTGCGCGCCGCGGCGGCCGCCCGCGGAGGACACGGTGAAACACATCTTGTCGTAGATATCCATGAACGACAAAGGACCTGAGGTATACGCGCCCGCGCCCGACACGTATGCGCCGCGGGGACGCAGCGTGGAGAATTCATAGCCGATGCCGCAGCCGGCCTTGAGCGTAAGCCCCGCTTCGTGCACCTTTCCCAGGATGTCATCCATCGAATCGCGGATGCTGCCCGAGACGGTGCAGTTGATGGTCGAGGTGGCCGGCTTGTGCTCGAGTGCGCCGGCGTTGGAGGTGACGCGGCCGGCTGGAATGGCGCCCTGGCGCAGCGCCCACAAAAAAGACTCGTACCATGAATCGCGCTCCGATTCGCCCTCGACATCGGCCAATGCGCGGGCGACGCGCTGATACGTTTCGTCCATCGTTTTGTCGATGGGTGTGCCGTCTTTCGAAGTCAGGCGGTATTTCTTATCCCAGATATCCAGCGAAGCTTCCTGATAAGGAATGCTGCTGACGGTTTTATTTTGAATCTTCACCACCGTATTCATGGTTGTTAATTACGCTCCTGGCTGATCGAACGGCGCAAATACAAATAGCGTTGGAGGCTTGATCTGGTGGCCACCGGCGCTGCAAATAGCTGACGGTGTAGCGCCGGCGGGCGATCACTACATCTTGTGTCAGGGCGGAAAGGTTATGTCGCGCCCAAACCAGCGTCAAGATTTTTTTTGACCAGATTTCATCCAATAAAATACTTATCTTTCAATTAGTTGCAAGATTAACCCGAGAAATTTCATTGGAACCTTTTTGAGCGAGGCGGTCAAGCACTTTTTCGGCCGAACGCAACATCTTGTGTTTGACTTCGTCCACATCTTGTTCACAGCCTGTGCCCGCGCTATGCCATTGACTTTTTTTCAGGTGTTGAAATCAAGGCAAAGGACCTCATTTTGTGATGCAAGCAGACGACGCGTCTGCAACCACTTTTAGGAACACTCGCCATGACAGTCTTACGCTATGAGCCTTGGTCTCTGCGCTTTTTCAACAACCCCGTGACCACCGCTGCGGATTCGGGCGCCTGGCTTCCGGCCGCCGACATCTATGAAGAGCCCTCACAGTTTGTGCTGCACTTGGATCTGCCGGGCGTGGATCCTGCCGCCGTGGAAATCACCTCTGAACAGGGCGTGCTGAGCATTCGCGGCAGCCGCGAGTCGGTGCGCCGCGAGAACCACGAAGGCTATCGCCGAGTCGAACGCTTGAGCGGGAATTTCCAGCGCCGTTTCAGTCTGCCTGAAACCGCCGACGCACAGAGTATCCGCGCCAAGGTCACCAACGGCGTGCTGGAAGTGCTGATTCCAAAACTGGCGCAGGTGCAGCCGCGCAAGATTCTGGTCGAGGCTGCCTGAGGCGCCTGAGCGGATGTGAGGCCGTGTAAGATACGGGCCTGGGTGGAACTTACCACCTGGGCCCTTGTCTTTTTCGGGCATTGACGAGTCACCAACGATAAAGGATCACGCATGAGTTTGCGCAAGACTGTCGCGTCGCTGAGCCTGGCTGCGGCAACCCTCGGTTCCTCGTTCGCGCCCACGCTGGCCGCGCAGCCTGCTGCGGTGGGCGAAACGCCCGTACCCTCGCTCGCCCCCATGGTCAAACGCATATCGCCTTCCGTGGTCAACATTGCCACGCGCGGCACCATCAAGGAACAAGGCCAGCGCAATCCGCTGCTGGACGACCCTTTCTTCCGCCGCTTCTTCGACGCGCCGCCCGATCAGGCGCCGCGCGAGCGGCAGTTTCAAAGCGCCGGCTCCGGTGTCATCGTCGACGCGAAGAACGGCTACATCATCACCAATCATCACGTGATCGCAAACGCGAGCGAGATCACCATCACCCTGCTCGACAATCGCAGCTTCACGGCGACGGTCATCGGCAGCGACGAGGGATCGGACATCGCCGTATTGCAGGCCAAGCAGCCCAATCTGGTGCCCATGCCGCTCGGCGACTCGACCAAGCTGGAAGTGGGCGATTACGTGGTCGCCATCGGCAACCCCTTCGGTCTGCAGCACACGGTGACCTACGGAATCGTGAGCGCGCTGGGCCGTTCGGGCATCAATCCGGACGGCTATGAGGACTTCATTCAAACCGATGCTTCGATCAATCCGGGCAATTCCGGCGGTGCGCTGGTCAATCTGCGCGGCGAACTGGAAGGCATCAACTCCGCCATCCTATCGCGCAGCGGCGGCAACATCGGCATCGGCTTCGCCATCCCAGTGAACATGGTCAAGAGCGTCATGGATCAATTGGTCCGCTTCGGTCAGGTCAAGCGCGGTGTATTGGGCGTCAACATCTACGATGTCACGCCGGACATCGCCAAGGAATTCGGCTTGACCGAAAGCCGCGGCGCGCTGGTTGCCGGCGTGGTCCAAGGCTCCGCCGCCGACCGCGCGGGAGTCAAGACCGGCGACATCATCACCTCGGTCAACGGCGTCAACACGAAGGGCGCCGGCGAACTGCGCGCAACCGTGGGCATGTTGCGCGTGGGCGACAAGGTGGAATTGGGTCTGTTGCGCGACGGCAAGGCGCGCAAGATCACCGCAATGATCACTGAGAAGAGCGAAGCGGAGTCCCTCGACGCCGCGTCGCTCAACAAGTCGCTCGACGGCGCAGACCTGGGCAATGCCGCCGATGAAGCAGGGGTGCTGGTGGGCTCCGTGCAGGAAGGCAGCCCCGCGGCGCAGACAGGCCTGCGCGCCAATGACGTCATCGTCGCAGTGGGCCGCACCCGCGTGACGAACCTCAAGCAGTTCCGCGAGGCAATGAAGGGCGCCAAGGTGCCGTTCCTGAACGTGAAGCGCGGCTCGGCCCTGCTGCTGATTCCGATCAGATAAAGACCGATCAGCAGCATGCGCACCCTGTCGATCTGCATCCTCGGCGGCACCGGCTTTGTCGGCACGCGGCTGGTATCGCGGCTGATTCGCGCCGGACACCGCGTGACCGTGCTGACGCGAAGCCGGGAAGCCCACAAGCACCTGCTGGTGCTCCCCGGACTTTCCCTGCTCGACTGCGACGTCTACAACGCCGGCAGCCTGAGCGAATACTTCCGGGGTCAGGACGTGGTCATCAATCTGGTGGGCATCCTGAATGAACGCTGGTTCGGCGGTGATGGATTCCGCCGCGCGCATACCGAGCTGACGCGCGGCGTGCTGCAGGCGTGCCGCTCAGCCAATGTCACGCGCCTGCTGCAGCTGTCCTCGCTCAAGGCAGACCCCGCGGCGCCCAGCCATTACCTGCGCTCCAAGGGCGAGGCGGAGCAGCTCATTGGCGAGCATGCAGGCGATGTCGATTGGACCATCTTCAAACCCTCGGTGATGTTCGGGCCAGGCGACTCTTTTCTGAATCGTTTCGCCAAGCTGCTGGCTGCGCTGCCGCTGGTGTTTCCGCTGGCCAAGCCGCAGGCGCGCTTTCAGCCGGTGTTCGTGGACGATGTCATCGAAGCCATGATCCGGGCCTTGCGCGGCGGTTTCACCAGCCGCCAGACCTACGAGCTGGGCGGTCCGCACACCTACACGCTGCGGCAAATCATCGAACTCGTCGCCACGCTCACCGGTCATCGCCGATGGATCATCGGACTGCCGGACTTCATCGCGCGGATTCAGGCGTTCGTCATGAATTTCGTTCCGGGGCGGCCGTTCTCCACCGACAACTACCGCTCGCTGAGCATCGACAGCGTCTGCACGGCGCAGGCCATGTCGGCGCTGGGCATCACCCCGCAAGCGATGCCCGGGGTTGCGAAGACCTACCTGGGTTGTTTCGAAGACAATGCCCGATTGAGCGAATGCCGGCTTCAAGGCGGGCGGGCCAACGCTGCCTCGCAGCCGCGCAGGATCTGATCAACTCCCGCCGCACACCAGCCGCTGCCGCTGCGCAACGCTGAGTTTTGCCAGCGCTCGCGCGCGCTCATAGAAGCGCGGCAGGTCCGCACCCGCCTCGCGCAACTCACGGGCGAATCCGGGCACGCAGACTTGATAGGTGGCCACCGAGGCCAGGTGGGCGTTGTTCAAGGGTTGCGCAAACCAAGCCTCATACGGGACAGGGCCATTCCAATGCGATTTCATCGCGCCAAACCGGCTCCGTAGCGCTTCAAACTCCTGCTGCTTGCGCAGGCGCATGTCATGTGCAGCCAATGGCTGCGCATACAACGCGCTCAGTCCGGTGCGCGTTTGGATCAGCATCGCCACCACCTGCGAGATGCGACCGTGCTGCTCACGGTAGGCCGCCAGGTCCCGGTCGCGTCCCTGCGCCTGCAGCCAGCGCTCGACCCCCTCCTGTTCCACCAGGGTCGCCAGCGCCTCGTTGAACGCTGAATCATCGGCGACATAGAGCAACTGATGCGTCAATTCATGAAAGATGATCGACGCCAGTTGCACGTCAGACCATCCCAACATGGTGCTCAGCACGGGATCGTCGAAGTGCCCCAGTGTCGAATAGGCGGCGACGCCCCCGCTCGCCACATCGAATCCTTGTTCACGCAGCCGCTTCGCATACGCCAGGGCGCGCTTTTGTTTGAAGTAGCCGCGATACGCAACGCACCCGGCGATCGGAAAACACCATTGCTTGGGCCGCAGCGAAAACTCAGGCGCGGCAAACACGTTCCATACAACGTAGTCGCGGTGGATGTCCGCATACTGGCGATAGCTGCCGTTGTCGGGCAGCTTCAGTTCGCGCGAAGCGAACTCGCGGATGGCGGTGACGCTCTGCAACTGCGAGCGAACCTTCGGCTCGGTGGCCGGGTCGGCGATGACTCGCGCTATCGGTTGCCGCTTGGACATGACGGCCATCTGGCCGCCGGCGGCCTGCAGGGCATAGCAGCCGGCGTTCAGCGCCGAAACCGCCGCGACGGCCAACGCCGCTCGGACGGTTCGGGCGATGCTGCTACTATTCATGCATGCAAGTGTATCTGGTCGGCGGGGCGGTTCGGGACGCGCTGCTGGGACTCACCGTCAAGGAACGCGATTGGGTCGTGGTGGGGGCAACCCGCGAGCAGATGCTGCGCGACCACTTTCGCGAGGTGGGCCGCGACTTTCCGGTGTTTCTGCATCCTCAGACCCAGGAGGAGCACGCACTGGCGCGCATGGAGCGCAAAGTGGCGCCGGGCTATCGCGGCTTCAGCGTCGAGTTCGGCCCGCAGGTCACGCTGGAGGAGGATCTGGGCCGCCGCGACCTGACCATCAACGCGATCGCGCAGGGCGCGGACGGCACGCTGATCGATCCGTTCAATGGCCGGGCCGATATTCAGGCGCGCGTGCTGAGGCATGTGTCGGATGCGTTCGCCGAAGACCCGGTGCGCGTGCTGCGCGTCGCGCGATTCGCGGCGCGGTTTGCGCCACTGGGGTTTACGGTCGCGCCGCAGACGCTTGCGCTGATGCGCACCATGACCGAACGCGGGGAAGTCGATGCGCTGGTGGCGGAGCGCGTCTGGGTTGAAACGGAAAAAGCATTGTCGGAAAAGGCGGCCGGGGAGTTTTTCCGCACGCTGCGCGCCTGCGGCGCGCTGCGCGTCATTTATCCGGAGATCGACGCGCTGTTCGGCGTGCCGCAGCCGCCCCAATGGCATCCGGAAATCGACACCGGCATCCACACGCTGTTGGTGCTCGATGCTGCCGTCGCCTTGAGTGAGGATGTCGGCGTTCGATTTGCCGCGCTGACGCACGACCTGGGCAAGGCGACGACGCCGCCGGCGCAATGGCCCAAGCATCACGGACATGAGGAGCGCAGCGTTGCCCTCATCCAGGCGATGTGCCGGCGGCTGCGCGTGCCCGCGGCGTATCGGGAACTGGCGGTTCTGGTCGCGCGCTACCATGGCATCGTGCACCGGGCGCTGGAGCTGCGGCCGGGCACCATCGTGGAGCTTCTCGAACGAGCCGATGCGTTTCGCCGGCCCGCCCGCTTCGCCGACGTGCTGCTCGCCTGCGAAGCCGATGGCCGCGGCCGCACCGGATTCGAATCCAAACCCTATCCGCAGCGCGCCTGGCTGATGCGGGCATTCGAAGCAGCGGCGGCGATCAGGCCGACCGCGGCGGATCTGGCCGAGCACCGCGGCGAAGGAATCGCCGAGCAACTACACAAGCGCCGGATCGCCGCCCTCAAGGAACTGGGCCCGGCCGCTTGAGCCTCGGGCCGTCGCGCCGCTATCCGGGTTTTTTCGGCATCTCGAACAAGCTGGTCGCGACCAGACTCAAGACCATGACCTCGCTCTGATTGAACACCTGCCACATCCAGCGAACCACGCCCACCGTGCCGGACTTGGAGATCCTCGATTCGAGCACATTTACCTTGAGCCGCAACACGTCACCTGGGCGCACGGGGTGCAGCCATTGGAGATTATCCAGTCCGGGTGAGCCGATGGAGCCCGACCCCTCCAGTATCGCGGCGACCACCAGCTGCATCGCAATGCCGGCCGTCATCCAGCCGCTGGCAATCAATCCGCCCCAGCGGCTGGCGGCCGCACGAACCGGATCGGTGTGAAAATACTGCGGGTCGTAGCGCTGCGCAAACTCAATGACTTCACGCTCGGTGACCTCACGCGGGCCCAGCTCGATCACCAATCCGGGAACCAGTTCGTCAAATTGCATCGTTGCCTCATTTTTGCCGCGGGAAAGCACAAACATACCGCAATGGAGCGCCGCCGCCGGTATCATATTACCCATGCGAACCGCACTCTCGACCCTGCTGGCCACCCACCGCGTTCTGCTGGCCGATGGCGCCACGGGCACCAATTACTTTCTTGCCGGGCTCACCTCCGGCGAGCCTCCGGAATTCTGGACGGTGGACCGTCCCGAAGATGTCATGGATCTGCACCGGCGCTTCGTCGAGGCGGGGGCCGACATCATTCTAACCAACACCTTTGGCTGCAATCCGCATCGGCTGAAATTGCACAACGCGCAGGATCGCACCTACGACCTGGCCAAGGGCGCCGCCGGCCTTGCGCGCAAAGTCGCCGATGCAGCCCCCCGCCCGGTGGTGGTGGCCGGCGCCGTAGGTCCGACCGGTGAGCTGTTTGAACCGATGGGGGCGCTCACGCATGCGGACGCCGCGGCCTCGTTCACGCTGGAGATGCGCGGCCTGCGCGACGGCGGCGCCGATGTCGCGTGGATCGAAACCATGTCTTCGACCGAAGAGGTCAATGCCGCTGCGCAAGCCGCCACCGCGGTGGGCCTGCCCTACGTGGTCACCTGCTCGTTCGACACCGCCGGCCGTACCATGATGGGCCTGCTGCCCGGATCGCTCGCCGAGGCGCTGTCGGCGCAGCCCGTGGCGCCTGTGGCCATCGGCGCAAACTGCGGCGTCGGAGCCTCTGACATTCTCGTCTCGCTGCTGGAAATGCAAGGCTCCCCGCATGCCCTGGTCACCAAGGGCAACTGCGGCATACCGCATTTTGTCGGCACCGAATGCGTCTACTCGGGAACCCCGGAACTGATGGCGCGATACGCCGCTCTGGCGGTGGACGCCGGCGCCCGCATCATCGGTGGCTGCTGCGGCACCACGCCTGCGCACCTCGCCGCGATGCGCAAAGCCATCGATGAGCACACACCCCGCGAACGGCCGACCTTGGAGGCCATCGTGAGCCAGATCGGACCGCTCACCAACACTGCGCCGTCGCAGACCAAGAGCGCTGAGCGCCGCTCGCGACGCACCCGCACCTGAATTGCACGCATCGTGAGCCAGGCGCACCGTCGATTCCGTTGCCGCCGCTACAGTGTATGCAGAAAATCGCGGACCGTGAAACCCATGAGATCCACCTGCATTCCGCGCATCCACGCCATCGCCTTGAAGCGCTCACCCATTTCACCGGGCAGCATCAGCCGCCGCGCCTGATTCGCCAGGCGCGCACCGGCTCGCTCATCGCCCGCCCCCAGCAACTGCATGTCCTGCTCGATGCCGGCACCCGCCAGAAAAAACCCCTGGTTGGTGAAACCCGCGACGTCGAAGCCGGCCGCATCGCCGCTTTCGGCCAGCGCGGTAAAGTCCACCCACGCAGTGATGTCCTGCACGCCGGGATGGCGCAGCACATCGTCCACCGCGCGCTGCCGAAAGTGGCTCAGCAGAGTTCCGTCGCTGCGCTCGGCCAGATAATACTGGTTGCGCGGCAATCCATAGTCGAACCACAGCACCACGCCGGCGCTCAAACACTGCGTGACGCTCGCCGTCCAGTCGCGCATGCGCAGACAGACTTCTGAACTGTATCCGCCGTGCCATTCGGCGCCGGCCGCCGCGGCGACGGCTTGTACGGCGGATCGCAATCGCGCGTCCGCCGGGCGCGCACTCCACGCGAAGCGGTTATCCTGCACGATGACTCCCCACTCCTGGACCCGGTCCGGCCACCAACCGAAACGCGCCACCGGCAGAGCGTCCAACACCTCATTGGCAATGACCACGCCGCGCAGCGCGCTGCGCGGGGGCGGCGCATCCAGCCATTGCACGCGGCCCAGCAGATGGGGCGCCTGCGCCGCGATCAGCAATCGCTGCCGCTCACGCAGATCCGCGCTGATTTCCAAAATGCAGTATTCCTCAGGCAACGACCCGAGCGTCTCCAGGCGCCGCAGAACATCGACCGCGAGCCGACCGCTGCCGGCGCCTATTTCCATGATGGTCCCGCCGCTCAGCGCGCCGAGCACCTGAGCGCATTGACGTGCGATGCAACCGCCGAACAATCGCGACAGTTCGGGAGCCGTGGTGAAATCACCGCCCGGTCCCAGCTTGTGGGCGCCTGCGCTGTAATAGCCCAGCCCCGGCGCGTACAGGGCAAGGTCCATGAAGCGCTCGAAGCTCAGCCAACCACCCGCCTCGTCGATCTGAGTCTCGATATGCGCCTGAACGCGGCGCGCATGCGCCGCTTCAATCTCCCCGAGCGGCGGTTCACGTGGTGAGGGCATTGCGGTATCGTCACACTCCATGAAAGACAGTGTCGAAAGCTCCGCTCTCAAGGACCAGGTGGTTCTGATCACCGGCGGCGCGCGGCGGGTGGGCGCCGTGGTCGCCGGCGCGCTGCATGCCGCAGGCGCGCGCCTCCTGATCCACTATCGCAGCTCCAGCGAAGAAGCGCATGCGCTGGCCGCCGGGTTCAACCGCACGCGGGCGCATTCGGCCTGCGTCTACGGCGCCGATCTGCTCGATCACACCCAGGCGCCGGCCATCGTCGGTGCGGCGCTTGCCGCATTTTCCCGTCTGGACATCCTGATCAACAACGCCTCGACGTTCTACCCGACGCTTGTCGGGGAAATCACGCTGCGGGACTGGGACGACCTGATGGGCAGCAACCTGAAGGCGCCGCTGTTCCTGTCGCAGGCCGCGGCGCCGCATCTGCGCGAGGCCCGCGGCCTGATCATCAACATGCTCGACATTCATGCTGCGCGGCCGCTCAAAGCGCACCCCGTGTACTGCGCGGCAAAAGCGGGTCTGGCCATGCTGACGCTATCGCTGGCGCGCGAACTCGGACCGCAGATTCGCGTCAACGGCATCGCGCCCGGCCCGGTTCTGTGGCCGGAGGATTCCATGGGCGAGGATCTGAAGCGCGAGATCATTGGCAAAACGGCGTTGAAGCGCCACGGGTCGCCGCAGGACATCGCGCGCACCGTCCTGTTTCTCGCCAAAGACGCGCCGTATATCACCGGACAGATCATCGCCGTGGACGGCGGACGCAGCATCTAATCCGCGTCGATGTCGATGACGGACATCGTGTGCGCGCCACGATCGAATTCGCTCCACAATTGGCCGATGCTTCTGTGCCGGACCGGGTGCTGAAGCGAAGCGGCGATGTCGGCCAGCGGCCCCAGCATGTAGGGCCGGCGCAGCAAATCGGGCCGCGGCAGGGTCGCCTCCGGCGTCACGCCCACCATGTCCCCGTAAAGAAGGATGTCCAGATCCATCGAGCGTGGCGCCCACTTGAGCGCATCGCGCGCCCGGCCACAGATCGCCTCGATGGTGCGCAGTTCCGCGATGAGATCGCGCAGGCTCAAAGCCGTATCGAAGCCGACCACGAGGTTGATGAAGTCATCGCCTTGAAAGCCAACGGCCGCGTTCTGATAAACGCTGGATACGCGCAGTCCGGGGAAACGCTTTCTCAGTTCGGACAGCGCGCGGCGGATGTTGCGCCGCGCATCGACGTTACTTCCCGCCGCGACGTAGACGCCAGTCATCTGCATCCTTTGTGTCGCGTTCGATGATGATGCCGACGCTGCGCGAACTGCGGATGGCGCCGGGTTTGTTGAGGGCAACCTTCACCCAGCTGACCTGGAACTCCTCGAGCACGAGCATGGCGATGTGTTCGGCCAGCGTTTCCACCAGATGAAAACTGGACTGCTCGATGAATTCCAATATGCGTTTGGCAACCCGCTTGTAGTTGAGGGTGTCTTCAATCGAATCGCTGAGCGCGGCCTTGCGCACGTCTGCGTTCATCTCCAGATCGATGAGCACGGTCTGCTTGACCTGCCGCTCCCAGTCGAATATCCCGATGATGGCCTCGGTCTTGAGCTCTTTCAAAAAGATCTTGTCCATTTTCTTGCTGCTTCACTCCGTAATTTACTGAGCGGCCAATTCCCAGACGGCCCGCGCTTCGATGCCCAGGCCGGCGCTCGCGCCGCCTTGCAACCGGTAACAACCGGCGATGGCAATCATCGCGCCATTGTCCGTGCAAAACTCCAGCCGGGGGAAAAACACCTCCGCGCCCTGCGCGGCCGCCATGTGCGACAAAGCCTCGCGCAGCGGCCGGTTGGCGGCCACGCCGCCGGCCACGACCAATCGGCGGTGTCCGCTGGCGCGCAGCGCGCGCCGCGACTTTTCAACCAGGGTGTCCACGACCGCTGCTTCGAAGCCGCGTGCAATGTCGGCCCTCGCCTGATCCCCCGGCGCGCGGTTGCGCAAGGCTACTAGGGCGGCCGTTTTCAAACCACTAAAACTAAAATCCAGCCCTGGGCGATCCAGCATGGGCCTGGGGAATTCATAGGCACCTGCGCGGCCCTGTTCGGCCAGCTTCGACAGGGGGGCACCGCCCGGATACGGCAGGCCGAGCAGCTTGGCGGTCTTGTCGAAGGCCTCGCCGGCGGCGTCATCCAGGGACTCTCCCATCATCTCGTAGCGGCCGAAGGCCGCCACACTCACCAGTTGTGTGTGTCCGCCAGAGACCAGCAAGGCTAAAAAGGGGAACTCCGGGGGCTCAGGCTCCAGCAGTGGCGCCAAAAGGTGACCCTCCAGATGGTGAACGGCGACGGCCTTGACGCCCCAGGCATAGGCAAGGCTTCGAGCAACACTGGCGCCCACCAACAAGGCGCCGATGAGGCCGGGCCCTGCCGTGTAGGCCACGCCATCGATCTGCCCCGGGCTGGTTTGGGCTTGAGCCAGGGTCTGCCGGATCAGCGGCAACAAGCGTTTGACATGGTCCCGGGACGCCAATTCGGGCACCACGCCCCCAAATGCCTGATGCAGGCTGATCTGGCTGAACAGTGTGTGCGCCAGCAGCCCGGCTTGCGAATCGAACACCGCCACGGCCGTCTCATCGCACGAAGTT